>NC_013894.1:300115-600230 GCF_000025605.1 Thermocrinis albus DSM 14484 | reverse complement strand
GTGTTCTTTGAGGAGAAAGAGGAAAGACCTAAGGAGAGCACCGTTGTAAGGGTTATCTACAGAGCCAGTATAATCCCCGATAAGGGCTCACGGATAGAGTTTGAACTTTCCACCACCTCTGATGTTTTAGTTACGAGAGTAGATAAAAAGAAAGTGGGAAGTACCTTCGTTTTGAGGGCATTCGGGTTAGAGAACTCATATCAGATCCTGAAGGCCTTCTATCCCGAAACGAAAGGTTTTATAGTGAGGGATGGCCTCTTGTTCCATCAAGAGACAGGAGAGGAGTTTAGCATAGAGGATCTGGAAGGACACCATCTGTTTGCCATAATGAGATACAGGGGTGTTCTGGAGGGTAAAGGGACGGAGGAGGAGTTTATAGAAGAGCGTTATCTGGAGGAGCTTTCTCAGCTGGAGCGCCTCCTCAAAGATGACAGGATAAAGCTGGATCTGGTGGTGGCTGTACCTAGGGAGAGTGCCCTGAAGAGTCCTTACGGTAAGGTAATCTTAGAAACCCTCATAGCGGAATGCTCTCCCAGAGATCAAGGCAGAAGTCCTATGAGGATTCCCTCCAAGTTCTCCCTGCGGGACATAGCCCTCGTGGACATCTACAAGAAACTGAGGGCAGTGGAACCCATGGTGATGGAACTGGAACATCTGGTGAGCAGAGCTCGTACGCACTTCAGTGTGTATTTCGGAGATCTAACCAGGTACGACCTTTCCCGTGTAGGTAGAGTCAAGATAAACGCTAAGGTGTATAAAGTTCCCAAAGTGCTTAAGGCGGATGATATAGGAAGACTAGGGGAGTTGCCGCCCCTCGCTCTGGCGGAGAGCGTAGGTCCCTACAAAGAGGGTCAGCTGGTCACGGAGGAGATCCTTAAAGAGGTCTTCAAGGAGAAGGCGGAGGTAAAAGTAAAGGACTACACAGAGGATAAAGCACGCTTTTTAACAGCACAGGACCTTGTGAACACCGTCAAGTATCTTATAAACCTTAGGTACGGAAGGGAAAAGAAGGACGACATAGCCTACCTTGGCAACAGAAGGGTAAGATCTGTAGGTGAACTGCTAGAAGGGCAAGCTCGTGTGGGAATAGCCCGTATGGAAAAATACTTCAGGGACAGATGCACCGTGGTAAACCCCGATGATCCTAACCTGAAACCCCAGGACCTACTTCAACCTAGGTATCTTACTTCTACCATCTACGAGTTCCTGAAGGGAGGTGCTCTCTCTCAGTATCTGGACAACACCAATCCCCTCTCTGCTACCACTCACAAGAGAAGGCTCTCTGCTCTAGGTCCGGGAGGTCTGACCAGGGAAAGTGCTAAGTTTGAGATAAGGGACGTTCATCCTTCTCACTACGGGCGTATATGTCCTATAGAGACACCGGAAGGTCAGAACATAGGTCTTGTAACATCCCTTACCGTGTACGCTCAGGTCAACGAGTACGGTTTTATCATCACTCCTTACAGAAAAGTGGTGGAAGGTAAGGTTACCGATCAGGTAGAGTATCTGGCTGCCTACGAAGAAGAAAACTATGTGATAGCCCAGTACACGCCTTACAGCAAGGACGGTAGTATACTGGCCGATAGAGTGTACGCACGTTATAAGAACGACATACAGGTGGTAAGACCGCAGCAGGTGGATTACATGGACGTTTCCCCAAGACAGGTGGTTTCCGTATCCTCTTCTCTGATACCTTTCTTGGAGCACGACGACGCCAACAGGGCCCTCATGGGATCCAACATGCAGAGACAAGCGGTACCTCTCATATTCCCCCGTGCTCCCTTGGTGGGTACGGGTATGGAGAGAAAGGTGGCCTATGACAGTGGAGCTCTCGTGTTGGCCAAAAGAGGTGGTGTAGTGGAGGAGGTAGATGCCAGAAGGATAGTGATAAGGGTCAATCCCGATGAAATAGATATGAACGATCCTACCGATATAGGCATAGACATATACCTCTTGGAGAAGTTTGCCAGAACTAACCAGAACACCTGTATAAACCAAAGGCCTTTGGTAACCAAAGGTCAGAAAGTGAAGAAGGGTGACGTTATAGCAGATGGACAATCTACCTACAAGGGAGAGTTGGCTTTAGGTAGGGACGTGCTGGTGGCCTTTATGCCGTGGAGAGGATACAACTTTGAAGACGCCATCGTCATATCAGAGCGTCTCGTGAGAGACGATGTTTACACCTCCATACACATAGAAGAACTTGAGGTGGAAGCTAGGGAGACAAAGCTGGGTTACGAAGAAATCACCAGGTCCATACCCGGGGTACCGGAAAAGGCTCTTGCCCATCTGGACGAGTTTGGGATAGTGAAGATAGGAACTTACGTGAAGCCTGGTGATATCCTTGTGGGTAAGGTATCACCTAAGGGTGAGTCTCAACTCACTCCTGAGGAGAAGCTCCTTCAGGCCATATTCGGAGAAAAGTCAAGGGATGTGAAGGATACTTCCTTACGTTGTCCTCCCGGTGTGGAAGGTATAGTGGTGGATGTGCGAGTGTTTGCCAGAAAGGTGGGAGAAAGGAGAAATTATCTGGCGGAGGCTGTGGAGCGGGCCGAAAGAGAGGAGTTGGAGAAGGAGCTGGAGAAAAAGAAGAGGTTGATAATAGAAGGTAGGGACAGGGTCATACAAGGTTTGGTAGTGGGTAGGAAGCTGGATAAGGATGTAACTGTGAAGAAGAAGACATATCCTGCCGGAACAGTGGTGGATGAGAGGATCTTCTCCCAGATCATCAACTACGTGTTGACCAAGCCTGATAACTTCTTTGACGACGAGGATCTGTGTAACAAAATAAGGGAGATAAGGGACAGGGCAAAGGCTCAGACAGAGGCCATAACGAGGATCTACGAAGAGAAGATAAAGAGCATAGGTAGTAGAACGGATCTACCTCAAGGTGTGATAGCTCTCGTAAAGGTGTACATAGCTCAGAAGAGGAAGATAAAGGTTGGTGACAAAATGGCGGGAAGGCACGGTAACAAGGGTGTTATATCGGTGGTGCTTCCTGTAGAGGACATGCCCTTCCTCCCAGACGGCACACCTGTAGATATAGTGCTGAACCCTCTCGGTGTTCCTTCCCGTATGAACGTAGGACAGATACTGGAAACCCACTTAGGTTGGGCTGCCAGGGAGTTGGGTAAGAAGGTAGGAGAACTCTTCAGAAGAACGAGGGACAGGGTTGCGGTGCTGGAGTTCCTGAAAAAGATCTATGCGGTGGGTGATACGGAAGATGGTCAGAACGTCAGAGCTCTGGAAGATTTCATAAACTCTCTGTCGGATGAAGAACTGGAAGCTGTAGTGTCCCAATACGAAGAGCAGGGTATACCTATGGCCACACCTGTTTTTGAAGGTGCCTCGGAGGAGCATATAAAGGAACTGCTCAGGATGGCAGGGCTTCCTGAGGATGGTAAGACGGTTCTCTACGACGGCAGAACGGGTGAGCCCTTTGACATGCGTGTCACCGTAGGCTACATGCATATGTTGAAACTCATACATATGGTGGATGACAAGATCCACGCACGTAGTACAGGACCTTACTCCCTCGTCACACAACAACCACTCGGTGGTAGGGCTCAGTTTGGTGGACAAAGGCTTGGAGAGATGGAAGTTTGGGCACTGGAAGCTCACGGAGCAGCCTACACCCTTCAGGAAATGCTCACCGTCAAGTCCGACGACATAGAGGGAAGAAGCAACGTTTACGAAGCCATAGTGAAAGGGCGTTATACCTACACGCCCGGTATACCTGAATCCTTCAGGGTCTTGGTCAGGGAGCTGAAGGCCCTCGGGCTTGATGTAAAGTGTGAGAACGGAGGGTCTGCTCCCTGTGACAAGGTTCAAAAGCAGGAGGAGGATGAAACATGAAAAGGAAGGGGCTTTTACCCTTTGAGAGAATCAAACTGATGTTAGCTTCTCCAGAAGAGATAAGAAGCTGGAGTTACGGAGAAGTAAAAAAACCTGAGACTATCAACTACAGAACCCACAAACCTGAGAAAGAGGGGCTCTTCTGTGCCAAGATCTTTGGTCCCATCAAGGATTACGAGTGTCTGTGTGGAAAGTACAGGGGTAAAAGGTACGAAGGAACAATATGCGAGAAGTGCGGTGTAGAAGTAACAAGGAGCTATGTAAGGAGGGAAAGGTTCGGACATATAGAACTGGCTGCACCGGTGGTGCATATATGGTTTCTCAAAAGTTCCCCCTCCAAGATAGGTACTCTGCTGGGCCTCAGTGTTAGGGATGTGGAGAGAGTCATATACTTCGAGAACTATTTGGTCATAGAGTATCCCACTACGGAGGAAGAGGAGAGAGACTTCAGAGAAGCTGAGGACACCATACCCCTCAAGGACGATATGGGCAACACTAAGTTTGTGAAGCTTCACGTGGTGGACGAAGATACCTACATGGAGGTATATGCCCCCAACTTGGAACACAAGTTTGAAGGTGGGATGGGGGCAGAGATGATAAAGAAAGTTCTGGCCTCTTTGGATCTGGAGGCCTACGCTCAGAAACTTAGGGAGGAGGTAAAACCCTACAGCTTCAGTTACGAAGATATGGGTAAACAACTGGAGGGTAGATACAAAAAGATCTACCACCGTATGGTGAAGGTACTGGCCGATGATCTACGCCTTTACGGTGTACCTCTGGAATATCCGGAGGAACTTACCTTAGAGCAGGCTCTCTTGGGCATTTTGAACGAGGAACTTTATCTGAACGTAAAGACGGGCAAGGTAGTAGAGGAGGACTGCGGAGAAGACTGTATGACGGGTAAAGAGGCTATTCAGGTCTATTATGAGAACCTCAGGCAAACCAAGAAAGACCTCCCTATCTTTGAGAGGATCAAAGAAGATATAAGACAGGCTGTTCTGAAAGAGGTTTCAGAAGCTCGCATAAAGAAACAACTGAGAGTTCTAAAACTGGTGGAGAGCTTCATAAAGAGCGGAAACAGACCTGAGTGGATGGTTCTGGAAGTATTGCCGGTTCTTCCCCCTGAGCTGAGACCCCTCGTGCCTCTGGAAGGTGGAAGGTTTGCCACTTCTGATCTCAACGATCTTTATAGGCGTATCATAAACAGAAACAACAGACTAAAGAGGCTTATAGAGCTCGACGCACCCGACATCATCATAAGGAACGAGAAGCGTATGTTACAGGAGGTGGTAAACGCCCTCATAGACAACGGTAAAGGTGGCCGAGTAGTCACCCAAAACGGAAGACCTCTCAAGTCTCTAGCTGATTACCTGAAAGGAAAACAGGGACGCTTCAGACAGAACCTGCTGGGTAAAAGAGTGGACTACTCGGGAAGATCTGTTATAGTGGTGGGACCTGAACTCCAGATGCACCAGTGTGGTCTGCCTCGTATAATGGCTCTTGAACTCTTCAAACCTTTCGTAATAAGGAGGTTGGAGGAAAAGGGTTACGCCACTTCCATAAAGCACGCTAAGAAGTTGATAGAACAGAAAACACCTGAAGTCTGGGAATGTCTAGAGGAGGTGGTAAAACAGCACCCTGTGCTCCTCAACAGAGCGCCAACCCTTCACAGACCTTCTATACAAGCCTTCGAACCTGTCCTCATAGATGGGAAGGCTATACAGCTTCACCCTCTCGTATGTCCACCTTTCAACGCTGACTTTGACGGTGACCAGATGGCGGTTCACGTACCTCTGGGCATAATGGCCCAGTTGGAAGCCTACATTCTCATGCTCTCTACCCAAAACATCCTCTCCCCTGCTCACGGTAAACCTATCACTATGCCCTCCCAGGACATAATACTGGGTCTTTATTACATAACGCAGGAAGTACCGGGAGTACAGGGAGAAGGGAAACTTTTCCTCAGTAAAGAGGATGTGCTTCTGGCCCTTGAAAACCAAAAGGTGGATATACATGCCAAGATAAAGCTTAGGTTAGAAAACGGTAAAGTGATAGAAACCACACCGGGAAGGGTGCTTTTCAACACCATACTCCCGGAAGGGTATCCTTTCGTCAACGACCCTCTGGACAAGAAGAAGGTTTCAAAACTGGTGAGCGATGTGTACAAACGTTATGGTGTAGAAAGAACAGCCAAGTTCCTGGATGACCTTAAGGACCTAGGGTTCAGAATGGCCACCAAAGCCGCTGTTTCCATAGGCATAGATGATCTTCAGGTACCGGCCGTGAAGAAGGAGATAATCCAAGAGGCCTTCCGTCAAACAGATGAGATAGCGGATCTGTACAAGAAAGGTGTACTCACAGCGAAGGAAAGATACAACCGGATAATAGACCTGTGGTCCGAGATAACCGACAGAGTCTCCCGCGCCATGTTTGAAGAAATAGAAAAGAGCACGAGAAAAGAAGGGGATAAGACCTATCCGGGTATCTTTAACCCCATCTACATGATGGCCAACTCGGGTGCTCGTGGTAACAGAGATCAGATACGCCAGCTGGCGGCCATGAGAGGTCTCATGGCAAAACACACCGGTGAGTTCATAGAAACACCTATAGTGGCCAACTTTAGAGAGGGTCTTACGGTCCTAGAGTATTTCATCTCCACCTACGGCGCCAGGAAGGGTCTCGCGGACACAGCTCTCAAGACCGCTTTTGCAGGTTATCTCACCAGGAGGTTGGTGGACGTAGCCCAAGACATAATGATCACCGAAAGGGACTGCAACACCACCAAGGGAATAGAGATGACGGCCATAGTGGAGGGAGGTGAAGAGAAGGTACCCCTAAAAGACAGGATAGTGGGAAGGACCTTAGCGGAGGATGTTATAGATCCCTACACAGGTGAGGTGATAGCGACACGCAACACTGTAGTGGATGAAGAACTGGCCGACAGGATAGTGCACGCAGGTATAGAGAAAGTTAAGGTGCGTTCTCCTCTCACCTGCGAAGCTAAGTTTGGCATATGCTCCATGTGCTACGGATGGGATCTTTCCCAAAGGAAGCTGGTGGATATAGGTGAGGCGGTGGGTATAATAGCTGCTCAATCCATAGGTGAGCCAGGTACACAGCTCACCATGAGGACCTTCCACATCGGTGGTGCTGCCATAGCGGAGCGTGCGAAAGGTGAACTGGTTAACGAAAGCGAAGGGTACGTCAAGTACTACAACATCAAGCTCATAAAGAACAGAGAAGGTAAGTGGGTCAACATATCGAAAGATGGTGCCATAGGCATAGTGGATGCCGAAGGTAGGATGTTGGAAAGACACGCTGTTCCTTACGCTGCTCATATACTGGTGGAGGAAGGCAAGAAAGTGCCTGCCGGTACCACTTTGGCAGAGTGGGATCCCTTCAACACCTACATAATAGCAGAGGAAGGCGGTAAGGTAGAGTTCAAAGACATAGCCCTGGACATCACCGTCAAGGAGGAGAGGGATCCATTCACCGGTAAAACCTCCACTGTAGTTTCCTTTACGAGACCCAAAGATGCTATGCTTCACACTCCTCGTATCGTAGTTACAACACCTGACGGCAGGGAAGTTGTTTACGACCTTCCCGTCAACTCCATCATCAGCATACCTGCTGAGAAGCTACAAACCGAATGGTATGTCTGTCCCACATGTACCGAGTCTGAGGGTGCTGAGATACAACACAGATACTATGTGGTGAAGGACTACTACGTGGAACCCGGTGATGTATTGGCAAGAATACCCAAGGAGATAGCCAAAGTACGGGACATAGTGGGAGGTCTGCCACGAGTAGAGGAGCTCTTTGAGGCAAGAAGACCCAAGAACCCAGCTGTTCTGTCCGAGATAGACGGTATAGTGAGGATTTACGAAGATGCCGACGAGGTGATACTCTTCAACCCTAAGACTGGAGAAACTAGAAAGTACAGCATAAAGAAGGATGAGTACATACTGGTTACACACGGCCAGTTCATACAGAAGGGAGCACGTATAACCGATAGCTTGGTGGCGGACATAGATGGCCAGGTGAGGATAAAGGGAAGAGGTTATAAGGTGGTGGTGTACAACAAAGAAACAGGTCTGCAGAGAGAGTACTTTGTACCCAAAGGCAAACATCTACTGGTCAAGAACGGTGACGTGGTACAGGCGGGAGATCCTCTCACCGATGGTACACCGGTTCCAGAAGAGATCCTGCGCATAAAGGGCGTGGAGGAACTTCAGAAGTTCCTACTCAAAGAGGTACAGATGGTTTATAGACTACAGGGTGTTGATATAAACGACAAACACTTCGAGGTGATAATAAGACAGATGTTGCGCAAGAGGAGGGTGGTTGATCCTGGAGACAGCAGGTTCCTGGTAAACGAAGAGGTGGACATAGAGGAGCTGGACGAAGAAATCAAGAGGATTCAGGAAGAAGGAGGTAAGATACCTAAGGTAGAACCCATACTGGTAGGTATATCCAAAGCGGCCCTCAGTTCCAGAAGTTGGATCTCTGCAGCCTCTTTCCAAGAGACCACCAAGGTCCTTACCGATGCTGCTTGCGAGGGTAAGGTAGACGATCTTAGAGGTATAAAGGAGAACGTGATAATAGGTAACATCATCCCCGCCGGTACAGGTGTTATGGAGTACAGCCACGTGGACGTTCAAGAACAGAAAGTGAGGACTGGTAAAGATGTTGTATAATAATAGCTTGCCTTTTGGAGGATAGCCATGCCTACCTTTAATCAGTTGGTAAAACAGGGTAGAGAGAAGAAGAAGAAGAAGAGTAAGGCACCTGCTTTGCAAGGTAACCCTCAGAAAAGGGGGGTTTGTGTCAGGGTGTATACGGTAACCCCCAAAAAGCCTAACTCTGCTCTCAGGAAAGTGGCGAGAGTGAGGCTTTCCAACGGTATAGAGGTAACCGCTTACATACCCGGTGAGGGACACAACCTGCAGGAGCACTCCATAGTGTTGGTACGTGGTGGAAGGGTGAAGGACCTTCCCGGTGTGAGGTACAAGATCATAAGGGGTGCTCTCGACGCCGCCGGTGTGGCCAACAGGCGGCAGTCCAGATCTAAGTACGGTACCAAGAGACCTAAGCAACAAGCTCAAAAGGGAGGTAGTAAGTAATGCCTAGAAAGGGACCTGTACCACCTAGAGAGATACCCCCTGATCCTAAATACGGTGATGTTCTCGTTCATAAACTCATCAATAAGGTGATGAAGGACGGCAAGAAGAGTGTGGCTGAGTGGATAGTCTACACGGCTCTTGAAGAAGCAGCCAAGGTGGCCAAACTTCACCCGGTGGAACTATTACATAAGGTAATTGAAAATCTCAAACCTGAGTACGAGGTGAGACCCAGGAGGGTGGGTGGTGCCACCTACCAGGTTCCCATAGAGGTCCCTCCCCGTAGGCAGATAAGTTTGGCCATAAAGTGGCTTGTGGAAGCTGCTAGAGAGCGCCCCAGACACAGAGGTAGCTACACCATGGTGGAGCGTTTGAAAGCAGAACTCCTCGATGCTCTGGAGGGTAAGGGTGGCGCCATAAAGAAGAAGGAAGACACTCACCGCATGGCGGAAGCCAACAAGGTTTTTGCCCATTTCAGATGGTAGGAGGTAAGTAAAGATGCCAAGGCTTGTACCTATAGAAAGATTGAGGAACATAGGTATAGTGGCTCATATAGATGCAGGTAAAACTACCACCACGGAGAGGATCCTCTATTACACCGGTAAGACCTACAAAATAGGGGAAGTTCACGAGGGAACGGCCACCATGGACTGGATGCCTCAAGAGAGGGAAAGGGGTATCACCATAACGGCTGCTACCACAGCTTGTTACTGGAAAGATCACCAGATAAACATAATAGACACACCCGGACACGTGGACTTCTCAGTAGAAGTAGTTAGATCTATGAAGGTTTTGGACGGGATCATCTTCATCTTCTCCGCAGTGGAAGGTGTTCAACCCCAGTCGGAAGCCAACTGGCGTTGGGCTGACCGTTTCGGTGTTCCCCGTATCGCCTTCATCAACAAACTGGACAGGTTAGGAGCTGATTTCTACAGAGTCTTCAAGGAGATAGAGCAAAAGCTCAGTATAAAACCTGTGGCCATTCAGATACCAGTGGGAGCCGAAGACCAGTTTAAAGGTGTTATAGATCTTATGGAGATGAGAGCTATCATATGGCTGGAGGAAACATTAGGCGCCAAGTACGAGATAGTGGACATACCGGCTGAGTACATGGACAAAGCCACCGAGTGGAGAAACAGGATGGTGGAGGCTATAGTGGAACATGATGATGAGCTCATGATGAAGTATCTGGAAGGTGAAGAGATACCTGTGTCCGATCTTAAAAGAGTTCTGAGGAAAGCTACCATAGAGAGAAAGTTGGTGCCGGTGTTGTGCGGTTCTGCCTTCAAGAACAAAGGCATACAACCCCTCCTGGATGCCGTCATAGATTATCTCCCCTCACCTCTGGATGTGCCTCCCGTGAAGGGTATAAACCCCAAGACTGGGCAAGAAGAAATAAGAAAGCCTCTGGACGATGAACCTTTCTGTGCTTACGTGTTTAAGGTGATGAGTGACCCTTATGCCGGACAGCTCACTTACTTCAGAGTATTCTCCGGTAAGGTAACTGCCGGTTCTTACGTATACAACGCCACAAAGGATAAAAAAGAGAGGGTTGGAAGACTTCTTTTGATGCATGCCAACTCAAGGGAAGATGTTCAAGAAGCTGCAGCCGGTGAGATAGTAGCTGCGGTAGGTCTGGATGCCACCACAGGAGATACCCTTACCGACGAACGCTATCCTATATTACTTGAAAAACTGGAGTTTCCGGAACCTGTTATCTCCATGGCTATAGAACCCAAAACCAAGAAAGACCAAGAGAAGCTCTCTCAAGTCCTCAACAAGTTCATGAAGGAAGATCCCACCTTTAGGGCCACTGTAGATCCCGAAACAGGGCAGACTCTCATACACGGTATGGGCGAGCTGCACTTGGAGATAATAGTGGACAGAATGAAGAGAGAGTACGGTATAGAGGTGAACGTAGGTAAGCCTCAAGTAGCTTACAAAGAGACGATACGTAAGAAAGCTGTAGGTGAAGGTAAGTTTATAAGACAGACAGGTGGAAGAGGTCAGTACGGTCACGCTGTTATAGAGATTGAACCTTTAGAAAGAGGCCAGGGTTTTGTTTTTGAGAACGCCATAGTGGGAGGTGTTATACCTAAGGAGTTCATTCCGGCTGTGGAGGAAGGTATAAAGGAAGCTATGCAGAACGGCATACTGGCAGGATACCCTGTGGTGGATGTAAAAGTGAGACTCTTTGATGGTTCTTACCACGAGGTGGACTCTTCGGAGATGGCCTTCAAGATAGCAGGATCCCTGGCCTTTAAGGATGCTGCTAAAAAAGCGGATCCCGTACTTCTGGAGCCAATAATGGAGGTGGAAGTGGAAACACCCGAGGATTACGTAGGAGATGTGATAGGTGACCTCAACTCCCGTAGGGGTAAGATAGTAGGCATGGAGAACAAAGGGGTCATTACTGTCATAAAGGCTTACGTACCTCTGGCGGAGATGTTTGGTTATGCCACCACTCTAAGAAGCTTGACACAAGGAAGAGGAACCTTTATAATGAAGTTTTCCCATTACGAAGAAGTTCCGCAAAGTATTGCGGAACAGATAATAGGCGAACGCATGGCAGGAGCCAAGCAATAACCCTAAGGAGGTAAAGCATGGCTAAGGAGAAGTTTGTAAGGGAGAAGGAGCACGTTAACGTAGGGACTATAGGGCACGTAGACCACGGGAAGTCCACCTTAACATCAGCCATAACGTGTGTGTTGGGTGCCGGACTTATGCCTGGCGGTAAAGCCAAGTGTACCAAGTACGAGGAGATAGACAAGGCACCTGAGGAGAGGGAAAGAGGAATCACCATAAACATAACCCACGTGGAGTATGAGACAGCCAAGAGGCACTATGCTCACGTAGACTGTCCTGGGCATGCGGACTACATCAAGAACATGATAACGGGAGCAGCGCAGATGGACGGGGCCATACTGGTGGTTTCAGCGGCAGATGGACCCATGCCCCAGACGAGGGAGCACGTACTTTTAGCGAGACAGGTGAACGTACCGTACATAGTGGTGTTTATGAACAAATGTGACATGGTAGACGATGCGGAGCTGTTGGACTTAGTGGAACTAGAAGTGAGGGAACTACTCAGCAAGTATGAGTATCCTGGAGATGAAGTACCCGTTATAAGGGGATCAGCGTTGGGTGCATTACAGGAGCTGGAAGGGGGCAAGCCTGACAAGTGGTGTCAGAGCATACTACAGCTGTTGGAAGCCATGGACGAATACATACCGACAC
Organism: Thermocrinis albus DSM 14484; assembly: GCF_000025605.1. Lineage (NCBI taxonomy): Bacteria > Pseudomonadati > Aquificota > Aquificia > Aquificales > Aquificaceae > Thermocrinis > Thermocrinis albus. The sequence goes on along the minus strand of NC_013894.1, from coordinate 588,018 downwards.
CAGTGAGAGAAGCGGACAAACCGTTCTTGATGCCAATAGAGGACGTGTTTAGCATATCTGGACGTGGTACAGTGGTGACAGGGAGAGTGGAGAGGGGGACACTGAGACCTGGAGAGGAAGTGGAGGTAGTAGGTTTAAGGGAGGAGCCGTTGAAGACGGTAGCGACGTCTATAGAGATGTTCAGGAAGGTGTTGGACGAGGCGTTACCAGGAGACAACATAGGGGTGTTGTTGAGGGGAGTAGGTAAGGACGATGTGGAACGTGGTCAGGTGTTGGCGAAGCCTGGCAGTGTGAAGGCCCACAGGAAGTTTAGGGCACAGGTATATGTGTTGAGCAAGGAGGAAGGTGGAAGGCACAGTCCGTTTTTTGCTGGTTACAGGCCACAGTTTTACTTTAGGACAGCGGACGTGACTGGTGTGGTGGTGAAGTTGCCTGAGGGGCAGGAGATGGTGATGCCTGGGGATAATGTAGAGTTGGAAGTGGAGTTGATAAAGCCTGTGGCCATGGAGGAAGGACTTAGGTTTGCCATAAGGGAAGGTGGAAGGACTGTGGGAGCTGGTGTCGTTACCAAGATCTTAGAGTGAGGGTTGAAAGATGGAGCAGGAGATAATACGTATAAAGCTAAGATCCTACGACCACAGGCTCTTGGATCAGTCTGTAAAACAGATAATAGATGTAGTGAAAAGAACGGGGGGTGCGGTCAGAGGTCCCATCCCCCTTCCCACAAGAAGGAGAAGATGGGTGGTACTTCGTTCTCCCCACAAGTTTGACCAATCCAGAGAACACTTTGAGATAAGAGAGCATAAGAGGATCATAGACATAGTGAGAGTTACCCCTCAAACGGTGGAATCCCTCATGAACCTAACCTTACCTGCAGGAGTAGACGTAGAGCTCAAGATGGAGGAGGGTTGATATGCCTATAGGACTCATTGGTACTAAAGTGGGTATGACGAGGGTATTTCTCAAAGATGGAACCGCTGTGCCTGTTACCGTTATAAAGATAGAGCCCAACTACGTGGTGGCCGTAAGGAGGCAGGAGAAAGACGGTTACAACGCAGTTCAGGTAGGTGCCTTTCCTGCTAAGGAGAAAAACCTGACGAAACCTGAACTGGGACATCTTAAGAAGGCGGGTTTACCACCTCTTAGGAGGCTGAAGGAGTTTCGCGTAGATGATCCGGATCAATATCAGGTAGGACAGGAGCTGAGGGTGGAACAGATCTTCCAACCAGGGGAACTGGTGGATGTGGTAGGTATAAGCAAGGGAAGAGGCTTTGCCGGAGCTATGAAAAGATGGGACTTTGGAGGTTTTCCTAAATCTCACGGACACAGGTATCACAGGGCTGTAGGTTCCATAGGCCAGAGGACAGATCCGGGTAGAGTTTGGAAAGGTAAGAGAATGGCCGGTCACTGGGGAGCTGAAACGATAAGGGTACAAGCCCTCTTGGTGGTGGATGTGGTGCCGGAAGAGAACCTTTTGCTCGTTAAAGGCTCCGTTCCAGGTCATAACAGGGGTATAGTCTTTGTGGAGAAGAGCACTATAGCTTACAGAAAGTCCCAGAGACTAAAACTTCAGAGAATAAAGCATATAGCCGAAACTCTCCTGAGGGGTGAAGCATGAGTGATCTACAGCTGAGAGAGGATATTTTCGGTGTGGAAGTGAAAAAACACGTTCTGTGGGAGGCTGTCAAGTGGCAGCTGGCGGCAAGGCGGCAGGGTACCCACAGTACCAAGACGCGTGCCGAAGTGAACTACAGTGGTAGGAAGATTCTACCTCAGAAGGGAACGGGAAACGCAAGACACGGTGAGCGCGGAGCTCCCATCTTTGTAGGTGGAGGTGTGGCTCACGGTCCAAAACCAAGAGACTATTATTACACCCTTCCCAAAAAGGTTAGGAAACTGGCTTTGAGAATGGCTTTGTCCTCGAAAGCTAAGGAAGGCAAGGTACTCTTAGTGGATAAGGTGGAAATAGGTGAAGTACCCAAAACCAAGAAGGCGGTGGAGTTTTTGAAAACTCATAATGTAGCTGACCAGAAAGTACTGTTGATAGTACCGCAAAAAGATGAAGTGGTTATAAAGTCCTTTAGGAACATACCCACCGCTAAAGTGCTTCCCGTGGATGGCCTCAACGTTTACGATATACTGTGGGCAGATTGGCTTATAATAGATAAGATGGCTCTTGGAAAGATCTACGAGAGGCTTGCACCATGAGGAGACCTGAGGAGATTATCATAAGACCCATCATAACGGAGAAAAGTAACAGACTGATGGAAGACTACAAAAAGTACACCTTTGAGGTGGCTTTGGATGCCACCAAACACGAAATTAAGTACGCGATAGAAAAGCTCTTTGGTGTTAAGGTTCTCAAGGTTAACACCATGATAGTGAAACCGAGGAAGAAGAGGGTGTACGGTAAGTTTAGGAAATATGGTTACACGAGAGCCTATAAGAAGGCCATAGTGACCATAGATCCCTCTCAGGAGATAGACCTTCTTAGTGTGTGAGGTGTGAGCTATGGGCGTGAGGAAGTTGAAACCTGTAACCAACGGTCAGAGACACGCGGTTCTATACGACTTTAGTGAAATCACCAAAAGGGAACCCGAAAAGTCCCTAACCTTCTTCTATAAGAGGGCTAAGGGAAGGTCCCACGGTAAGATAACGGTAAGATCCAGAGGTGGAGGACACAAGAAACGCTACAGACTTATAGACTTTAAGAGGGATAAGAGTTTGGTTCCTGCAAAAGTAGCTGCTATAGAATACGATCCTTTTAGATCTGCACGTATAGCCCTATTGCACTACGCAGACGGAGAGAAGCGCTACATTATCTGGCCTGACGGTCTGAAAGTGGGTGATACCGTAATGTCCATATCTTATGAGGATGCTGAAGCGGGTAAGGAACTGCCTGAGATAAAGGTGGGTAATGCCTTACCTCTCAAGTACATACCCGTAGGTACCATAGTACACAACGTGGAGCTACATCCCGGTAAAGGAGGTCAGCTAGCCAGAGCTGCCGGAACCTACGCTCAAGTACTAGGTAAGGTAGATGACTATGTTCAGCTCAGGTTACCCTCAGGAGAGATAAGGTTGGTCCACCAGAGGTGTATGGCTACGGTAGGAGCTGTAGGTTTGGCAGAGCACGAATTGGTGAAGTTGGGCAAAGCGGGAAGAGCTAGGTGGCTAGGTTGGAGGCCTCACACGAGAGGAACAGCCATGAACCCTGTGGATCACCCTCACGGTGGTGGTGAAGGTAAAACCAAAGGTAAGCATCCTGAATCACCTTGGGGATGGAAGACTAAGGGGTATAAGACCAGAAGGGGCAAGAAGTATTCCGATAAGTTCATACTGGTGACCAGAAAAGGCAGACCTCTCAAGAAAGGAGGGTAAAGATGGGTTTTAAAGGAGCGTGGAACAAACGTAACAAACTTATAGAGGATCCTGAAAAACTCCTCAAGTTGTACAAAAAGATCCACAGGATGCACAAGAGGGTACGGAAGGTTCAGCACACTCAAGAACTGTTCAATAAGGCTGTAGAAAAATATCGACTTCTCTTGGAAGAGTTTAAGAAGCTGGTAGATAAAAAGGCGTGGGTTGATCCAAAGCTGTGGATGAGGATCAGAAAGATGAACGAAACCGGTGAGAGGAAGGTGGTGAAAACCTACAGTAGGGATACTACCATAATACCGGAGTTTGTGGGGCATACTATAGCGGTCCATAACGGAAAGACCTTCGTCCCTGTCTACATAACGTCCGATATGGTAGGGCATAAGCTGGGTGAGTTTGCCCCCACACGTACCTTCAGGGGGCATCCTGATAAATCTGCAAAAGCCGCTAAGAAGAAGTGAGGTGTCAAAGATGGAGGCAAGAGCGATACTAAGGTACGCACGTATATCTCCCCTGAAGGCCAGACAGGTTTTGAGACTCATTCAGGGTAAGAGAGCCGCTGATGCCCTCTACCAGTTGGAGTTTATGCCTAAAAAGGCCGCCAAGATAGTGGCAAATGTTTTGCGTAGCGCTATAGCCAACGCGGACCAAAAGAAGATGGATTTGGAAAAACTGTACATAAAGAAGGCGGTGGCTGATCAGGGACCTATGTACAAAAAGTGGATGCCGAGAGCTCACGGAAGAGCCACCATGATACGCAAGAGGACGAGCCATATCACCATAATTCTTGAAGAGAGAGAGGAGGAGAAGTAATGGGTCAGAAAACTCACCCTATAGGTTTCAGATTGGGCATAATAAAGGACTGGACCTCTAAGTGGTATGCTGAAGGTAAGGACTACACCCAGCTACTTCACGAGGATCTGAAGATAAAGAGGTACATAAAGGAAAGGTATGCTTCTGCAGGTATATCCCGTGTAGTAGTGGAGAGAATGGCTGAGAAAGTGAAGGTGAGAATACTGGCTGCAAGACCAGGTATCATAATAGGTCGGAAAGGTGCAGAAGTAGAGCAACTCAAGAAGGATCTTGAAAAGATGGCACCTGGGAAGATCATCACCATCACGGTGGATGAGGTAAGGACACCTGAACTGGATGCTCAACTGGTGGCCGAGGAGATAGCCCTTCAGATAGAGAGGAGGGTGTCTCACAGAAGAGCTATGAAGAGAGCCATAGACAACGCCATAAAGGCGGGTGCAAAAGGTGTGAAGGTACAGGTGAAGGGAAGGATAGGTGGTGCTGAGCTGGCAAGAGCTGAGTGGTTTCTCGTGGGAAGGATGCCTCTGCAGACGCTGAGAGCCGATATAGACTACGGTTTTGCCGTGGCACAGACCAAGTACGGTGTTCTCGGTGTTAAGGTATGGATATACAAGGGTGATATCCTCAAAGGCGGTAAAGAAGAGATCGTTAAGAAGATAGAAGAAGATCTTAAGAGGGCTGAGAAGGAAGCCCTCGCCAGCTGAACCTAAGGAGGTGAGCTATGTCTTTTTTGGCACCTAAGAAAACCAAGTTTAGGAAACAACAGAGAGGAACCTTAAAGGGTAAGGCTTTCCGAGGAAACAAAGTTTCTTTCGGTGACTACGGTATACAGGCTCTTGAGGCTTGCTGGCTCACCCAAAGGCAGATAGAGGCTGGTAGGGTGGCCTTGGTAAGAGCTCTCAGGAAAGGTGCAAAGGTATGGATAACCGTCTTCCCTGACAAGCCCTACACCAGGAAGCCCAACGAAGTGCGTATGGGTGGAGGTAAAGGAGATCCTGAGGGTTTTGTGGCTGTGGTAAGGCCAGGAAGGATCCTCTTTGAGTTCTCCGGTGTGAACGACGAAGTAGCGGAGGAAGCTTTTAGATTGGTGGCGGCCAAGTTACCCATAAAGGTAAGACTCGTCAAGAAAGGAGGGCAACTATGAAGGCCTCTGAGCTAAGGTCCTTGTCCTTAGCGGATCTCCTCAAAAAGGAAGAAGAGCTCAGGCGCCAGATACTACGCCTGAGGATAAAGAAGAAGGTAGAAGGTCTTAAGGACATAAATGAGATAAGAAAAGTGCGTAAGGATCTCGCCAGGGTTCTCACCGTTATAAGGGAAAAACAGTTGAGGGGTGAAACATGAGTCAGGAAAAGAAATGGCACGAAAAAAGAAAGGAGATGGTAGGTGTTGTGGTAAGTGACAAGATGGACAAAACAGTAGTGGTGAAGGTGGACCGTAAGGTCCAACACCCCATTTACAAGAAGCACATTATAAAAAGTAAGAAGTATCACGCTCATGACCCCAACAACGAGTGCAAAGTGGGTGACATAGTGGTTATAAGAGAGACAAGGCCCATATCTAAGACCAAAAGATGGGTGGTGGTCAAGATCCTTCAGAGAGCAAAAACCCCTGAAACGGTAGAGCAAGAGAACGTATAATACTGTGAGTGCTGTGGCTCTTCCTGCTTCTTGTTTTTATTCAGATAGGCTGGGGTGTGGAGATTTTATCCGACACCCTGGAGAGATTACCAGATGGTACCCTAGAAGCTAGGGGAAACGTAGAAGCTTACTACAGGCAGTATTACATAAGAGCCGATTACCTGCGGTATAATCCGGAGACCAAAGAGGTATTTGCCGAGGGGAATGTGTACGTAAGATCCACAGATGGGAGGTTGGAGGCTAAAGGCAGATCTGCCTTTCTGAACCTTAAGGAAGATACAGGTTACTTCCAAGATACCAACGGACGTTTTGAGAGGTTTTATATCAGTGCGAAAGAGGTAACAAAGGAAAAGGATGTGTATCGTGCTAAGGATGGCAGTGTTACCACTTGTCCTCCTCAGAAGAAGGAGATGTCTCTTTGTTTTTCAAAAGCTAGGATAGATGACAGGTATGTTTTCTCCACCAACAACACCCTGAGGCTCTTTAGGATACCCGTTGCCTATCTTCCGTTGGCTTTCTTTCCTGTAGGAGATAGGCGTTCCGGCCTTCTACCTCCTGTCGTAGGATCCAACACTTACAACACCTTTATTTACCAACAACCTATTTACTGGGCTATCTCACGGGATAAAGATGCCACACTCACGTTGGACCTGAGGGACAAACAGGCCAAAGGATTATCTCTGGAGTACAGGCAGGCAGTGGAAGCCTCCCGAAAACTGGAACTGTCTTTGTCCTTTTATAAGGAGCCCACACCACCACAAAAGTGGTGGGAAGGGAGGCCCTTATCCACCTTCAGAGAGAACAGATACAGACTTCGTTTTTCCTTTCTTTGGGATGATATCAAAGGAGGTATAGACACTGTATCTGACCCCTACTTCCTTCAGGACGTATACCTTCATACGAAGGAGAGAACTGTACCTTACCTATCCTCCTACGTCAACTATATGAAGGATACCGATAGGTGGTTTTTCTCCTTTGACGTAAGGCATTTTTACGATACAACCTCTCCCAACAATTCTAAGACTCTTCAAAGGTTGCCGGAAGTAAGTTTTTACCTAAAGGACTCTCCCCTTGTAGGAAAGCTTTCCTACAACGCTCTTTTTATGTACACCAACTTTTACAGAAAAGAAGGTCCCAAAACGGGAAGGTTTGTGTTCTTCCCTCAGCTTTCTCTATCTACGTCTGTTCTTTCTGTACCCACCTACTGGAGCTTAACATGGGAGAACATTTTCTACACCAAAGGAGAGGATGTTAGCACCCTAAGATTTCATGGTAGAGTTCCCTTTGTGCGGGACTTTGTGGTAGGATCTTGGCGCTCCTACAACCTATTGGAAGTATCTTATCTGTACAGACCACGATCTTACAACAATCCTCGTATGGACCCCATAGACGAGGTAAACAAGGAGAATCAGGCAGGCTTTCTTTGGAGGAGTAGTAACTCTTTTGGAGGGAGAGAGTTTTTGAGTCTTCAACTGCAGACCGCTTACAACTTCTTGGGTGAGTACACGTATTTGGGTCAAAAGGTCAAGAGGAACCTACTTCCTGTCAGAGGGGTGGTCTCTTTGAAACCCCTCCCTTCTCTTACCTTTTACACAGACACCCTCTACGATGTGGAGGGAGGAAACATACTCACTTCCTCTTCAAACCTTCAATGGGTAAAAGGATCCTCCTCTCTGAGTGTGGGATACTTGACCACCCGTGATGTGTTGGGTAAAAGACTGGGGGAACAGATAAACTACACTTTCACCACCACCTTCCGAGATACTACTGTAAGGTTATACACTTTGCACGACATGAGGCTCAATAAGGACTTGCTGAGACAGTTAAACGTGGATTATAGAGGAGCTTGTTGGGGGATAGGATTCATGGTGAGGGACTTTTACGATGGTAACAGGGCCAAGTACATAAAGGAGTTCTTTCTTGTCTTTAACATCTTTGACCTCCAGAGGTTCACACTGCCTCTGAAACGTTGAGGAGGGACTTGAGTTTTCTTGTCTGAGCTTCTACGTCAGGATGAGAGAATATACCCGAACCTACCACCAGAATATCAGCACCGGCCTCGGCCACAAGCCTTATATTATCTTCTTTTATTCCTCCATCCACCTCTATGAGTACTGAGGGGTTTATTCTCCCAATCATCTCCTTGAGCTGGCGTATCCTCTCTAAGGATCGCGGTATGAAGGTCTGTCCGCCAAAACCGGGGTTCACCGACATAAGAAGAACAAAATCTACATAGTAGAGCACCTCTTCCAAAAGATGGAGAGGTGTTCCGGGGTTTATAACAACACCGGCTTTGGCCCCCAAAGATTTTATAAGTTCCACAGTTCTGTGTATGTGGTGGTTACCTTCTATATGAACGCTCACCATGCTGGCACCTGCCATCACAAAGTCCCTTATGTATCTGTCAGGTTCTACTATCATGAGGTGAGCATCTAAAGGTAGAGGACAGTGCTTCTTTATGCTCTCTAGCACCACCGGACCAAAGGATATGTTGGGTACGAAGAGTCCATCCATCACATCAAAGTGAAGGATGTCTGCACCACCTCTTACACAGGCTTCTATCTGCTCTCCGAGGCGGTAAAAGTCTGCTGAAAGAATGGAGGGTGCTAATAGTTTCATAGCTTCTCTTCCTCTACTCTTATAAGGACGGGATGTCCCTCCACCATAGGGAGGTTCTTTATCTCCTCTATAGCTTTGCGCATCTGTTTCTCGTAAGCCTTGTGAGTCAATAAAACTAGGGGGATAACACTCTGTCCTTCTCTTCCTGCCATCCGGCACACCTTTTCCTTCTGCAGTACTGACGCTATACTTATGCCGTTATCGCCTAGTACCTGTGCCACTTTTGCCAACACACCGGGTCTGTCCGGAACATCCAGTCTCAGGTAATACCTGCTGTAAAAGTTGGAGCTTATGTGAAGCTCCTCTTCCTCCCAATAGAAGGGATGTAGGGCTCTTATTCCCCCCGCTATGTTACGGGCTATGTCTATAATATCAGCCACCACAGCGGAGGCGGTAGGGTGTGAACCTGCACCTCTTCCGTAGAACATGGTTTTACCTACAAAGTCCCCCTCCACCATCACCGCGTTGAATACATCCGACACTTTGGCCAACTGTTCTTCGGAAGGTATGAAGGTGGGATGTACACGTAGTTCTACCTCCGAATCCACCCTCTTGCATATGGCCAGAAGCTTGAGGGTGTATCCCAGCTCTTTACCCAGTTCCACGTCCAGAAGGTCCACCTGCCTTATACCCTCCACGTGTACGCTTCCAAAAGGAAAGAACTTACCGAAAGCTACCGTTGCCAGAATGGTTATCTTGTGGGCTGAGTCCCATCCGTCTATGTCCAAGGAAGGGTCCGCCTCGGCGTATCCCATCCTTTTGGCCTCTGCCAGAGCCTCATCGAAGGTCATGTCCTCTTCCAACATACGGGTGAGGATGTAGTTGGTAGTACCGTTGAGTATACCGTATATGTTCAGTATCCTGTTGGCAGATAGACCTTCTCTAAGAGCCTTCACTATGGGGATACCTCCTCCCACTGAAGCCTCAAAACCTATCCACAGACCCTTTTCCTGAGCTTTGAGGAATATCTCTTTTCCGTCTTCAGCCAGAAGGTGTTTGTTGGCTGTCACCACATGCTTACCTTTTTCTAAGGCTTCCAGTATAACCTGTTTGGCAAAACCCTTTCCTCCTACCAGTTCCACCACTATGTCAGACTCCTCTATCACCTCCGTGTAGTGGGTAGTCCTCAGATGATGGGGTACCTCAAAGCTTCTTGGACGTTCCCAGTCAACATCCGCTACCTTGGTGAGAACGATATCTAGTCCCGTCTTCTTCCTTATAAGATGGCCATTTTTGAGAAGGAGTTCAGCGGTCCCCGTACCTACCGTACCACAGCCTACTATACCAACCCTTACTCTCACGCTTTAATTATAGCATCATAAGTGTGTATTTCTCATAGTACCGGAAGAGGAAAGACATAACTTAACCTGTAAGGAGGGTAGAACCATGTGGGAGGAACTTTTACTGAAAGAGAAGCTCACACCTAAGGAGAAGCTGGCCTTTTTCAGGGGTCTGTTGAAGCACGAGATGGAGGTGTTGAACCAGTACTGTGCTCAAGGAGAACTTCCCAGAAAGTTCCGTGTGGAGCTGTGCCACTTGCACAACATAAAGAAGGTAAACATCGCTCGCCTGCTGGAGGTTATAGAACAGTACGATCCCGATTTTATAAAGGTGCTGGCTGTAACGGATCCGAGGGTAAGGACCTTTCTGGGATACTACTTTGAGTTTCTTAAGACAAACCCTTACGGATATGAGGCTTTAGAACCACAGAACCTTTTCGGGAACTGGGACTTCATCAAGTACAAACTACGTATACTCTTTCCAGAATTGAGCATAGAGGAGATAGATCGCTTCAAGTTCAAAAGGAGGGAGTTTATAGAGTATGTGAAAAGTAAACTGGGAGAGTCGGAAGAGGTGATAGAATCCAAGCTCAACAAGGCTACTTGGTACGAGACTGTCCCTTACCTAGAGCTGGAAGAGGAGATGAATCCTCAGTGGCATCCTGAACCTATTATGACGGACGAAGATTGGGCCTTCATCAAAAGGCATATACGAGGTAGAAAGAACATTTTCATAAGGGGAGAGGATGGGAAGGAAAAGCTGGTGTACGTAGAGGTGGATCTCTCTGACGAAGAACTAGACCAATACAGAAAAGACAGGGAGGGTCTTAAGAGACTGCTTATGGAGAGGTACCGTATAGACGAGTCGGGTGCAGAGCAGATACTGAGGAAGGCGGGCTGGGAATCGGAAACCTACCACATAATACCCCCCATCCATACAGATGTGGTGGTAGATTACGGAGAACTACCTAAGGAGAAGGAAAAGGTTGCACAGAAGGAGGATCAGGTGAGCTATCATACTCTAGCCAACGTGGTAAGAAAGCTGGGGGGTATGGAGCTGGAAATTCTCAACTACTATGACCTTATCTACGAGAAGGTGGAAGATCCTGTGAGATATATTCTGGACCAGATTATAAGAACTCAGAGACGTATACTGGGTAAGCTGTTCGGTATTTATTACACGGTGGATCCTCTTATGGCAGAAGCCATACTCACCATAAATCCCGAAAGGTTAAGTTTTCTGCAGGGGCTTGCAGCAAAAATAACAGTAAGGGATAAGGAATACAGCCTTTATAGTAACAGTACCGCTTGGAAGATAGTGAAACGGAGGATAACATCTCGTTTTCCGGAAGTAACAGAAGAAGAGATAGAGGGCTTTAAGGGACAAAGAGGTAGGTTTGTGGAGTACCTATCCCAAAAGACGGGTAAGAGTAAGGAGACCATCGATAGAGCTTTATCGGATTGTGGGTGGACTCCCACAGAGGAGATACCTGCCTTCTTACGGCAGATAGGACCCTGAGGGTTATAATAATAAATAGACGGCCCGTAGCTCAACTGGACAGAGCGTGGGACTACGGATCCCAAGGTTGCGGGTTCGAATCCCGCCGGGCTGGCCACTCTCTATCTCTAAAGGATAGCTATCTTAAAAACCTCCTCTAAGTGACTCACGAAGTGGAAGGTCATCTGGTCCTTCACATAGGAAGGTAGGTCCTCCAGAACTTCCTCCCTGTTCTTTTCCGGCAGAATCACTTCGTATATACCTGCCCTTTTGGCGGCCAGTATCTTTTCCTTCAGACCACCCACAGGTAAAACCCTTCCCCTCAGAGTAACCTCTCCCGTCATGGCCACGTTCATTCTAACCGGTCTGTCGGTGAATAAAGAGAGAAGGGCGGTGGCTATTGTTATACCTGCCGAAGGTCCATCTTTAGGAACAGCTCCTTCCGGTACGTGAACGTGCACATCCACCTGGGAGAATATGTCTGGGTCTATACCGTACTCCTCTGCTCTTGACTTTATGTAAGACAGAGCTGCCTGAGCGGATTCTTTCATTATGTCTCCCAAAGATCCCGTAAGGAGGAGTTGACCTTTTCCTTTGAAGCGTGTTGCCTCTATAAGCATTATCTCCCCACCCACCTCTGTCCACGCAAGTCCTACTGCGATACCTACCATTGGGTTTTCTTCCTTCTCAGTATACCTGCGGGGAACACCTAAGAAGTTCTTAACATCCTGTAGGGTGACCTCAAAAGGTGGATTCTCACCTTTTAGGCGTCTGAGTGCCAGTTTGCGTAGTACTGTACTTATCTGGCGCTGAAGGTTTCTCACACCCGATTCACGTGTGTACCCTCTTATGATCTCCATGAGGGCATCGTCTTTGAAGACCACCTCATCCTTTCCAAAACCATGCATGGGTAGTAGACGAGGGATGAGGTGGTTCTTTGCTATGAACACCTTCTCCTCCTCCGAGTAACCTGAAAGGTTTATCACCTCCATTCTATCCAGCAGTGGCCTAGGTATAGTGTCTGCCCTGTTGGCGGTACATATGAAGAAAACTTCAGAGAGATCAAAGGGTAAACCTATGTAGAGGTCCACGAACTGTTTGTTCTGTTCAGGGTCCAGTACCTCCAGCAAGGCTGCTGCAGGGTCACCTTGGAAGGATACAGAGATCTTGTCCACTTCGTCCAACACAATGAGGGGGTTTTTGGTGCCTGCCTGTTTGAGGGCCTGCATTATTCTGCCAGGCATGGCACCCACATAAGTTCTCCTGTGCCCCCTTATCTCTGCTTCATCTCTTATTCCACCGAGAGATATACGGACGAACTTTCTACCGAGAGCTTCCGCTATAGATCTTCCTAAGGAGGTTTTTCCCACACCGGGTGGCCCTACGAAACAGAGGATCTGTACCGCTGAAGATTTCCCTTTTGTGAGTTTTCTCACCGCCAGATACTCTACAATCCTCTCCTTTATCTTCTCCAGATTGTAGTGGTCCCTATTTAGAACTTCCATCACCTTGTCTAGATTGTACCGGTCTCTTGTCTTCTTGTTCCAAGGAAGATCCAGTACCCAGTCCAACCACGTACGTAGAACACCTGCTTCTGCAGAATCGGGATGAAGTCGCTCCAGGCGTTTTATCTGCTTTTCTATCTCCTCCCTCACCGACTTTTCTAACTTGAGCTTCTGTAACTTACGGGTGTATTCCTCCACCTCTGCTTTTCTTTCGTCCAGTTCTCCCAGTTCCTCCTGTATAGCTTTGAGCTGTTGACGTAGAAAGTATTCCCTCTGTTCTTTTTCCATCCTCTCTCTTGCAGCTGTCCTTATCCTACTCTGAACTTCCAGAAGTTCTACTTCCACCGACAGATGTTGATGCACCAGCCTGAGCCTCTCCCTCGGATCAAAAGTTTCAAGAACCTTCTGGGCATCCTGGAGCTTCATATCTGTTATAGAGGCCACCAGGTCCGAAAGCTTACCGGGATCTTCTATATCCTTCACCAGCATCAGAAAGTCGGGTATTATCTGCTTACCTAAGGAGACAGCTCTGTCCAAAAGCTCCTTTACCGAAGCCATGTAGGCTCTGTCCTCTTTGGTGAGCTCTTCTTGGGGTATCTCCAGTTCCTCCACCACTTCCACAACCCCTCTGTAATGGTCCTTCTCCCACCTTATCTCCTTTAGCACACCCCTCTTTATGCCCTGTATGAGGATCTTGAGCCTTCCTTCCTCAAGGGGTGTTGACCTTACCACATGGGCTACAGTGCCTACTTTGTAGAGATGCTCTTCCTGTGGCTCCTCTATATCCTTGTCCTTCTGTGCCACCAGAAAGATGAGTCTGTCTCCTTTCAGAGCTTCTTCCACCGCCCTCACCGAGAAAGCTCTACCCACAAAGAGGGGTATCACCATGGTGGGGAAGACTACCACCTCCCTCAAGGGCATGAGGGGTAGCTCCACAGTTCCGGTAGGTATCTGGGATACTCCAAAGGGATAAGTCTCCATCATGACAGCAGTTCCTCCACAAAGACCTTAGGGTCAAAGGGTTGAAGATCGTCTATACCTTCTCCTAATCCCACCAGCTTTACCGGTATCTTTAAATCTTGGCATATGGCTACAACGGCCCCTCCTTTAGAACTACTGTCCAGTTTTGTCAAAACTATCCCCGTTATATCCAAAGCTTCTTTAAAAACCTTGGCCTGAGATATAGAGTTTTGTCCCACTGTAGCGTCCAGTACCAGCAGTGTCTCCGAGGGTTCCTCTGGGAAAAATCTCTGGATCGTCTGCTTTATCTTCCTAAGTTCTCTGATGAGGGGTTCTTTGGTGTGGAGCCTTCCTGCGGTATCCACCAGAACCACGTCGTAACCTTGTTCCTGAGCTACCTTCATGGCATCAAAGACCACAGCAGCGGGGTCAGCACCTTCCCTGTGCTTTACTATGTGGGCACCGCTTCTCTCCGCCCAAACCTCCAACTGCTCTATGGCCGCACTTCTGAAGGTGTCCGCGGCACACAGAAGTACCTTTTTACCTCTCTGACGCAGTAAGAAGGCCAACTTTCCTATGGTGGTGGTCTTACCGGAACCGTTCACACCCAGGAAGAGATAGACTCTACCTTCTTTTAAATCACCTCTGCAGTCCTTTATGAGGGTGTAAACCTTCTCTTTTAGTAAAGGCTCCAACTCCTCCCATGTTTTTATGTTGAGTCTTATGGCATCCTTTCTCAGATCCTCCACCAGTTTTGCCACTGTTTTAACGCCTATGTCTGCCTTCACTAACCTCTCTTCCAGTTCTTCTAAAAGCTGGTCATCTACCTTCCTTCCCGCGAAGAGAACCTTTAGCTCCAGCACCTCCTTTGTTTTCCTGAGGCTTCTCCTTATCTTATCCAGGAGGCTCTCCTTAGGTTTCTCCTCAAGGCCGAGGGCGGTTTTTACCTCCTGTATGTCTTTCTGTAAGTCCTCCCTCTTGGCGATGGGTGTTATCTTGTAAGCTCTCTCCAAGAATTCCAGAGACCTTTCATACATCCCCATATCTTTCAGAAGGAGTCCTGCTTTCCACAAACTCTCCCAGTCACCTATCCGCGCATACTCCTCCACAGCTTTCTCCTTCTCGCCCACCTTCTCGTATAGGAAGGCTCTCTCCTTTGCCGTGGCCAAGTTCCTGTCGTAGTGTTCCACAAGCTGATAGGCGTAATAGTACTTCCCTTCTTCCATATAGAGTCTGAACAGTATGGGTCTCAGCTCCGGATTCTCTTTGAAGTTTTCCAGGATCCTTATAGCCTTGTCCTTCTTGCCCTGTTCTATAAGCTTCAGTATGGAAGACTTATCACCCTGTTCTGCCAGCTTCTCTTCCTGAGATTTCTTCCAGAACCTCAACATGCGTTAAAAAATTATAGTAGCATAAATTTTAGTATTAATAGGGAGGTGGGCCATGAGAAGGTACTATTTACTATTACTTCTCCTGATGATAACCTTTCTGAGGGCTCAGGAAGAGAAGGTACTTACAACACCTCTGACGGCACGGCTACATGACATGAACGTCAGTATAGGTGTGGTAAGTATTGACGAGCTCAAAACAAGCTTTCCGAGAGCGTACAACCTTTTAGTGCAGTACCACGGTGAACCCAAGAGAAACGAGACACACCACTTGGCGGTAGCTATTTGGAAACAGGAAGGTCAGAAGATAGTGTACCTGTCCAACTACAGGGTAGACGCAGAGGTAAGGTCACCCCTTCTAAGAGCTCAGAGGAAGCATCTCAGCAAGTACCCCCATCAGTACGGTGATAACTACGGTGGTTGGTTTGAGATGTCGGATCGTGGTCTTTACTCCATCAACGTGTACATAACTGACGACAAGGGGAGGACAAGAAGGGTGAGCTTTGATTACCTCCTTCAGTAATGTGCCTATCTTTATACTTCACTATGGCTAACAGATTGATAAAGGAGAGGAGCCCCTACCTTAAGAAATCTGCCCATCAACCGGTGGACTGGTATCCGTGGTGTGAAGAAGCCTTTAGAAAAGCTAAGGAAGAGGACAAGCCCATACTTCTCTCAGTAGGTGCTGTGTGGTGTCACTGGTGTCACGTGATGGCCAAGGAATGTTTTGAGAATCCCGAAATAGCCCAGATCATCAACGAGAACTTTGTTGCCATAAAGGTGGATAGAGACGAGAGACCTGACATAGACAGAAGGTATCAGGAAGTAGTGGTGTCCCTTACGGGGAGCGGTGGTTGGCCCCTCACCGTTTTTCTTACACCCGACGGTAAGGCCTTCTTCGGGGGTACCTACTTTCCACCCGAGGACAGATGGGGAAGACCAGGATTCAAAAGCCTCCTTCTGAGAATAGCACAGCTGTGGAAAGAGGACAGAGATAGAGTTATAAGATCTGCAGAACACATCTTTGAACTTCTGAGGAACTATTCCAGCAGTTCCCACAAAGACAATGTAGGAGAAGAGCTTCTTAACAGAGGTATAGCCAACCTTTTGGCTTCGGTAGATTACCAGTACGGTGGCATAGGAACTGCACCTAAGTTCCATCACGCGAGGGCCTTCGAACTCTTACTGTATCATCACTTCTTTACAGGACAGACCCTACCTGTGGAGGCTGTGGAGATAACCCTTGACAGTATGGCAAGAGGGGGAATATACGATCATCTGGGAGGTGGTTTCTTCAGATATTCCACAGACGATAGATGGATAGTACCCCACTTTGAGAAAATGCTATCCGACAATGCTGAACTTCTTCTAGTTTACTCGTTGGCTTTTCAGGTTACCAAAAAAGATCTTTACAGGTACGTGGTGGAGGGAATACTGAACTATTACCAACGCT
This sequence comes from Thermocrinis albus DSM 14484, assembly GCF_000025605.1. Lineage (NCBI taxonomy): Bacteria > Pseudomonadati > Aquificota > Aquificia > Aquificales > Aquificaceae > Thermocrinis > Thermocrinis albus. The sequence continues at coordinate 571,487 of NC_013894.1, read as the reverse complement.
TTGGGTTTGACGAGGGGGGTGGCTTTTACGCGTCGCAGGATGCAGACATAGGTGATCTGGATGAGGGTGGATACTACACCTTCTCACTGGAGGAGTTAAGAGGGATACTTACGGAAGAAGAGCTTAAGGTGACCAGCCTTTACTTTGACATACATCCAAAAGGTGAGATGCACCATGATCCTTCCAAGAATGTTCTCTTCATAGCCATGAGTGAGGAGGAAGTGGCTACAGCTACGGGTATCCCTCTGGAGAGGGTGAGACAACTGCTGGAAAGCGCCCGTCGCAAAATGTTGTCTTACAGAGAGTCCACCAGACAGCAACCTTTTATCGATAAGACCATATACACCAACTGGAACGGTCTGATGTTGGAAGCTTTATCTACCTGTTACAAAGTTTTCAGAATCCCGTGGGTTTTATCTAGTGCGGAAAAAACTGCCGACAGACTCATGAAGGAGATGTGGAAGGATGGCCAGCTTATGCATACATATGGTGTGAAAGGAATGGCTGAAGATTACATCTTTCTGGCGCGAGGTCTTCTAAGTCTATTTGAGGTCACTCAGAAGAGGGAGTATCTGGAAGCGTCGGTAATGTTGGCCCATGAGGCCATTAAGAAGTTTTGGGATCCACAGGGTTGGGGATTCTTTGACACTGAAGAGAAGGACGAAGGACTCCTGCGCATAAGACTCAAGACCCTTCAGGACACTCCTACTCAATCGGTTAATGGAGCAGCACCCTACCTTTATCTGGTATTGGGGAGCGTAACACCCTATACCGAGTTTCTGGAGTATGCAGAGAAGAACCTGCAGGCTTTTGCCCGCATGGTGAGGGAGATCCCCCTCATTTCACCCTCCTATCTGATCAGTCTGTACGCTTACCTAAAAGGTATCTACAAGGTGGAGACGGAGACTTTCTTTGAAGATATGCTGAGCTCTTTCAGACCCTTCAAAGTGGTGTTGAGATCTCCGGTGAAGGGTGTAGTGGTGTGTGAGGGAAGCTCCTGTAGGGTTTACGAAGGAATACCTGACTCCCTTTCGTAAGGCCACACCAAAATACCACCTGCCAAGTTGTAAGCCTCGTATCCCATGTGTCTGAGAAAGTAGGTGGCGAAGGCACTTCTTTCCCCACTTCTACAGTAAACTATGTACTTCTTATCCTTAGGCAGGTTGGCATAGGCGTATCTAAGCTCGTCGAGAGGTATGAGAAGAGAGTTGGGTATCCTCACCTGTACGTGTTCGGGTGGCGTCCTCACATCTAGGAGGACAACGTTAGGGTCCTCTTCCAACATCCTTTTAGCTTCTTCTGGCGTAACTTCCGGCACCTGGAACATACTATTAATTATATAGCAATTTTTTATAATAACAGAGATGGCTCTGCCGGAAGAACTGTTAAACATATTGGCGTGTCCAAGATGCAAGGGAGACCTCATATACATCAGGGACAAGAGCATACTTGTGTGTGAAAGGTGTGGTGTTTACTATCCCGTGGAGGATGACATACCGGTTCTCCTCATAGAAGAAGCAAAGCCTCTCTCAGAGCTTCCTCCAGCTCAGCAGGAGTTTTGACCACACGCTGGTTGGCAGGAACTACTCTGTCCCCAAAGTGGATGTACAGAACGGGTTTTTCATACAACCTCCTGTAGTCCCTCACCATGGTGTAATCTGCCAAACTGTCACCCACGTAGACAGCTCCATCTACATCCATGAGCTCCAGACAGTAATGGAGGGCGTAAGGGTGTGGCTTTTTAAGATCCGGATGGAGTTCATCATCGTCAATCACCACATCAAAGAGATCCTCCATACCGAAACGTTCCATAAAGTAACGCAGATCCTCCCTTGGTCTGCCAGTCAGAATGGCCAGAGGAAAACCCTCTGCCTTAAAACGTTCCAGAGTATCCCTGGGCAAGATAGGTCTCTCCCTGTCCCTCAACAGCCTGTATATTTCGTTGAACTTATCTATTATCCTTTCAAGATCTACGTCCATGCCAAAGTGCAGGAGAACTTCCTTGGTGGCCAGCCAATCGTTGTTGATCCCCTTCTCAAACTTTATTTTACGTACTACCTCCAGATCTACCTCTTTTCCCAGAAAATACTCCGCTGTCATCTTTATGGCGTGGTGATAAGACTCTGATACATCCACCAGCACACCGTCTACGTCAAAGATCAATCCTTTCCTCATCTTTCACCAACTCCTGTTTTTCCTTGGAAAGGAGAAATCTCATAAAACGGTTAGCTAAAAAGGATAGTTTTCCACCTTGAGGGTATATTATGTAGTACCAGCGCTCTGCCTTGAACCCCTTTATGGGCACCTCCACTATGCTACCCTCTTCCAGATCTTTCTCCAGAAGACCCCTCGATAAGAAACTACAGCCGTAACCACTCTTCACCATACTCAGTATTGATCTGCCACAGTTCACCTCTATCTTTATGTTAAGGCGTTCAAAAACTATCCCCAACCTCTCCAGAGCTTGTTTTACCACCCGGCGCGTTCCTGAACTGGACTCACGGAATATGATGTCAGCTTCGTAGAGCATCTCAGGTTCTATGCTTCCCATACGGGCGAAGGGATGTTGTGGGTGAGTGAAGAAAACCACTTCGTCCACAAACCACCTTATGGAGTTAAACTTCTCGGAGGGTTCCCTCTCTATTATTCCTAAGTTCAGCACACCGGAGGACAGTCCCTCCTCTATCTGCTGAGAGTTTTCCACAAAAACTCTTATGGTTATACTGGGCATCTGGGAGTGAAACTCTGCTATAAGTTCGGGAACTTTATACTCGCTTAGGGTGGTGCTTATTCCGATGAAAAGGGATTCTTTAAACTCCTTCTTTATGTTGGCCATTTCCTCCATGAGGTTTTCGTAATCGCTCAGTAGCGCTTTTGCCAGTTCGTATATCCTTTTTCCTTCTTCTGTCAACACTATCCTTCCACCCTGTCTCTGGAAGAGCTTGGCACCTACCATTTTTTCCAACGCCTTTATCTGCTGGGTCACTGCCGGCTGGGTTATGTAGAGTATCTCGGATGCCTTGGAGAAACTACCCAAATCCGCTACAGCTACAAAGGTCTTTAGCTTGGTGATATCTATCATAGCCTCTTATATAAATATAACACCCTCTTATGGGGATTTAAGTTTATCTTATTTTATCTTCAACAACTCCTTCACGGCGGTTTCTAACTTATCTCTCAGTTTTCTCAGTTCTGTAACATCTTCCGGGCTGGCCTCCTCTATCACCCAATGTTCCCTCCTCTTGTGGGCAGGGCTGTAAGGACACCTATCCCTGGCTTCCGGTGATAGGGTGATGAGTATATCCAGATCATCGTAGGGAAGTTGAGAGATAGGTATGGGGACAAGGTTCTCCGTCGGATACTCCTTCTCTTTGAGTACTTGCAGAACCTTGGGAGGAACTTCTTCCGCAGGTTCTGTTCCGGCCAGGTATATGTCCATAGAAAGAAGAGCAAGACGTGCCATTTTACTGGTTATAGCTTTAGCCATAGCACCTCTGACAACACCTTTTGTGGAAACGAAGGCCAACTTCATGCAGAATATAATAATGTTATGCAGGTGAAAGATTGTATCTTCTGTAAAATTTTGAGGAGAGAGCTGCCCTCTACGGGAGTATACGAGGACGAGCTTGTATACGCCTTCAGGGACATAAACCCCGTGGCCCCCACCCATATTCTCATAATTCCCAAGAAGCACATACTGGGTGTACAAGAGCTCCAGCAGGAGGACGAGTGTTTGGTGGGACATATGTTTTACGTGGCTAAGAAGATAGCAGAACAAGAGGGGCTGTCGGGAGGGTACCGGTTGGTGTTCAACGTAGGTAAGGATGCGGGACAAACCGTTTTCCATCTACACCTGCATCTCATAGGGGGGAGATCTATGAACTGGCCCCCAGGATGAAAAGTTTCTATCAGTTTATGAAGGAGAAGGTGGAGCTCTACTACAGAGAACGCGCAGGTATCGGGAGGGATTTTTTCACAGCGCCTGAACTGGATAGAATCTTTGGTTTTGCTCTGGCGGAGAAAATAATACCTCTTCTGGAAAGTATCTCCACTCCTAACGTGGTGGAGCTGGGCGCGGGAAGGGGTCTGATGGCCAAGGACATTCTTCAGTTTGTGGCGGAGAGGAAACCGACCCTTTACGAGAGATTATCCTACAGGATATACGAGACAAGTCCTCTCCTGAGGGAGTTTCAGGGTAAGGTTCTCCAAGAGTACAGGGATAAGGTGATGTGGTTAGACAGGCTTGAGATACCCGAAGAGGCTGTTGTGATATCCAACGAGTTCTTTGACTGCCTTCCCGTACATGTGGTGAAGGAAGGAAAAGAACTCTACCTGAAGGATAAGGAGAAAGTGTGGCTTCCCTGTGATGAGAGAGTAAAGCAGTTTCTGAGACGTATGGGTTATGAGAACATCAAAACGGTGGTGGAGGTGTGTCTTGAATGCATTGATCTCCTTAAGAGGATAGCGGACTCTATGAAGAGGGGTTACATCCTCACGATAGATTACGGCTACACTTCCCAAGACCTACACAGGTACCCGGAAGGCACTGTGGTGGGTTACAAAGAGGGAAGGGTGTATTACGACATCTTCAGTGAAGATCTTATGGATCTGTCCGCCATGGTGAACTTCTCCGCTCTTGTGGAGTGGGGAGAGGAGTACGGGTTGAGGACAGTCTTTTTAAAGAAACAGCGCCACTTTCTTTTAGAGTCACAGAGCTTTGTAGATGAGCTTACCGGATTGAGTATGTCAGAGAAGCCGGAAGATATAGAGAGACTCTCACGCCTTAAGACTATGCTTATCAGTATGGGTGATCGCTTCTGGGTTCTACTACAGGCTAAAGGAGTCTAAACTCCAGTTCGTACACATCTCCTCTGTTCTGGACAGGTATGGTTCCCGTACGTCCGGTGAGCACAAAAACTCTTCCGTCCCTTGTGGTAACCACCGCCTGTATGGCCTCCTCCCAGTTTCCGCCCCTTAGACTCTTCATCACTATCAGGTCCTTACCCTTTTCTCCCAGGAGGAAGAGCTCACCTCGCGAGAACTTAACCACATCTAAGAACTTGAACACCTCACTCCTCACGTTGCGAGGCACAAGGGCTACATTGAAGTCTAACACCTTAGCAACAACACCCCTAGGATAGAAGAGGAAGTTGAGTTTAGACTCACCTATGTTGAGCTCCACATAGCTGTAAGAACCCCCCGCTATGTCCTCTGTAGAGAAAACCTCGTTGTCACCGTCAAAGACCCTTACCCTACCGGAGCTGTCGGTGAACAAAAGGTAATGTCCGTAATAAAAGGCGCCATCTATCCTAAAACCTCTAGGAGCAGGAAAGTTCCCCGCTTCCTTCAGAACGCCACCTTCCAAGGATAGTTTCACCACCTTACCCCACATCTCATCAGAGCTAAAGCTCTGTCCTACAAAAGTCTCCGTCGGTCTGTTTTTGTCTAAGACAGCCATCAGGTAAGGGATGTCCTTCACCACAGGTATGAGACTGTCTCCCACCGCCTTAAGGATGAGGGAACTGGCTTTCCCTCCCGATATCATGTTCACTATTACATAAGCTGTCTTTTCCTTTCCGAGAGGAGCCACATAAATACTCACCGCTGTACCTGCAGGAAGAGAGAAGGAAGATCTCCTAATAAGGTCGTTCTTTGCCATTTCGTAAACCTCTAGACGCCCCTGATACAAAACCACCAAGTTGTCTTTGCCGTTACCGTATAGATCTCCAGTATCGGCAGAGATAGGTATACCCGGTAGCTGTTTCACGTACTTACTTCTAACAAGGATGTTTATATCTTGAATAGTGGCCCGAGGTTGGAGGATCTGGGTACCTTGGGACTGGAAGAAGGCTATAGGTCTACCCTCCAGTTCGACACCGAAACCATTTGGAAACTCTTTGATGACGTAGCGACAGTCTTTCCCTCTTTTTACATTTTCCAGTACACCGCTCACCTTAAAGAAACCTTCCTCCGATCCTTCGTAACACACGGCTTGTGCGTCTACCTTTACCCTGTCTCCCACCTTTATGTCTCTACCCTTTTCCACTTTGGCCACCGAGTAGTTTTCCTTGACGGACACCACCCTCACTACGGCTACAACCGTCTCCTCCCTTCCCAAAACCTGACCTGTTACCGGGTGCTTTATCTCTCCTCCTTCCCTCAAAACCTTAAGCTCCTCCCCTTCTCTCACCGACTGTTTACCCATGTCCAAAAGAACCTCGTTGTTTCTCACACCTACCACATAACCACTTCTCTGAAAGAAAGCCCTAAGATCGTCCTTCCAGTCAGCAAAGGCGGTGAGACTCAACACTAAAAAAGTGGCCACCAAAAGTATCATGACCAAAGCTCCTCCAAAGTTTGTATCACAGCCTGCGTCATTCCCTCTGTACCTACCTTGATGGTGCCTTCCGTGTATATATCGGGTGTACGGTACCCCTTCTCTAAGGTGACTTCTACAGCTCTCTCCAACAGGTCAGCTTCCCTGATGAGTCCAAAAGAGTATCTTAGCATGAGAGCCACCGATAAAATGGTGGCGATAGGATTTGCCACTCCTTTACCGGCTATGTCCGGTGCGGAGCCGTGAACAGGCTCGTAAAGGGCGTACCTATCTCCCAAACTGGCGGAAGGCAACATACCGAGACTACCCGTTATAACGGCCGCTTCATCGGAGAGTATATCGCCAAATATGTTACCCGTTACTATCACGTCAAAGGAACTGGGTCTGCGCACTATCTGCATAGCACAGTTATCTACGTAGAGGTGCTCCAGTTCTACTTCCGGGAAGTTCTTGCTCTCTTCTTCCACTATCTGTCTCCAAAGAGCGCTCACCTCCAGAACGTTGGATTTGTCTACACTGGTAAGCTTTTTACGCCTTAGGTTGGCTATCTGAAAGGCTTTTCTCACAACCCTCCTTATCTCATCTTCTGTGTAGCGCATGGTGTTTATACCTACTCTCTTACCATCTTGAGTGAATATACCTCTCGGCTCTCCGTAATACACATCTCCCGTAAGCTCCCTCACCACTACCATGTCTGTGCCTCTCACCACCTCCCTTTTGAGGGGAGAGGCCTCTATGAGAGGTTCATAAACCTTGGCAGGCCTCAGGTTGGCGTAGAGGTCCAGAGCCTTCCTTATACCCAAAAGACCCCTCTCAGGACGTTCCTCGGTGGGAAGATGGTCCCACTTAGGGCCACCTACAGCACCCAGTAGAACCGCATCGGCTTCAAGACAGAGCTTTATGGTTTCCTCAGGAAGGGGTGTTCCCTTCTCATCTATGGCGGAGCCACCGATGAGGCCTTTCTCTGTTTCAAAATGGTGTCCCGCCAGTTCTCCTATACGGTAAAGCACCTTTAGGGCTGCTGAAACCACCTCAGGACCTATACCATCTCCCTCCAGTACCGCTATCTTAAACAACGCCATGTTTACATTATCTTACAGCGCCTTTTTACTGTCAAGCCAAACAGCAAACAACCTGAGGACAGTGTTAAGATCAAGCTGTTCTACGCGCAGCATAGGGTCAACGCCCACCTTCTCTAAGATAGAGCTTTCCAGCTTGTTCTTAAGAGCCTTTCTACGGTGAGAGAAGAGGATGTCGAGGAACTTCTTGTACTCAAAAAGATCAAGCTGGGGAAGTGTATCCTTGCGTACCAATTTTACGAGGGCTGAGTTCACCTTAGGCGGTGGCCTAAAGAACTGGGGAGGAACACTCATGATGTAAAACACGTCATAGAAGGTACGTACGAAGAAGGAAAGCCAAGAGGCACCTTCCTGAAGCTTCTCTCCCACCTCTTTCTGTACCATGTAGAGAGCCAAAGGGATACACCTATGGTGAAGTACGGTGTTTTCCACGATTAGACTGGCTACGTTGTAAGGAAGGTTACCCACCACTTTAAGATTCTCACCTAGAGAACAGAGAGGAAAACGTGAGGCATCGGCATGGTGAAGCTGTAGTCTCTTGTCCTCTACACGTTGCAGAATTTTAAGCATATCAGGGTCTAGCTCTATGGCGTGAAGCTCTGCCAGAGGTGTCTGAAGCAGTAAGAGGGTGAGGTTTCCTGTCCCGGGACCTATCTCCACCACTTTATCTCCCTCCTCCACCCCAAGCTCCTCCACTATCTTTTTCAATACACCTGTAGAGACCAGTAAATGCTGACCATACTGCTTTTTTAGGCGCATTCCCTTAAATTTAATAGAACCATGAAGAGGAGGATCGTAAGTCCTTGTAGGGAAAGAGAGGACCGACTACCACCCGGTCAAAGGTGGATTTCTTCTCTTATTCCCTACGACATAGTGGATGAAGTTCCAGACTGGGATATGTCCTCCTACCGTTTGAAAGTCTGGGGTCTTGTGGAGGAACCAATAGAACTAAGCTATGAAGATATCCTCCGGCTACCATCTGTAGAGCTTTTGGCTGATTTTCACTGTGTCACAAGGTGGAGTGTGAAAGATCTTCTGTGGGAAGGTGTTCCGACAGCCCTCATCCTTAGCATGGCAAAGCTTAAACCTGAGGGTAGATACGCCCTTATACACTGTCTTGAGGGATACACCACCAACGTACCGGTAGAATATCTGCTTATGGAGGACAGCATCTTAGCTTACAAATTGGGAGGTAAGCCACTCCCTAAGAGACATGGTTTTCCGCTGCGCCTGGTTATCCCGTCTCTCTATGCCTGGAAGAGCGCCAAGTATGTGTGGGGTATAGAGATACTCCAAGAAGACACACCCGGTTTTTGGGAACAGAGAGGGTACCACATGAGGGGAGATCCATGGAAGGAGGAACGTTACTGGTGAGATTAAACAAGTATCTCTCCATGTGCGGGGTAACATCCCGTAGGAAAGCGGACCAGCTCATCAAAGAGGGTAGAGTCAAGGTGAACGGCCTCGTAGTTAGGGAGTTGGGATACAAGATAGACCCTCATAGGGATACCGTGGAGGTGGATGGAAAAGTGCTGAAGCCTCCCCGGAAGCGTTACATAGCCCTCTACAAACCGTGCTGCTATTTAACCGCCATAGGGAGAGGTGTGGGTGACAAAAAGCCTCTCGATGAACTTCTCAAGGGTATACCGGAAAGGGTGTTCCCTGCGGGGAGGTTGGATTACAACGCTGAGGGTCTATTGATCCTCACCAACGACGGTGAGCTGGCCAACAGGATACTCCATCCCCGTTACAAATTACCAAAAGTATATAAGGTCCTCGTAAGGGGAAAGGTTGAACAGGCCACCTTAAAGAGGATGTTGGAAGGTGCCCAGCTATTAGACGGTTTTGCCAAACCACAGGACGTTAAGTTCTTAAGATACGAAGGCGAGAACACTTGGTTACAGATAACCTTCACCATAGGTAGGAAGCACATAGTAAAGCGTTACTGTGCCCACTTTGGTCATAAGGTACTTAGACTTATAAGGATTGCCATAGGTCCCATAAGGTTGGGGAAACTGTCCCCGGGTAAGTGGAGAGATCTGACATTACAGGAAGTAACGGAGCTTAAAAAAGCGGTTGGTATGTTAAATTAGAGTCATGGTATGGGAAGGCATCTTAAAGGGTGTGTTTTTCATTCTGCTGATAGTTACCTTTTTGGCGTTGGCTTTCAAAGTGTACGTAGTGTGGAGGGGTAAGAAGATGGTGGGAGAGCGAGTGAAAGAGCTGGAGGAGGGTATCGTGTATTTCTTTTCAGAAAGATGTGGTGCCTGCAAAAGGATGGAGAAGGAGATAGAGGAGCTGGAGAAAAACTGGAAGGTGGTTCGGGTAGATGTTTTTTCACCGGAAGGCCACGAAAGAGCCAAGGCGCTGGGTGTAATGGCGACACCTACCACCCTGCTGGTAAAGAGGGGAAGGATAATAAAGGTGTTGGTAGGTGTTCAAAAGGCGGAGAAGATAAAGGATATGATGAAAACCAACAACTGTTGAGAGGTGATAAGCCATGGTGGTGTGCTTAACTCATTTAGAGCTTTGTCCCCACTGTAAAAGGATAGCCCTTAAGGTGTGTGAGTACGACGATCCTTACCCACGTGTGGAGGCCCATTGTCAGTGTTGTGGCTACAGAGCCTACGACGTACCTATGAACCTCAGGAAGGAGGATTTCAGGAACATACTGGATCTTCTCGGCAGAAAACTGATAGGGGAAGTGTGCTTAGACAACAGGTGTGGTTCTTCCAACGTACTCAAGCTGATACAAGAGGGAAGCTACTCTGAGTACCGGTGTCTTGACTGCGGTGCAGAGTGGAACACAGATGATATAAAAAGAGCTATCCTGAGGGTGAAGAGCATAAGGGACTCTCTCAAAAACGGCAACCGGCTTCTTGATCTTCTGAAAGCGGGAGAAGGAGAATGTCCATTATGTGGTTGGGACATAGGACACCAGCACAAAGGATACGCTGTGGTCATCCAGTGTTTCGTGTGTGGATACCACAACGACGTACAGGAAGAGATACCTCATGTGGATCTTACCTCTTTACAATGCCCTGAGTACGAACGCTCGGAGGAGACGGGTTGAAGTATCCCTATGCAGAGTTTATTAGATACATAGAGTGGAGGGATCGCTACCTTAAGGAGTGTGAGGAGTTACCACCCTTTCAAGATAGGTTTCTCAGGGCTCTGGAATGTATGTACGTGGGAGGTGTAAAACAGAGGACGGAGGACCCTGAGGTGAAACATTGGGCCGATTGGGCCGCTCTTAAAACTTACCGTCACTTTAACGGCTTTCCTCATCTTTCCGATAAGGAGCTCATGTTTGTTTTCTACGTGTTGGGGAAACTCCTTATACCACTTCTCCTTCACGAGAAGGGTGTAAAATCGGAAAGCTTCAAAGCTCTTTCATTACAGGACCAAGAAAAGGCTGTGGAGGATGTTCTTGACACTATATGGGAACAGAACATAATACGCCTCCTCCAGATACTACCTCAGATGGATCTGAACTCTACTACCAAGTGAAATCCTTTCTCCTCGGGAACAAGACGGACATCCCACCCGTGGAGGTGGGCTATCTGTCTCACTATGTACAGACCTAGTCCCATACCCTCACCGCTTCCCGATCTGTAAGGTAGAAATACCTCCTCTTCTTTTCCTTTAGGAACACCTCTGCCGTTGTCGGTGTACTCAAGCCTGTCCTTATGAAGGTGTATCTTCACGTGGGTGGCACCCCATTCCAGACTGTTGTTGAGAAGATTAAGGAAAAGGTCCTTCAGCATAGATCTATCTGCCTTTACCACTTTGTCTCCCTTCACTTCTACGGTAACATCCCTGTAGAGACGCGCCAGCTCTTCCAATAACTTCCTGAGATCCACCGTCTCTATCTGAGGCTCCCTCTCGTAATGGAGGTCTCTCAAGTGTCTCACAACTCCCTTTATTCTCTCTACCTCTTCCAGCATTATCTTAAGTAGCCCCTCCATATCTTCTTTGCACACTTCACCTTTCTGCGCCATTCGTAAAAGCATTTCCAAGTTCAGGCTTATGGGAGTAAGAGGATTCTTTATCTCGTGGGCTATTCTCTTGACGGTGTCTTGCCACGTCTTGAAACGTTCTGCCAAAACAACCGGCCTTGTGTCTTCGTAGATATGTACCTCTCCTATGTCCAGCTTTACTATCTTATGTAGAATTCCTGGGCTTTCAAGACCTTCCTCTTTTAACCTTCTGAAAGCGTCATTCTCTACTACCCTTCCCTCTCTGTCCACAAAAACTACACCCACCGGTAACTTCTCTATGAGGATAGAAAGAACCTCCTTTTCCCGCTGCAGGTTCTCGTAAAAGGTTTTCAGTTGGTTCTGCATTCTGGAAAAAGCTGTGTATAACTCTTCCAACTCGTCCCCTGTTTTTACAGGAGGAAGATGCACGCTAAAGTTCCCTTCCGCTAGCTCTCTAGATTTCTCTGCTAGTATCTCTAAGGGGGCACTTATGTGCCTGGCCAACAGCTGACCCAACCACACGGTAGACAAGAGGGTTATGAAGGTGATGAGGACAATAAAGTAAACGTACACACCGCTGATTATGTCTCGGGACTTTACCATGTTTCTGAGTTGCTGGGAGATAACCGCTATACCCTCGGCGGTGCTCAAGAGGGTTCTGTCCCTCTTCAGAACCACACGGTACCCACCTACACAGAGGAAGATCTCTTCCTCACGTACCTCCTCCTTACAACCTGGGTCTATCTGTATACCCATTACCTCCCTGAGACCACCTACGTACCTTCGCGGATCTTCACCTTTCTCCACCAAATACTTAAAGAAACTTCTGTAAAGTTCTATCTTATAGCTCTCTCTTTTTAGGATTTCCTGCTGTAGGTCCTGTGCCCTCTGGCTTACGTCCTTAAGCTGAGAGCTCACCAAGGTCTTCGTGGACTGAACGAGAAGGACTATACTAGCCACGTTAAGAAAAAGAATGGGAAGGAAAAGGTAGAGAAAAAGTAGGTTAGAAAGCTTGCGTCTTAAACCTCTGGAAGTATGAAGGTAGGTTTTTATAAACTTTCTAAAGAAGATAGCGAACGTTACAAAGAGAACCAAAAGATCCAAGTTTATAACCAAAAGGAGTATGGGGTAGCCAACGGTCCAAACCTTTCGTAAATTGTCCAAAAGGGCTACGTTTATGCCTATAAATACCAGGATGAAGATGATGAAGGTCAAAAAGAGTTTCATATTAGTTTCTGGAGTAATTCTATGTATTTTTGAGCGGTGTTCTCCACAGAAAACTCAAGGGCTGTTTCCCGTGCTCTGGTACCTATGGACCTTCTTTCTTCTTCTTTCATGTAAAGAAGGTGTCGCATTTTCTTCAGCAATGCATTCCAGTCTCCCACAGGGAATATAAAGCCGTTCACACCTTCCCGTATAACTTCTAAAGCACCACCTGTGGAGGAAGATATAACCGGTAGAGCACATGCCATAGCCTGGAGGAGGGCGTTGGGGAGACCTTCCAGATGGGAGGAGAGGACAAAGGCATCCGCCATGTTGAGAAGTTCTTCTACGTCCTCCCTAAAACCTAACCCTATCACCTTCTTCTCTACGCCGTAAAGGGATGCCACTCTCTTGGCTTCTTCCTCTGTTTTGTAACCCACCAACACGAGGTAACACTTATCACAGGACAGCTGAGAAAAGGTTCTGATAAGTCCATCCTGTCCCTTTACCGGTGGGTTCCAGTTGGCCACATTTATAAACACAAAGGCATCGGGGGGAATTCCCAGCGATTTCCTCTTGGTTTTCTTCACACCATCCAGGGGTCTGAAGCGGTCTGTTTCTATGGCACTGTAGATAACGTGTAGCTTCTCTTCTGGGAATCCCGCCTTGAGCATCTCCTCCTTCACTATGTTGGACACACACACCACAGCATCCGCTGCGGAGTACTTGAACCTTAAAGAAAAAATGTTGGGTTTTCTGGAAGATCTCTTTACCACCACCATTTTAGGTTTCTTTCTTAAGAGGGCTAAAGATACCCTCACAAAGTCCAAAGCATGGGGTGAGTTGGCTATAACTGCATGGTATCCTCCCTCTTTTATCAAACTTCTCAGTCTTACGTAGTTGAAGGGGTTAACTCTGTTAAAGGGTGTGTGGTTTTCAAAGGGAACCCATTTGACGCCACAGGCATTTAGTTTTTCCTGCATAAGAGTGTACTGGTAAGAGAGGGCCACAGTTATGTCCACACCTCTCCTGTGAAGTTCCTTAGCCAGTAAGTACACTTGCGACTTGGTACCACTCCAACCCACACCGTCCACCACTGACAGTATCCTCATTGTACGTAACGTATCACTGCCGTTGATCTGAGTTTTTTCAAAAGTTCTTCTCTTTTCTCTTCCAGTTTCCTCCGCAGTATCTGTTCTCTTAGTTCCTCCTCGTTGACGGAGGAGGTTTCCTCTTTGACTCCCAAAATCTTCGCCAAATAGATATGGTCTTTGTCCTCTGCCACTACAGTACTCCCTACGGGAGCGGCCCAAACCTCCCTATCTAAGGGTTCTACCAGATCTCCCTTAGAGACCAGTAGCCTTTCGGGTTGAAGTCCAAGATCTCTGGCCACTTTATCCAGATCAAGGCCTTTCTCCGTAAGTTCCAAAAGCTTCTTACCTTTGGCTTTGTCCACTGTCAGCACGCTTATCTCCCTCTTTACCTTAATCATTCCCCTTTTGAGTTTCTCCAACTCTACGTCAATATCCTGAACCTTTGTCTCCCTGAGAAGAAGTGCCGTTATTCCCTGTGTTGCCAGTATCTCACGACGCAGGAAGTTCTTAAGATCTTCCAGAGAGAGACCGTCCTTAGAGAGTTCCTTGGCAAGACCCTCCATGGTGAGGTTGTTGGCCTGTAGTATCTGATTTACGGCAGCGTCCACCATCTGATCTGGGACGCCCATACCCTTACTCTGAGCATACTGATAGAGGAGCATGTCTTCCACCAACTTATCCAGCACCTTTTTTCTGTCGTTGGAACCGAAAAAGAGTTTGCCGAGGAGAACCTCACTCTCCAGAATAGGTTCCCCGTTTACCGAAGCCACCACCCTATCCAAAAGAGTGAGGCCAAAGGACCAGAAGCTCAGAGCCGTGAGAAGAAGAACTCCACACGATAACTTTGCAATACCTCTTCCAACCATTTCCTGAAAACCTCCTGTCTTCTTTCCTTAAGGAGTTTTTCCCTTACTAAAGGTTTTGCCTCCTCCAAAGGAAGTATACCACCACCTCTCCTGCGCACTACCCTCAGGATCAAGTATCCTGCTTCTGTTTGAATAGGTTTTGTGACCTTTCCCTCCTCGTAAGGGTAGAGTTGACTCTTTACTATCTCCGGCAGGGTCTGTATTGAGTACCACATGGGAGGGCCTACCTTCACGCCCCTCAGATCGCTCACAGATAGGTATCCCTTAGACAGCCTGTAATAAAGTTCGTTGGCTGTGTCGAGATCCTCTGCCACGTACCTACTGAGAAGAACCTGTGCAGGAAGTTTGAAATCCCTCAAGTTAAGATAGTAGTAAGCGGTTATCTGATCGTCGGTGATTCTTATGTGGCGTGCTATCCTGTCCGTTATCTTCTGAGTGAGGACCTCCACCTTCAAGAGTTCAATAACCACAGGACTAAGATTTTTGGAACCTACATTTTTCTCTATGTATTCGTCCAGTTCTTTGGATGTTACCGATAGCCCCATCTTTTTTGCCTCTCTCTCCACTATCTTTCCCCTTACCAGCTCTATGAGAAACTCCTCCATGTCCTTGCGGGATGCCTGTGCTATAGGAAGGTGAATTATTTCTCTCCAGTAGGCGTTGAAGGCTCTCAGAAAGTCTTCCCTCTGAATGGGCTCTCCGTTTATTCTGGCCACAGGTTGAGCCTGTGCCAGAAGGATGAAGACAAGAAAAAAGTAAAGGATTCGCATGGTATAATTTTAAACTCAGAGCGGGTGTGGCGGAACTGGCAGACGCGCGGGACTTAGGATCCCGTGGGGTTATCCCCGTGAGGGTTCGACTCCCTCCACCCGCACCAAAAGTAGGAGGTGAGAATGCAGATAAAGGTCAGTGTGGAAGAACGGGAAGGACTCTTTAAAGCGCTCAGCGTAGAGGTAGAGGGAGATGTAGTGAAAAGGGCTTTGGAAGAGGTATACCAACATCTTCGGGAAAACGCTCAGATAGAAGGTTTCCGAAAGGGGCAAGCACCTCTGTGGCTCATAAGGGCCAGGTACAGAGATTACATAGAGGAGGAAGTAGGCAAGAAGGTAGCAGACGCTACCCTTTCTGCTGCCATAGAGGAAAGCAAGCTGAAACCTGTGGCAGATATATACCTGGAAGAGGTGAAGTTAGAAGAACTTACCGGAAGACTTACCTACAGAGTCTCCTTTGAGGTGCCTCCTCAGTTTGAACTGGCACAGATAGAAGGTATGGAGATAGAGATACCAAAGGTAGAGTACTCAGAGAAGATGCTCCAAGAACAGATAGAGAGATTGAGGGAAGAGCACGCTGTGTGGGAACCTGTGGAGAGAGAGGCACGGGAAGGTGATCTGGTGGTGATAGAGTATGAGATAACCGATAAGGAAACAGGTGAGAAGGTGAAGGGAGAGACATCGGGCGTACTGGGACAAAAGATCTTCCGGGAGGAAGTAGAAAAATCACTACTGGGTAAGAAAGAAGGTGATGAGGTACGTGTGGAAGATGTAGATGTTTACGATCCCTCAGGTAAGATGGTGGGTAAGGCAGACATGACTATAAGGATAAAAGGCGTAAAGGAAAAGGTACTGCCTGAACCTAACGACGATTTCGCTAGAGAACTGAAACTGGGAGACACATGGCAGGAGGCCCTCAAGAAGTTGGAAGAAGAAATAAAGGCGCGGCTGGAGGACCTCCGTAGAGAGATGGTGATGAAGGCGGTAGCTTCAAAACTTCTCCAGATGCACCAGTTTGATCTTCCTCAGACGGAGGTCATGAGGGAGGTCTCCTACCTCCTGAGACAGAGGCTCGGTCAGCTGGAGGCTATGGGCATAGATACCCGTTATGTGGATGTGAGGAAGATGGCGGAAGAACTTCTTCCTCAGGCATCTGCCAACGTAAAACTTAGGTACATACTGGACAGATACGCTCAGGAGAAGCAGATAGAAGTGACAGAGGAGGAACTGAAAAAGGAGATAGATGAGCAGGCCAAGAGATCCGGTGTAAGTCCCGATGAGATGAGGAAGTTCTTACAAGAGAGAGGTCTTGAGGAAGTTTTGCGCAGGGATGTCATCAGAAACAAGGCTCTGGAGGATATAATGTCAAAAGTGGTGATAAAGGAAGTGGAGGAAAAGGAAGATGAAGGAAATTCTTAACCAACTTGTACCGATAGTTATAGAACAGACACCGAGAGGCGAGCGTGCTTACGACATTTACTCTCGCCTGCTACAGGATAGGATAGTTTTGTTAGGTTATCCCATAGATGACCATGTAGCCAACCTAATAGTGGCCCAGCTTCTTTTCTTGGAAGCTCAGGACCCTGAAAAGGATATATACATGTACATCAACTCTCCCGGAGGGTCCGTTACCGCCGGTATGGCCATATACGATACCATGCAGTATATAAAACCTGATGTGGTGACCATATGTATAGGTCAGGCTGCCTCCATGGCAGCGGTCCTTCTGGCAGCAGGGGCCAAAGGCAAAAGGTATTCCCTGCCTCACTCTCGCATCATGATACACCAACCTATGGGAGGCATATCGGGACAAGCGACGGACATCATCATCCACGCAGAGGAGATAAAGAGGATAAAACATATGCTAAACGAGATAATAGCGAAACACACGGGACAACCTCTGTCTAAAGTGGAACAGGATGTGGAGCGAGATTACTTTATGTCTGCTTACGAGGCTATGGAGTACGGTATAGTGGACAAAGTTATTGAAAAACGCGAGTAAGAGGTTTATATTTGACTAAGATGAACAGGAGATTATTCTCTGCAAGGTGTTCCTTCTGTGGTAAACCTCAGGAAAAGGCCGCCATTCTCATAGCCGGAGCCGACAATACCTACATATGTGACGAGTGTGCTGAGAAGTGTTACGCTATAGTAAGAGAACACAAAAGAAGTAACACAGAGTTCAAGCTGGAAGATCTGCCAACACCGGAGAAGATAAAAGAGATCCTGGACCAGTATGTGATTGGTCAAGAGAAGGCCAAGAAGATTCTTTCGGTGGCCGTTTACAACCACTACAAGAGGATAAGGGCCAAGGAGATGGGACTTGACCTTAACGATGTGGAGGTGGAGAAAAGCAACATACTCCTCATAGGGCCTACGGGATCCGGCAAGACTCTCCTGGCAAGAACGCTGGCCAAGATATTGGATGTGCCTTTCGCTATAGCGGATGCCACAAGCCTGACAGAGGCAGGGTACGTGGGTGAGGACGTGGAGAACGTTCTTACAAGGCTCCTTCAGAACTGTGGATATGACGTAAAGGCGGCACAGAAAGGTATCGTTTACATAGATGAGATAGATAAGATCGCCAGAAAGTCAGGTATAAATCCCTCTATAACGAGGGATGTTTCGGGAGAGGGTGTTCAACAGGCTCTTCTGAAAATACTGGAGGGGACAGTGGCCAACGTACCTCCCCAGGGAGGAAGGAAACATCCCCACCAGGAGTTCATACAGGTGGACACCACCGACATCCTCTTCATATGTGGGGGAGCCTTTGTAGGCTTGGAGGACATAATAAAAAGGCGTTTGGGTAAGTCTACGGTAGGTTTTGAGGCTTCCATAAAGAAAGCCCATTACGAAGGCAACGTGCTACACTTGGTGGAACCCGACGACCTGATACACTTCGGTATGATCCCTGAGTTTATAGGAAGACTGCCGGTGATAGCGGTTCTGGACGAGCTTACAGAGGAAGACCTTGTGAGGATTTTGGTGGAGCCCAAAAACGCTTTGGTAAAGCAGTATCAAAAACTACTCGCCATGGAAGGAGTGGAACTTGTCTTCACCGAAGAGGCTCTAAGAGAGATAGCGGCGGAGGCCATAAGGAGGAAGACCGGTGCGAGGGGTCTCAGAGCTATCATGGAGGAGATTATGACGGACGTCATGTTTGAGGTGCCTTCTTTGAAGGGTGTTAAGAAGGTGGTGGTAGATGGAAGAACCGTTAGAGAGAGGGTAAAACCCACCTATATAATGGAAGAGGCTGTATAAAAGGAGGTGAGCATGAAGAAGATATTAGCAGGTCTGGTGGTTCTAAGTGGTGCCGTTTACGCACAGCAAAAGTTTGCGTGCGTGGATGCCAACAGGATACTTCAGGAGTCCAAGACAGTAAAACAGGCAGAGCAGGAGCTAAGGGCCAAAGTGCAAGATTACCAACGACAACTCGATGAGATAGAGAAGAAACTGGAGGAGCTTAAAAAGCAGATAGAGAGCCGGGCTATAAGTCAGCAGGCGAGGGAACAGAAGATAAAGGAGTACCAACAGACGCAGGCCAAGGGTATAGAAATTCAGCAGAAAGCTCAGAAGGAGATAACGGAGCTGAAGGAAAAGTTAGAGGGGGACATTCTTAGTAAAGTGAGGCTTATTGCTGAGGATATGGCCAAAAAGAACGGTTATGCAGGGGTTTTTGACTGTGGAGCTTTTGTGTACAGATCTCCTGATATGGATGTAACCGAAGAGGTCATACGGAAACTGGATGTTGGCAAGTGATGTAGCAAGAGTGACTGGTGGGAAACTGGTAGGAAACCCGTTGAAGGAGCTTTTGGGGGTTTCTTCTGTAGATAAGCCCAGGGAGAGAACTGTTATCTTCTGTCATAGCAGTAAAGAGGCCGAAAAGGTAAAGGGCTTGAAGGAAGTACTCTTAGTGTTATCGGAAGAACCCCCGTATGCTACAGATTATGTGTTGGTGGAAGACACAAAACTGGCACTAGCGCGCTTTTTGCAACACTTTTACCCAGAGAAACACCCGGTGGGGGTCTCTCCTCAGGCGGTGGTGGAAGAAGGTGTTTCTTTAGGGGAAGATGTTTACGTAGGTCCTTTCGTGTACATAGGCAGAGGTAGTGTTTTGGAGAGGGGTGTAAAGGTATACCCCTTCTCCTACATAGGAGAGGGGTGTTACATAGGAGAGGAGAGCGTCATCTTCAGCGGTGTCCATATATATCCCAAAACGGTGATAGGTAAGAGGGTGAGGATCCATTCGGGTGCTGTCATAGGAGCCGACGGTTTCGGTTACCATATAGGAAAAGAGGGTATAACCAAGCTCCATCACATCGGGAGTGTGGTTATAGAGGACGATGTGGAGATAGGAGCTAACACCACAGTAGACAGAGCTCTTCTGGACGAGACTCGTATAGGCAGATCCACAAAAATAGACAACCTTGTGATGATAGGGCATAACTGTAGCATAGGGGAAGAGAACGTGATAGTGGCTCAGGTGGGTATATCAGGGAGCGTGGTAACAGGTAAGAGGGTGATACTGGCCGGACAGGTAGGTGTTGCTGATCACGTGCGTATAGGAAACAACGTAACGGTTACGGCTCAGTCGGGTGTGAGTTCTTCCTTAGAGGATGGCAAGGTGTACGGTGCTGCGCTGCCCGCTATAGAGTGGAGTAAGTGGAAGCGTTTGTACGCTTACATTACAAAACTACCTGAACTTTTCAGGGAGAGGAAGAGATGAAGATAAGGATAGCTCACAGTCCTGATTCAGACGACGCCTTTATGTTCTATCCCCTCACCAGTGGCCTCATAGACACGGAAGGCCTCGTTATAGAACATGTTCTTGCCGACATTCAAACCCTCAATGAAGAAGCCCTTAAAGGCAGCTATGAGGTATCAGCCATATCCTTCCACGCGTATCCTTATGTGGCAGACAAATACGTTGTTTTACCCAGCGGTGGCAGTGTGGGAGACGGATACGGACCAATAGTGGTTGCCAAGGAAGATATGAACAGTATAAAAGGTAAGAGAGTGGCGGTTCCTGGCCTTCTCACCACCGCCTATCTGGTACTTAAGCTCTATGAGCCTGACATACAGCCTGTGGTTCTCCCCTTCGATAAGGTCATAGATGCCGTGGAGAGGGGTGAGGTGGACGCGGGGTTAGTAATCCACGAGGGACAACTGTCTTACGTGGACAGAGGCCTGAGGCTGTTGGTGGATCTGGGCGCGTGGTGGAAGGAAAAAACTGGGCTAGTGTTACCTTTGGGGTGCAATGTGGTGAGAAAGGATCTGGGAAAGGAGGTTATAAAAAAACTGGAGAAACTGATGAGGAAAAGCGTGGAGTTCGCTCTCCACAACGAGGATCTTGCTCTGGAGTACGCCCTTAACTACGCAAGGGACCTTTCTCACAGCAAGGAAAGGACGAGAAAGTTCGTAAGCATGTATGTTAATCAGTACACTGTAGACTACACTGAGAGGGGAAGGGAAGCGGTGAGACTCCTACTGAAATTAGGTTACGAGAGAGGCATTATAACCGTTAAACCACCGGAGGTCATATTCTCCGACGAACTGGTGCTATAATTGTGTTTTCATGAGCGCCATAAAGAAGATAAAGGCAAGGGAAGTTTTGGACTCTCGTGGAAACCCTACGGTAGAAGTGGAGGTCACCTTAGAGTCAGGTGCGGTAGGAAGAGCTACCGTACCTAGCGGAGCCTCCACAGGAGAGCGAGAGGCTTTGGAACTTAGAGACCATGACCCGAACCGTTACCTGGGTAAAGGTGTTCTGAAGGCGGTGGATAACGTCAACGGCCTCATAGCCAAGGAGTTGGTAGGTTTGGAAGCTGATAATCAGTGGGAGATAGATAGGGTGCTGATAGAGTTGGACGGAACACCCAACAAAAGTAGGTTGGGAGCAAACGCTATTTTAGGTGTGAGTATGGCGGTGGCCAAAGCGATGGCCCAGGAAAAGGGTATGCCCCTCTACAGATATTTGGGTGGCTCTATGGCCAATAAGTTACCTGTTCCTCTCATGAACGTTATAAATGGGGGAGTTCATGCGGATAATCCCCTTGACATCCAAGAGTTCATGATACTACCGGTAAGAGGAACCACCTTCTCAGAGGCGCTGAGGGTGGGCGTTGAGGTTTTCCATACGCTGAAACACATTCTGAAGGAGAGGGGACTCTCCACCTGTGTGGGAGATGAAGGGGGTTTTGCTCCCCAGATCAAAAGCACAGAGGAAGCGCTGGACCTCCTTCTTTTGGCCATAGAAAAAGCGGGCTACGTACCCGGACAGGATGTCCTGTTGGCTTTGGACTGTGCCTCTTCCGAGTTTTACTACGAAGACGAACTTTATCATCTGGAAGGTAGAGTAATGTCACGAGAAGAACTATGTGAGTTTTACTCAAAGTTGGTGGAGAGGTATCCCATAGTGTCTTTGGAGGATCCTATGGCGGAGGACGATTGGGAAGGTTGGAAGCTTGTAACTCAGGCTCTAGGAAACAAAGTTCAGTTGGTAGGTGATGACCTTTTTACCACCAACGTAAATATCCTCAGGGAAGGTTTTAAGAAGGGCGTGGCTAACGCCATCCTCATCAAGCTGAACCAAATAGGAACTGTGTCGGAAACTCTACAAACAGTTGCCTATGCCAAAGACCACCATTACTCCACCATAGTGTCCCACAGATCAGGTGAAACAGAGGACACCTTCATAGCCCACTTGGCGGTGGCCACAGGTAGTGGTCAGATAAAAACAGGTTCAGCTTCACGCACCGACAGGACAGCCAAGTATAACGAGCTTCTCAGGATAGAGGAGAGCTTGGGTTGTGGCGCTGTCTTCACGGGCAGAGGGGAGTTTTGGAGATTTCTCCGTGAGTAAGGGGGTGTGTTACCTCTTCCTCTCGGCGCTCATTGTCCTTACCCTATACGGTCTGTTTTTTGGACCTTACAACCTACAACAACTTTCCAGGTTGGAGAAAGCTCGCACCGCACTGGAAGAAAAGAGAAAAAAACTGGCCGAGGAGAACTCCCAGCTGGAGAACCAGCTCAGTTCTATGCGTAGGAACCCGGACTTTTACATAGAACGCTTCTTGAGGGAAACCTTAGGGATGCAAAGGAAGGATGAGACCATAGTTATTTTGGAGAGGTAGTATAATGGGTAGCATGAGGGTGTGGGCCTTTCTCATTCTCTTAGTGGTAAGTTCGTGTGGTACCGTCACGCAACAGGAGCTGGATGCCAGGTTGGCCGGTATATCTTCCAGACTCACACAGTTGGAAGAGCGACAGAAGAAGCTGGAAGAACAGCAGGTGAGGACGGAGGAAAGGATAGACCTTATATCTCAAAACATAACGTCCCTAAGGCTGGAGCTGGAAAGACTCAGGGCTAACAGAACAGTTATGGAAACACCCAAGGTGGATCAACCACCACCCGCTTCTCAGGGGCAAACGCAGGGGTACGAGAAAGACTACGAGGAGGCTATGCGTTTGTACCACCTGCGCCAGCTACACCAAGCCAAGGAGAAGTTCATAGATTTCATAAAGAAGAACCCTAAAACACCCCTAACCGACAACGCCTACCTTTGGCTCGGTGTAGTTTACAGAGATCTCGGTGATTGGCAAAAAGCTCAAGCTGTGTGGTTGACGTTGGTAGAAAGGTGTAAGAGGGGGGAGATGGTGGACTGTAACAAGCTACCTGCCGTGTACCTTCAGTTAGCCAAACTGTATGAACAGAGGAACGATCAGCAGAAGGCTAAAGAATACTACGAGGCCATACTGAAAGAGTTTCCTCTTTCTGAGGAAGCTAACATAGCGAAGGCTAAATTAGGCAGATGAACATAAAAAAACTTCCTGAGCACGTAGCCATAATAATGGACGGGAACGGAAGATGGGCAAAGGAGAGGAATCTTCCCAGAATCGCCGGACACTATGAGGGAGTCAAAAGGGCAGAGGAGATAGTGGACTTTTGTGCAGATCTAGGAATAAGGTACTTGTCCCTTTTTACCTTCTCTACGGAAAACTGGAAAAGGCCGGCTGAGGAGGTGGCTGCCCTCTTTGATCTTTTCGAAAGGTATCTAAAGGAAAAGAGACAGGAACTGAAGGAAAAAAGTGTAAGGGTCATATTCATAGGCAGGAGAGACAGAATACCCATGAGTTTGGTGGAAGAAATGCACAGAACGGAGAAGGAAACTGCGTGTGGGCATAGAATAACCGTCATCTTGGCGGTAGATTACGGAGGAAGAGATGATATAGTGAGAGCTGTAAACCACCTACTACATCAGAGAGTGCAGGAGGTGGATGAGTCCACTTTTCGCCAAGCTTTGGATCTGAGAGATCTGCCTGATCCTGATCTTCTCATAAGGACCGGCGGTGAGAAGAGAATATCCAACTTTATGCTGTGGAACTTAGCTTATACAGAACTTTACTTCACGGAGGTTTACTGGCCAGACTTTGGAAGAGAAGAGTTTGTAAAGGCCTTAGAGGATTACGCCAACAGGGAGAGGAGGTTCGGTGCCGTTGTTTAGGAGCAGAGAGGGAATAGGACTCTCTGTGGGTTTGGTGAGTATCTTACTTTCCCTTCTACCATGGTATCTCTTCCTTCTGCCTTTGACCTTCCTCAGTTGGAGAATATCCTATGAGGTAGCCAGAGCTACAGGTACAAGAACAGCATCTTTACTTCCACCCTCTGTAACGTTACTTTCCTGTATGTCCCAGGAGGTGGGTCTAGTGTCAGCCTTTCTGCTGGCTTTGGTATCGGGTTACAGGAACTGGTCTTTGGAGGAGTTCTACAAAGCGCTGTTTCTCAACATGTACGCAGGTTATCTCCTCTCTTACTTGTACAAAGTGAAGTTGGTGGGAACTGTAGAACTTTTGAGACTTTTACTCTTCGTCTTCGTTTTGGATGTAGCCTCCTACTACATAGGGAAAAAGTTAGGAAAAAGGCCTTTCTTTCCACGCCTCTCACCTAAAAAAACCTGGGAGGGGTTTTTAGGTGGTGCCGTATTATCCTGTTTGTTCTCTCTCATCTTTTTAAAGGTACCTCTGTATGTGTCTGCTGTGCTGGTGTTGGCCGGAGTCAGCGGTGATCTTTTTAAAAGTTTTATAAAAAGACAGGTGGGTATAAAAGATTTTTCCCAACTGCTGGGAGAGCACGGGGGCTTTACTGACAGATTTGACTCCCTTGTTTTCGCAGCTCCCCTTTGGTACTACTGGCTTAAAATTTTAGCATGGAGAATCTGAAAAGTATAGTGGAGGAAGTGCTCGGCGGTCAGTACGATTACGAGATATTCTACCAATCTATAGGACAAACCCTCATAGAAACATCTAACCTCCAGCTGGAGAACCTCTCCCGTTCGGAGGAGAAGGGAGTTGGGATTAGGGTTTTTCGGAAGGGAAAGATGGGGTTTGCCTACACCACCGACATGTCCTCTTCAGCTGTTAAAGAGTGTGCACTTAGAGCAAAGGAAGCATGTGAGATAACAGAAGAAGAGCATGGGGAACCTTACTGCAGTACTCTTCAGATAGAGTGGGAGGAGATAGACACAGAGAGCCTTCATATGCCCTTAGAGGAAAAGGTAGAGCTGGTTCTTTCCCTCGAGAGAAAAGCCCTTGCGTTGGATAGCAGGGTAAAGGGTGTTAGGAAAGTGAGCTTTAGAGAAGATCTTGTGGAAACTCACTGCATAAACTCCTGTGGAGTAGAGTACCGTTACACCACCACCCGCTACATGTGTCTCATGTCTGCCTTTGCAGAAGATGGAAAGGACAGCGCCATATCCTACGAATATAGAGCCGGAAAGAATATCGCTTTCTTAAAGCTAGACAGTATGGTGCAGGATGTGGTTTTTAAAGCTGTCTCCCAGCTGGGTGCTGTCTCTATGGAGAGTAAGGAAATGCCGGTGGTTTTCTTCAGTGAGGCCTTTGCCATGCTCCTTGAAACTTTCTCTCCCATGTTTACGGGAGAAGCTCTCGTGAAGGGAAAAACTCCCTTGGCGGGCAAAGAGGGTGAAAGGATAGCATCTTCGGTGGTTAACCTGGTGGATGACGGCACTATGAAGGGTTCTGTAGGTGGAGCACCTACGGATGCCGAAGGTGTAACCAGTAAGGTTAACGTGTTGTTGGACAAAGGTGTTTTCAGAGGGTTTCTCCACAGCCACTACACCGCCAGGAAGATGGGGGTGGAACCTACGGGAAACTCGGTAAGAGATGGCTTTAGAAGTGTGCCCACAAGCGGCATACGCCACCTATACCTGGAGGCAGGCCCTTACGGATATGAGGAACTTCTCGGAGCTTATGATGAGGTACTTCTGGTTCTGGATCTCATGGGACTTCATACCGCAGACCCTGTGTCGGGAGACTTTTCCCTAGGTGCTTCGGGTATAATTTATAAGGGTGGAAGGCCTCTCAAAAGTGTGAGGGGGATAGTGATAGCAGGTAATATCCTTGATGTGTTCAGAAAAATAGAAGGTGTAAGTAGCGACCTTAAGTTCTATGGTCGAGTAGGGTCTCCTTGGGTGTTGGTTGGATCTTTAACAATCGGGGGTAACTCATGAAAAAGTTCCTGCCTCCTCTGCTTTTTTTGATAGGCGTCCTTTTACTGTTCGTAGGGTTGTACGCTTCCTTTGAGGTGTATATTTCCCAAAAACTTCAACAAACTACTCGTGAGTTAAGTGAGGCTATTCTTCACCTTCAGAGGGGTGAAAACCCTACGAAGGGTTACCAAACCCTCCTGATACTGAAGACACCTGCCGGAAAGTCTCTGGTGCCATCTGTTGGACTTCTGAACCCGCTGGATGCATCCCTTTATGTAACTTCCGTCAGTAAAGGATCTGACGGAACAGAGGTTTACGTTTATCTGAGACGTACCACCTTGGGAGAGTACCTTCAGACCCTTTTGGAAGAGTGGGCATCCGCAGGCATAGCTTTTTCAGGTGCTGTCCTTATGATCCTGGCCTACTTTATGTCCAGAGGTGGTTCTACCACCAATGAAGAACTTGTTGCCAAACTGAAGGCCCTGAGAACAACCCTATCCGTGAACTCTGTGATCCCTGAAGAAACGGCAACGGAGACTAAGAGTTTGCTAGATGATATACTTAAAAAGATGGAGGGTAAAAGATGAAAGTACTTATGATCTCTTTTGACAAAAGCTTAGTGGGGAGACTTAAAGACCTGCTCAAAGAGTACGATGTGGCAGAATTTAAGAACGGGGAGGAGGCTGTAAACTCCAACATTCAGTACGCAGATGTGATCATCTACGATGCTATAGCTGGATCTATATCAGAGGAAGATATCAACAGTATGTATAAACAGAAGTTCAAAGACTCTCTTTACGTCATCCTGGTGGATCAGCTTTTTCCAATAGATGCTAAAAACTTACTCCCTCACAGGAAAGTTTTAGTGGACAGAGATAAAGCTGAAGAAAGGATAATGGATGTGTTAAGGGGGGGAGAGATCCCAGAGGAGATGACAGGAGGAGTGACACAGATGGAGAAGCCTTCCTCCAAGATAATGATCTTTTCTCTAGATCCTGACTTCATAAAGAAGTTAAAGGATGCCTTAGGGGAAGGTTTCCTGTACCTGGAAGCTAAGTCTGTGAGGGAGGTTATACCTCAGGCAGAACAAGCGGATATACTGGTGATAGATGCTCTATCGGGTGTTTTGGCACAGAAAGTTTTAACAGAGCTTTCCCGAAAGGAGGAAGTGAGAGGAAAACCTTTCGTTATACTGGTGGATGAGCTCTTCGGTGTGGATGTTTCTGATGTGGAGCTCGGTGAGAAGTACATTTTCGGCAGAGAGTCAGAACTAAGCAAAGCTGTCCAAAAGATACAGGAACTTGGTCAAAGGAGAGCTGTAGCAATCCTGGAGGAAGAACCAGTGGAGAAGTCGGTGGAGAGCATCTCCAACCTGGAGAAAGAACCGGTGGAAAAGCCAGTGGAGAGCATCTTGGAAGAACTCCTAAGTGGGTACTCCGGCACCACCTACGAACCTACAGAAACGCCGCAGGCCTCTCATGTGGAAGAGAAAATGTCTGGTAGTTTAAGAGAGGCTCTCCTTCAGTCCCTTCCTTCCTTGCTGAAGGAGAATATTCACCAAGCCCTTGACCAAGAGATGATAAGGGATCAGATAAAGGAGACACTGAGATCTGTACTGTCGGAGGAGGTGATAAAGGAGGCTGTAAAAGATGTGGTGAAGGATGTTTTATCCTCGGTGGATATAGCTTCCTTAATAAGGGAAGAAGCCTACAGGGCTCTCAAGGAGAGACTCAGAGAGATCATCACTTGAAAAACATACTTTCCTCTCTGTAAAATCCCCATACGGTGGGAAAGACGTTGTTGAGCCTGTCGGAAACACTGAGTATACTTTGGGGAGCCACTAGAAATATCATAGGTTGTTCTTCAGCTATTATGCGAAAGGCCTCTTGGTAAAGACTTATACGAACCTTTTGATCTAGTGTGGAGGCCGCCCTGTCCAATAAGGCATCTACACGAGCTTCCCATTGGGTGGCTGTTTTTTTCTGCATAGGGTTCCATATGTGAAGTGTTCCAGAGGAGTGCCACACGTTTCTTCCAAAGTGGGGATCCAACGAACCTGTAAGACCTATGATAACGGCCTCCCAATCGTAGGGAGGTGTGGAGAGTTTTCTCACCAATGTGTTAAAGTCCAGTGTCCTGAATATGACTTTTATGCCTATCTTCTCTAGATCTTCCTTTATCATGTTACCTAACTTTTCTCTCTCTTTGTTGTCGGCGTTAGTGAGGAGCACTATCTCCACGGTGTGTCCCTCGGCATCTCTCAGCCATCCATCCTTCCCGTAACGAAAACCTGCTTTTAAGAGAAGTTCCTTGGCCTTCTGGGGAGAGTAACTGTACTGAGGAAAGAGCCCTTCCTTGTAGTAAGGACGGTTGGCTGGTGTTATAGGTCCGTAAAGGGGAACTGCAAGACCGTTGTAGACGAGAGTACACATACTCTCCCTATCTATGGCGTAAGAAACAGCGAGACGAAACAGCTTGTTCTGAAACCATCTTAGCTTGTACTGAGGTAAAGAGGAACGAGGATTTTGATTGAAGACTAAGAAGGTTATGGCTGGCGTTGGACCTAAGTTGTAGAGGGAGCTTCCTCCCAGCTTAGACAGAACTAGAAGGTCTTGGGGCCGCGGACTCAACATATCTACCCCTCCTGTGGTGTACATGAGAAGGGCTGTATCAGGATCTTGCAGAATGTAACCTACCTTTCTCTTTATGTAGGGGAGATGTTTACCCATATCATCCCTCTCATAGTAGTAAGGGTTGGCCTCGTACTCCACTCTCTGACCCTTTACGTATCTTACCAACCTGTAAGGGCCTGATCCCACTATTTGGGAGGGGGGTGTAGAGACGTTCCACGCACTCATAAAGTTTCCTTCTTTTACGTACCTTTCCAACTTATGACGTGGCAAGATAGGTGATGCCATTATACCGAGGAAAGGGGCAAAAGGCTCAGGTAAACGGAACTCTACTCTTTTTTCGTCCAGCTTTCTGACAAAATTGCGCACCTGCTGAGGAGTTTTTAACACACCTTTCAACATATCGGCGGTGGAGTTGGGTATCTGGGGGTTAAGATACACGTCTCTGTAAGTGAAGACTACATCATCGGCAGATATGGGATGCCCATCACTCCATCTTAGATTTTCCCTCAGTTCAAAGATGTACCTTCTGCCGTTGTCCAGAACGTGCCACCTCTTGGCCAGATCGGGAACGTACGTCATCGTCTTAAGATCCAACTTGGTAAGTCCGGAAAAAAGATCACCTATAACGGCGGTGGAAGTGGTTTCCTGTGCTACCACAGGATTAAGGGTTTTGGGATCTCCCCGCAGTATAAAACGTAGCTCTCCCCCCTCCTTTCCCGGTAAAGGTTGAAACTCCTCGGGATTCACCGTAACCCATCTTACGGCTCCCCCCCGAGGGGAGGAAGCCATATGAAAAGGTAAGAAGGCTACTAAAACGAGAGACAGGGCAAAGAGGATCTGGTAGAAGAACCTCAGGGACACACTTCTCTCTCTTCCACCTTTACCAACTTACCGTTCTGGTAGTAGTTGGTCTTCACGATCTTACACTGACCCCTGCTGGCCACGGGTTCCGCATACACCCTTTGTGTGCCATCCTCAGACCTGTACTCTACCGGTCTGTTTTGGTAGGCTGCTTCCCTTGCCGCCCTGGAGGCTATCTCCGTTATGGTACCACCTATTACAGCACCTAAAGCGCCACCTATGACAGCACCGCGCCAACGGTTCTCCTTATCAAGGAGAGCTCCCGCCACCGCGCCACCTATGGCACCTATCGTACCTCCTTCGTAGGTCCTTTGGGAGGTCACCTGCCCGCAGGAGTAAAGACCGGCGAAGAAAATCACACCTGTCATAAATAGAGCCACTTTCTTCATGTTTCACCTCCTTTTCGGTTTTACAATAACAGTATACCTCTTCCAGCTAAAAATTCCATGAAAATTTGTAAGCTAGCCATTTCCTCCTGTCCAAGCTCGTACCCAATACACTCGGTAAAGTAACTCTTCACCTCATCTTCTTCAAAACCATCTATTCTAATCTTCCCATCCCTCAAGCGAGAGTAAAACTCCTGCAGGGAAGTTTGACACAGGTGGTGTATAACCTCCCACAGCCAAGGGGGAGCATCTTTCCTCACCAAGAAGAGGGCAAACACAAAAGGTAGAGAGTGTTTTTTAAACCACTCCTCTCCCAGATCGTAAAAGTATGGGTATAAGCCTCTCTTCTTTTCCATTAGTGCCTCGTCTCCTATGAGAAGAAGGGCATCTGCCTCTGATGGATCCTCCACGTAGACCACATCCCTATTCCAGAGAACTTCTATTACGTACATGGAGAGATACCGGGAAGTGAGAGAGAGGGGTGTTAGAAACACGGTCCTTATGTTATCCTTAGATCTCTTAGAGAATATACCCACAGAACACACCTTTTCCCGGCTCGATATGGAGATACCCGGCACCACACGGTAGAGGTCCTTTCTCATTAGATACTCCACAGAGGATACTATGCCTGCTTGTATTACGTTTTTTCTGAGAAGATCCACAAGGTGAGAGGGATGACCGTCCACCAACTGGATCCTTTCGTCTTGAAATCTGTAAAAGAGAGGTAAGGTGTTAAGATAGGAGACTCTACCTACTTTGACCATTCACACTTTCCTGGTGAGTTCTATAAACTTCATCAGTTTTTCATAGGCTCTTCCACTGTGAATACTCTCCTTGGCTATCTGGAAAGCCTGTTTTTTGTCATCGGTGACGCCTGCCACCATAAGACCAAAGGTGGCGTTGAGGAGAACCATGTAATAGGCAGGAGAAACCTCCCCACGCAGTACAGATAGAGCGGTTCGCGCACTTTCCTCCACAGATGTCACCTTTATGTACTCGGGGGGATAGCGTTTTATACCCATTTCCTCCGGAACAAACTCGTAAAGATATACCCCGTCCTGTCTTACCTCTGCTACCAGTGTAGGCGCACATACGGAGACTTCATCGGTTCCATCCTTTCCGTGTACCACCACAGCCCTCACAGCTCCCAACTCTCTTAAAGTGTGAGCCACCTTTTCCACAAAGCTGTCTGAGAAAACACCCACCAGTTGTCTCTTGGCTCCTGCGGGGTTGGAGAGAGGTCCCACCAGGTTAAATATAGAGCGTATGCCCACCTCTCTACGGGGACCAAGGACTCTCTTCATGGCAGGGTGAAAGAGAGGCGCAAACATGAAACCTATTCCCAACTCTTCTATGAGGATAGACACCTGATGGGGAGATAGATCTATCTTAGCACCCAAATACTCCAAAAGATCAGCGCTGCCGCATCGGGAAGAGACAGATCTGTTACCGTGTTTGGCTACCTTCACACCGGCACCTGCTAGAACAAAGGCGGTCACAGTGGACACGTTGAAGGTACCGGACATGTCGCCACCTGTACCGGCCGTATCCACAAGATGATGAGGGTCCCTAACTTCCACCTTGGTGGCTCTCTCTCTAAAGAAACGCACGGCGCCTACTATCTCTTCCACTGTCTCTCCCTTCATTCTTGTGCCCATTATAAAGGCACCTATCTGAGCGTCGGTGGCTCTCCCTTCTACTATGTCTTCCATGCAGGAGTACATCTCCTGAGCGGTGAGGTTCTCCCTTTCGGAAAGCTTGTGTAGAATGTCCTTCATAGGCTATTATTTTATTATGGAGCTGGAGCCTGTCATAGGTCTTGAGATTCACGTTCAACTGGAAACACGCAGTAAGCTTTTCTGCTCCTGTCCTGTGGAGTTCGGCGCGGAACCCAACACTAACGTTTGTCCCGTCTGTTTGGGACTGCCCGGAACTCTACCTGTTCTTAATAAGAGGGCTGTAGAGCTGGCCCTTCGGGCAGCTATAGCCCTTAACTGCGAGATAAACCTTGTATCAGTCTTTGCCCGTAAGAACTACTTTTACCCCGACTTACCTAAAGGATACCAGATATCCCAGTACGAGCATCCGCTGGCCGTTAACGGTTTTGTAGAGGTTCAGGGTAAAAGGGTGAGAATAAGGAGACTTCACTTAGAGGAGGATGCTGGTAAAAACATCCACGAAGGTGGTAAAACCTACTTGGACTTCAACAGGGCAGGCACACCCCTTATAGAGATAGTGACGGAACCCGACATAGACTCTCCTCAGATGGCCCGTGAATTTTTAGAGACCTTGAGAAACATAATGAGATACGCAGGAGTGTCCCGTGCAGATATGGAAAAGGGACAGCTGAGGTGTGACATAAACGTTTCTCTACGGCCTAAGGGTTCCAGAGAGTTAGGTACCAAAGTGGAGATTAAGAACGTAAACTCCTTCAGATTCGTCCAAAAAGCCATAGAGAGCGAGATAGAAAGACAGAAGAGGATCATCACCACCGGAGGCAGTGTGATTCAGGAGACGAGGACTTTTGATCCCTCCACGGGACTCACTTACCCTATGAGGACAAAAGAGGAAGCCCACGACTACAGGTACTTTCCTGATCCCGACCTACTACCTCTGGTTCTGACGGAAGATTTCGTGCAGGAGATAAGGTCATCCATGCCCGAACTTCCCCACGAGAGGAAGATGAGACTGATGGAAGTGTACGCCTTGGGAGAGTACGAAGCCAAGATCCTAACGGATCTGAAGGAAGTGGGTGACTTTTTCGAAGAAGCGGCACGTCATTTTTCAGAAGATCCTAAACTCTTGTGTAACTGGCTTTTGAACGACTTACTGGGTAATTTGAGAGAAAGACAGATGAGTATAGAGGATTCTCCTGTAACTCCCCTACATCTGGCACGCTTGGTAGAGCTCATCCACAAAGGTACCCTTTCTTCGAGACTGGCGAAGGATGTCCTGAAGGAGATGGTGGAAACAGGTAAAGATCCTCAGGAGATAGTGAGGGAGAAAGGACTCACTCAGATATCTGACGAACAGGCCATAAGGGAGATAGTCCTTCAGGTCCTTGCCAGTTTCCCATCGGAGGCAGACAGGCTGCGTAAAGGTGAGGAGAAACTACTGAGCTTCTTTGTAGGTCAGGTAATGAAGGCCACCAAAGGTAAAGCAAATCCTCAAGTGGTACAGAAAATCCTCAGAGAGGTGTGCCAATGAGGGTGGCTATAGGGTCGGACCACGCAGGTTTTCCCTTGAAGGAGAAGATAAAGGAGTTCCTCATCTCTAAAGGCCATACAGTGTTGGATTTTGGCACCCAGTCACAGGAGTCCACCGATTATCCCATCTTTGCCCGTGAAGTGTCTTTAGCGGTGCAGAGAGGAGAAGCGGAGAGAGGCATACTGGTGTGCGGAACAGGTATAGGTATGTGTATAGTGGCCAACAAGTTCAAAGGTGTACGTGCAGCCCTCTGTCTCAACGAGTACATGGCCAGAATGAGCAGGCTTCACAACGACGCCAATGTGCTGTGTCTCGGGGACAGAGTGATAGGTGAGGAACTTGCCCTCTCTATAGTGGATGTGTGGCTCTCTACACCTTTCGAAGGTGGAAGACACGAGAGGCGCGTGCATCTTATAAAAAACATTGAAGAGGAGCTGTGTTAAAATATGGTGGGAGGCAGAAGATGCAGGACATACAGCAGTCCCTATATCCCAACTACACCCTTTTGGTGCAGGCGGCACTGTTTTTGGTTTTCACTTTTCTCATTCACAGGCTTTTGGTAAAACCTTACACGGAGGTGATAGAGGAGAGGGAAAAGCGTATCTCCGACAATCTGGAAAAGGCGAGAGAGCTTCAGGAAGAAGCCACCAGATATTTGCAAGAAGCCCAGCAGATCCTGGAAAAGGGAAGACAGGAATCCAACGCTATACTGGAAGAGGCAAGAAAGGAAGCTCAGAGGATAGCACGCCAGATGTTGGAGGAAGAGGAGAAGAAAGCTCAGGAAGATATAGAGCGCGCTGTGGCTGAGATGAGAAAGCTGTTGGAAGAGGAGAAGCTAAAACTGGACAAAGAACTGCAGAAAGTGGCAGAAGAATTAGTAAGACGTGTACTTAAGGAGGTGGCCTGATGGAAGGTGGACACCACACCCAGGAACTCCTCTGGAAGGCTTTCAACATAGCCCTCTTTCTGGGAGTCCTTTACTGGTTCGGTGGAAAGCACATAAAGGAAGCTTTCCGTAACTTTTTTGTAAGCCTCACAGAAGGCTTGGATAGATCAGAGGAAGAACTGAGGAAGGCTCAGGAGGAGCTGTCCAAAGCAAAACAGGAGTATGAAGATGCTAAGAGGAGATACCAAGAGCAGATAAAACTGGCTCAAGAGACCGCTGTTTACATAAAAGAACAGGAGATGAAAAAGGCTGAGGATATGATCCGCAGGATAAGGGAGAAAGCCAGCGAAAGCATAGAGCTGGAACTCAAAAGAGCCAAAGAAGAGCTGGTGTCATACGGAGCCAATAGAGTGAAGGAACTGGCCACAGCTCTTCTGTTGAAGGAGTTTGAAAAGGAGGAGGTGCACAGGAATTACATAGAAAAGAAGATCAAAATACTGGAGGCTAAGGAATGAACAAAGATCTTGCCAGGAAACTGGCCAAAGCGGTGGTGAGACACCTTCCCTCCGACAGGAACACTCTTATATCCGCCATCCAGTTCTTCCAGCTTTTGGAGACTCTTTACAAGAAGGACAGACTTTTTAGAGACACTATGCTAAATCCCAACGTTCCCACCGAAAGGAAGCTTAACTACCTAAAGGCCTTAAGATCCCGCTTTGGACTGCCGGAAAGAATAGACCAAGTTCTGGGTGATATGGTCATCACCAACATGATCCCTTCAGTGGGTGAGCTTAGAAGGATTCTGGAACACGAGGTAGAAAAGATCCTCAAACTCTCCCGTGCTACCCTCTTTGTGGCAAAGCCTGTGGATCAGCAGACGGTAGAGAGGATAAAGGAAGTTATGAAGAGAACTATGGGTAAAGATCTAGAGCTTCGGGTGGTGGAGGATCCTTCTCTGATAGGAGGTTTTGTGGTACAGGGCTACGGTTTTGTGGTGGACGCCTCTGTCAAAAAGATTTTAGAAACGTGGAAATGATGGAGTATCCGGTAGAGAAGTTTAAGAAACTAGCAGAAGAACTACGTTCAATGGCTCTAAGTCCGGAGATAGATCTGGTAGTGTGTTTTCCAGGTGTTGAGGACGAGGAATGTGAAGAAGATGAAGGGAAACCTTACGTCATAATAAGACACGTAGAGGGTCCTGAAAAGAAGTTGGTTTTTTCAGAAAATTACTGGAAAGCGGATGTGGAGACCCTCAAAGGTGCTGTTCTGTTTCAGATAAAGGCTCTTATGGAGGAACTGCAGTCCTTTGAAGGTGAGTAGGGTGTTCCAATGCCGCCTGCCGGGTGTGGGACACCCTTTACAGGCGGGATATAAATAGCCCGGCACCCGAGCCAATACATAAGCTCGGGTAATAAGGTGTGAAACATGGAAAGAACGCTGGTCATCATCAAACCCGATGCTGTGGAGAAAGGCGCTGTAGGTAAGATACTGGACCGATTCATAACGGAAGGCTTCAGGATAAGAGCCCTTAAGATGTTTAGGTTTACGGTGGAACAGGCCAGAGAGTTCTACGCGGTACACAAAGGGAGGCCTTTCTACAACGAGCTGGTGGAGTTCATGACCTCAGGACCAGTTGTGGCCATTCTGCTGGAAGGAGAAAACGCGGTAAAACGTGTGAGGGAGATTATAGGACCTACCGACAGTGAGGAGGCAAGGCGCGTGGCACCTATGTCCATAAGAGCCCTGTTTGGTACCGATAAGGGCAAAAACGCTGTCCATGCTTCTGATTCGTTAGAGTCTGCAGCTTACGAAATCCCCTTTGTGTTCTCAAACCTTGAGCTGTGTTAAATTGATAACCGATGAACTGTTGGCAGGGCATAATACACAGGTACAGGGAGTTTCTGCCGGTATCTGACAAAACCCCCGTAGTCACCCTCTACGAAGGTAACACCCCCCTCATAAAGGCTGATAACTTAGCGCGCTTGGTGGGTTTTAGAGGAGAGCTCTATCTTAAGTACGAAGGACTCAACCCCACAGGTTCCTTTAAAGACAGAGGTATGACGGTGGCCATATCCAAGGCTTTGGAGGAGGGTAAGAGGGCTGTCATATGTGCCTCTACCGGTAACACTTCGGCATCCGCTGCCGCTTACGCCGCGAGGGCAGGATTAAAAGCTTACGTACTACTACCGAGAGGTGCCGTTGCTCTTGGAAAGCTTTCTCAAGCCGTTATGTACGGTGCCAAAGTGCTGGCTGTTAAGGGTACTTTTGACGATGCCTTGTACATTGTACGAAAGATAGGGCAGATGTTGCCGGTAGAGGTGGTAAACTCTGTCAATCCTTACCGTATAGAGGGACAAAAGACAGCGGCTTTTGAGATATGCGACGCTCTGGGAGAGGCCCCCGATTACCATTTCTTGCCTGTAGGAAACGCAGGCAACATAACCGCCTACTGGAAAGGTTATAAAGAGTACTATCAGATGGGGAAGATAAGAAAGTTACCACGTATGATGGGATGGCAGGCAGAAGGTGCCGCTCCCATCGTAAAGGGATATCCCATCAAAAATCCACAGACTATAGCATCCGCCATAAGGATAGGGAATCCTTACAGTTGGCAGAGTGCTCTTGAGGCAGCTCAGGAGTCAGGTGGAAAAATAGATGCTGTAACAGATGAAGAGATCTTGTACGCTTACAAACTGGTGGCATCCACCGAAGGTGTATTCTGCGAGCCTGCTTCCGCAGCTTCTGTGGCAGGCTTTATAAAACTGGTGAGAGAGGGATTCTTCTCAGGAGGCGAGGTAGTGGTGTGTACCCTAACGGGTAACGGCCTCAAGGATCCTGACACAGCTCTTAAGGTGTGTGAGCAACCCACCAACGTGCCACCCGATGCGGAGGTGGTAGCCAAGTTCATAGAGATCTGACATACCGACCGGTCGGTCTGTTATAATAGGGGACATGTACAGGTTCTTCATACACAGGCCAGTCACTACTTGGATGTTCATGCTCTCCTTCATACTACTTGGGCTTTACTCCCTTAGAGGTATTCCTCTGGACAGACTCCCCGACGTAGATTTTCCTGTGGTATCTGTGGTCACTACCTATCCGGGAGCTGATCCCTACGTGGTGGACGTAAATGTGACCCGTGTTATAGAAGACCAACTGGCTACCATAAACGGGATAGAAGCCATCACCTCTCAGAGTTTTGCAGGTACTTCTCGCATAACTGTTACCTTCTCTCTGGAGAAAGATATAGACGTGGCTGCTCAAGAGGTGAGGGACGCTGTTCAGAGGGCCATGAAACAGCTCCCACCCGGTGTTGATCCTCCGGTGGTGAGAAAGGTGGACACCTCCTTGGCACCCGTTTTGGCAGTTTTACTTCACTCTCCTACAGCGGACTATCAGACTCTGGCCTACTGGGCCGACAAAGTTATAAAGAGAGAGTTTGAGAGGATATCGGGTGTTGGTCAGGTGGATTTGGGAGGGTTTAGAGATAACGTCATGTGGGTCAGAATAGACCCAGAAAAGCTTTACGGAAGACAGTTGGCGGTTACGGATGTTTTGGAAGCCATTCAAAAAAACTATCTGGATGCACCTGCTGGTGCTATCTACGGCACTAAAAGGGACTACATACTGCGCCTCTATGGAAAAGCTAGGGATTCCAAAGAATTAGAGGAGATCTTCATAACGCCCAACGTACGTTTGGGAGATGTAGGGTACGCTTACTTCGGTGAAGATGAGAAGAGGGGTATGGCTCGTTTTATGGGAGAGCAAGCCATAGCTATCGTCATATACAAGCAATCCAAGACCAACACTGTGGCAACAGTAGATGCCGTCAAAGCCAAGATGGAAGAACTGAGTCGCCAGCTGCCCCCTGGCCTTCGCATGGATATCACCTTTGACTCCAGTGTTTTCGTTAAAGACAGTGTGAAGGCAGCTATAGAGGAGATAGTAATAGGAAGCTTACTTACCGCGCTGGTAGTTTACGTGTTTTTAGGTAGACTTAGGCTGACACTAGTACCCGTATTTGCCATACCTGTGACCCTTTTAGGAACAGTCTTTCTCCTCAGAGAACTTGGACTTTCCTTAAACACCTTTACTTTGCTGGCCCTTGCGGTAGCTGTGGGGATAGTGATAGACGACGCTATAGTGGTGCTGGAAAGTATATACAGGAGGAGGGAGGAAGGCTTAGAACCACTGCAGGCGGGAGAGATAGGAACACGTATCGTCATCTTTGCCCTTTTGGCGTCTACCGCCTCCTTGGTAATAGTGTTCCTACCTGTCATTTTCCTTAAGGGTGTTGTAGGTAAGCTTTTTGGCAACTTTGCTCTAACGTTGGTGCTTGCCATAGCTCTATCTTACATAGTGGCTGTCAGTTTTACACCTATGGCTGTCTCTCGCTTGGTGAAAGAGAAAGGAGAGGAAAACCTCTTTGTGAAGTTGTACGCTTCCTTTGAGGAGCGTTTTGACAGCTGGCTAAGATGGTCCTTAGATCACAAGATAACGGTCCTTTTACTGTCCGCTGTAGCGGTGGGTGTAGGCTTTGTGTTTCTCCGAATGACACCAAAGGAGTTCTTTCCTCTTGTAGATGAGGGTAGGTTCCTGGTGCGCTTTGAGACACCTGTAGGTTCCTCCTTTGATTACACCGAAAGTAAGGCTCGCCAGATAGAGGATATTCTAAAGAAGAATCCTTACGTGGATAGGTTCGGTATGGCTCTAGGTCAAGGGGTGGCTGGTAGGCCGGACGTCAACGGTGGACTTGCCTTCGTCTATCTCAAGGACAGAAGTGAGAGACCTCACCAAAAGGTAATTATGGAACAACTGAGAAAGCAGTTCTCCTCCCTGAAGGATGTGAGGGTAAGTGTGGAGAGTGCCGGGATAATAGGCCCCGCAGGAGGAAGACAGGTGGATATTCAATACGTAATAAAGGGACCTGACCTGCAGGAGCTACAGAGGTTGGCAGACAGTATGGTGGCCTATTTTAAAAACAGGAAAGGTTACAGAGACGTGGATACAGATCTCAGACTCAACGAGCCTCAGGTGAGGATATATCCTGACAGGGAAAAACTGAGGGATCTGGGAGTTCCTCTAGAACAAGTCTCTGCCACCTTAAACGCCCTGTTGGGAAAACTAAAACTGGGAACCTATGAGCTGGGTGCCGAGAGCTACGATCTTTACGTTAAAGCAACTCCCGAGTTTATAACCAACGTGGACAACCTCAAAAAGGTATTCGTCAGGTCTATGAATGGATCCCTAGTACCTCTTACAGAGGTAGTGGGTATAGAAGAGGCAACAGGATATCACGTAGTGAACAGATATAACAGACAGTACTCCTTCAGTTTCTTCGCTAATTTGGAAGGTAAACCTTTAGGAAGTGCGGTGCAGGAGGTAGAAGATTGGCTTCGGCAGAATCTTCCTCCTGGTTATACTTTTGAGCCTGCGGGACAAGCCAAGGAATTTGCCAGAGCTTTTCGGGGAATGGGTTTAGCGCTTTTCGTGGCTCTCTTAGGCGTTTACATGGTGCTGGCATCTCTTTTTGAGAGTTATAGATACCCCCTCATAGTGCTTCTCATGGTACCTTTGGCGGTGATGGGCTCTTTTGGACTTCTTCTTGTAAGCGGAACATCCCTCAGTGTTCCTTCTTACTTTGGCATAATACTCCTTGTGGGTATTATAGTGAGAGACGCGGTGTTGTTTATAGAGCGGATAATACAGCTACAGACAGAAGGGCTTCCTGTTAGGGAAGCTATTCTTCAGGCAAGGCGAGAGAGACTAAGACCCATCCTTATGACTACCCTCACGGTAGTGGCCTCTTTAACGCCTGTGGCTTTGGGACTAACGGCGGGGTCCGAGTTGAGAAAACCCCTCGCCCTTGCGGTGATAGGAGGAATATTTTCGGGACTTCCCCTCAGTTTGTTCCTTCTACCCGTCCTGTACGAGATTACCAGCAGAAAGGTAAGGTATAATAGGTGAGGAGGAGGTACTGTCATGAGGAGAATGTTGGCCTACCTGTTGGTGGCTACACTGGGGCTCTTCTCAGCATCCGTAGACAGTTATGCCAAAGCTCACCGCCACAAGGTGGTGAAACACCACCACCATAAGGTGAAGGTGAGTTATAAGTATAAGTATAAGAAGAAACACAAAAAGTTTGTAAAGAGGGTCCGTTACTCCCATAACATTAACAAGCCTCAGGAAGGCGAACTGTTAAAACTGGAGGGTATGGTAAAGGACATAAATGAACAGTAAGAAGTTACGTCTTATAGAAGAGCTTAAGATAAAACAGGGGGACACGTGGCGTGTCCTCAAGATAATGAGCGAGTTTGTGGAGGGGTTTGATCAACTATCCAACGTAGGCCCTGCCGTTACCTTCTTCGGAAGCTCCAGGATGAAGGAAGATAACGTCTATTACAAACATGCCTACAGAACAGCTTTTATGTTGGGAAAGCTGGGCTTTCATATCATCACAGGAGGGGGACCAGGTATAATGGAAGCGGCCAACAGAGGAGCCTACGACGCTGGAACTGTGTCGGTAGGACTCAACATAGAGATACCTACTGAGCAGAAACCCAACAGATACCAGACTATCTCCTTGACCTTCGATTACTTCTTTGTCAGAAAAGTGATGCTTCTAAGGTACTCTATGGCTTATGTGATATTTCCCGGAGGTTTTGGTACCTTTGACGAACTTTTTGAGGCTCTTACCCTCATTCAAACAGGCAAAAGTCATCCCTTTCCCATAATTCTGTATGGTCCCGAATTCTGGACACCCCTTCTTAAGTACATGGAGGAAGTTATGGTTAAGTTTGGCACCATAGATGAGGAGGATCTCCAGCTGGTAAAACTGGCTCACGATCCGGACCAGGTGATATCCATAGTGCTCTCCACCGCAAAGGAGAACCTCAAGGTGCTGAAGGAGAAGGATCCCTTTGATCCGCTTGTTGAAAAGCTGGAAAAAGTACTGAAGTTGGCTAAGAAGTCATGAGGTTACTTCATATATCAGATCTGCACGCAGGCAAAACCATCAACCGTATCAGTAGAAACGAGGATCTTGAGTATGCCCTTGAGCAGGTTAAAAGTATCCTAAAAGAAGAAAGAGTGGATATCCTCCTTATAGGCGGGGATATCTTCGACAAGTTCCCCATAGATGCAGATTCCAAGCATCTCATAATGGAGTTTCTTACGGATGTAGCTACCCACAGAGTGCATGTGGTTATGATAGCTGGGAATCATGACCCTTACGATAACATAAAGAGTTTCAAACCCCTTAGAAAACTGGCCAACATACATGCCTACGACAGGCCGGAGAAAGATGTAGAAAAGATAATCTTCCGGATAGAAGATCTGGCAATAGCCTGCGTACCCTACATCCACGAAAAAGTCATCACCAAGGCGGAGGAAACAGCAGGTAGAGATTACGCCCATAAGGTGAGCAACTACCTGCAGGCAGTGGCCCATGCGGTAAA
The DNA here is from genome assembly GCF_000025605.1 of Thermocrinis albus DSM 14484. Lineage (NCBI taxonomy): Bacteria > Pseudomonadati > Aquificota > Aquificia > Aquificales > Aquificaceae > Thermocrinis > Thermocrinis albus. The sequence continues at coordinate 530,220 of NC_013894.1, read as the reverse complement.
AGATGCTCGTTACAGAATACTCCTTGCCCACCTCATGGTGGAAGGAGCTTCTTATACAGGAACGGAGAAGGAGTCATCTGTGAGCCCCTTTTACTCCATAAGGCCTGATCAGATACCCCCCGGTTTCCATTACGTGGCCTTAGGACACGTACATCGTCACCAACAGATAAAAGCAGCACCTTCTCTCACCTATTACTCAGGTAGCCTCTACCAGCTGGACTTTTCCGAAAAGGGAAACGACAAGTTTGCAAATTTAGTGGTACTGGAACAGGATGGAGTAAAGGTAGATCCCATAAAACTGGATATAAAACGTCCACTCTACGAAGTCACTGTACCCAAAGGCGAAAGTCCGGAGAGGGTTTTAGAACCTTTTAAAGACAAGCCTGGTCTCTTCAAGGTCATCTTAGAAAAAGATAGCAAGGAGGACTTCAGCATAGGTGTAAAGAAAGACCTTGTGCAGAGGATACTGGGTGAAAGGCTGGTGTGGGTCCAAATAAAAGATACCAGTGTCAGATGGGAGAAGGAGGTGCCGGAGCTCAGCACAGACCTTAACATTCTTTCTATGTACGATCAGTTTCATAAGCGTCTCCATGGTAAAGAAGCACCCATTTCTGTGAAGAAAACTTTAGCCTCCCTACTGGAGAGACTTCAGCATGAGACCCATCAGGCTTAAGCTAAAAAATTTCCGTATATTCCGAGGAGAACACGAGGTAGATTTTTCATGTTTGAACTTCTTCGTGATACAAGGAAGAACAGGATCCGGCAAATCCAGCATCGTAGATGCCATATGTTATGCCCTTTACGGTAGAGTGCCCAGAGAAGGAAGCAAGCCGGCCCACAGAAACGTCATATCTCGGGGAGAGTCACGTATGAGGGTGTTTTTAGAGTTTTCCGTAAAGGGTAAGCGTTACGCTGTGGAGAGGGTCTACAGCCAGGATAAGTCAGATGTTAGGTTTTACGAAGGTTCTAGGCCTCTCCCCCTTAAGGCGAAGGATGTGGAGAGCTACGTAGAGAATCTTTTAGGTCTCAGCTACGATGTGTTTACAAAAGTTTTGGTGCTTCCTCAAGGACAGTTTGACAGATTTTTGAAACCTTCAAAACCGGTAGAAAGAAGGGAAATACTCCACAAACTCATAGGTATAGAGGAGACAATAGAAGGACTAACAAGGCTCATAAAGGATGAGAAAGATAAAAGAAAGAAAGCAACAGAAGATCTGAAGGTTTACATAGAAAATTGCAGAAAAGAACTGGGATCCTTACCTGACCTTGAACAAAGAGAAAGAGAACTGAAGAAAGAGATAGAAGAGCTAAAAACCCGTAAGGAACTTTTAGAAAGTGAGTTAAGACAAGCAGAGGAAAGGGAAAGTTTACAGAAGGATCTACTGGATGTGGAAGAGCAGCTAACATCTCTCATAGAAAAAGAGGAAGAGATAAGAAGTCTGGAGGAGAAACTGAAGAGAGCTGAGGATCTGCGAGAGTACAAAGGTTACCTGGAACATTATGACAGGATTGAGGAGGATATAAAGAATAAGAAGAGGGAGTCCAACAAAAAGCAGAATGAGTTGGAAAAGTATAAACACGAGTATGATATAACCCTCCAGCTTTACCAAGAAGCAAAGAGAAAGTACGAACAGCTACCTGATATAGAAAGGGAGATAGAGGATCTTGTAGTGAAGATACAAAAAGCTGAACAAATGGATAAGTTAAAGGAGGATATGATTCGTACCAATAAGGAACTATTGGAGAGGGAAAAAGAGAAGGAAGAAAAACTTCGAAGGAAAAGTGAGCTGGAAGAAAGATTGGAAAAGGGTAAGAGGTTGTTAAAAGAGTGGGAAGAGGAGCTTAGATCTTTAGAGGGTACAGAAGGAGAGTATAAAAGGCTGGAGACACTCCAGCAAGATGTGAAGGAGTACGAGAAAAAAGAGAGAGAACTCAGTCAGATAGATGAGGTTCTCAGAAGTCTTGAGGAAGAGAAGAAAAACTTAGAAGGGGAGCTAAGTTCACTAAGAAGGAAAGAAGAGGAGTACCTTGTTCATAAGATTAGGAGTAACCTCAAAAAGGGCGACATCTGTCCAGTCTGTGGCCACGTAGTTGAGGAGGTTCACGCCGACCAGATAGACACCGATTACCGGGAGCTACGCGAGAAGATAGAGCATATTGCGGATAAGATCAGCAAACTTACAGAACAGATAGCTTCTCTTAAACAGAAAAAGGAAGAGTATAAAGGGAGACTGCAGACCATAAAGGAAAAGATAGGTACAACTACAGAAGGTTTTTGGGAGTTGTGGAGTAAAGTTCAGGAAAACTATAAAAAACTGCAGGAGCTCAGAGAAAAGTACATTAAGGGACAGACACGCTACGAAGAGCTCAGAAAAGAGTACGAGACTCTAACCCAAGAGATGGCGCGCCTTGACGAGAGGGTTAATCATCTTAAAACCAGAAAAGCTGAGCTAGAGAAGGAACTATCTGAACTTAGCGAGTTTGTAGGTGACGTCCCTTCCACCACCTACCTAAGAAATCAGAAAGAAGAACTGGAGATGAAGAAGAAGAAGGTAATAGATCGCTACGAAAAACTGAGGGAGGAGTTACAGGGAAAGGAAAACCTCCTTCAGATGACAAAAGTTGAGCTGGATACTTTGAGGAAAAGGCTAGAGGAGTTGGAAAGGGAGAAGTTGGATGTTGTAGGGAAGCTAAAACCTGTTTTAGAGAAATACTATCATCTTGACGAAGTTAAGAAGTTTATCATGTCTGAGGAAGAGATGAAAGAGGTGAGGGAAAAGATAGAGGAGTACAGAAACAGAAGAAGCCTTTTGGAAAAGAGAAAGGAAGAGCTGTATGAGAAACTGAGCTCTTTACCGCAGGTGAGGAGTAGCGTAGAGATAATCAAAGAGAAAGATGAGGTAGAAAAGGATTTGGAAGAAAAACAGCGTGAGTTGGGAGCTTTGGAAGAGAGGATAAACAGAGTCAAGAGTTTCAGTGTGGAGCTTAGGAGGAAGGAGGAGGAACTGAGATGTTTGATAGAAGAACTCGCAATTTATGAAAAGCTGGCGGAAGACTTTAGAAGCGACAGATTTCCTGACTTTATAGGTACCTACGTGATGGAGATAGTGGTTAATAGGGCTAATGAGTATCTGGAGAGGTTTTCGGGAGGAAGTTACTACTTTGTCTTGGAGGGTGGGGATCTTATGGTGAGAGACATGTCTTCGGGTCACACAAGGCCTGTAGAAACCCTAAGTGGTGGAGAAACCTTTTTGGCCAGTCTTGCTTTAGCCTTCGGCGTCAGTGACATAATATCCCAGAAGGCTCCCCTCGAAAGCCTCTTTATAGACGAAGGTTTTGGATCTCTGGACAGGGAAACGAGGGAAACCTTGGAAGGACCTTTTGAGAACATAAAGAGTAACAGTGGAAGACTGGTAGGCATCATAACACACCTGGAGGATATGGCGGAGAAGTTTGATCAGAGGATAGAGGTCATCAGAAGAGGTGACCGATCAGAAGTGAGAATCATCTGTTGAGAAAGCCAACAATCTCTTTCACGATGGAAGGAACATCTTTGGTGGCATCCAGGTGCAGATGTGCCTCTCTGTAAACCTCCTTTCTCTTTTGGTAGATGAGTTGTATTTCTTCTAAACTCTTTTTCAGAAGAGGTCTGTTTTCATCTCCTTTGCATCTCTCTAAAAACTCCTGAAAGGGTATATCTAGCCACACTACAAGACCTTTGTTCTTCATAAGCTCCATGGCCACAGGATTGGCACCTAAACCACCTCCTGTACTTATCACCAGTCTGTTCCTTTGGGAAAGCTGGGTGAGAACTTGTAACTCTAAGTTTCTGAAGTAGGCTTCACCTTTCTCCTGAAAAATACCTGCAACGGTGTTGTTCTCCTGTCTTTGTATCTCTTCGTCCACATCCACAAACTCCCATCCAAGGGTATGGGCCAGTTCTCTCCCTACGGTAGATTTCCCGCTACACATAAAACCCACCAGAAAAACGCGATTATACAGCATGTCTCACCAAGAAAAGGTTCATCATCATCAGTAATGTACCTATCAACAGGCCTATGGAGAACCTTTTGGGTGAGATTTTCTTCAGAAGGTTCATGTGAGACAAAAGGGCGTAGTAGAACCACAGGGCCAGGCTCGCCACCAGTTTGGGATCGTCTATCCAGTGTCTCCCAAAGTAACTTCTGGTCCATAGGCTTCCCAGTACCATAGTGAAGGTTAGCATCACAAAGGTGATGTTCACCGATATCTTCTCAGAGGATCTGAGGAGATCAAGAGGCATGAAAAGGGAAGGGCTTTTCTTTCTCTTGAGTTCCCACTCCAACAGCAAGCGAGTTGCTGCAAGGGTACCCCCTATAACGGCGGACACGTAGCTGATTACCGCCGTCATAACGTGTAGGGAGTAAAGGAGACTTCTGTAGGGAGACTGTTCGGCAGGGTAAGTGAGGAGGGTGGACATGAAACCCACCACACCCATCAGGTAGGGGAACCGTGCTATGTCTCTGAACTTTATCGACATAAGTAAAAACACGGCTACAGTTACGTTGCCTGCCACCGAGAGGACACCGTACAGGTTAGCATAGGGAAAACTCTTCAGCGTGTAAAAAAGCCGGATAAAGTAAAGAAGATACAAAGTGACACTCAATGTCAAAAGGAAGATGCCTAGTCTCCTCTGTATGAGGCCTGCCAAGAAGGACAGAAAGTACACCCCTAAGCACAGATCCAGCATGCAGGTTATTTTATAAAACTGTCGTAGGGTAATCCCGCGTAGATCTTTACCAGTCTTCCTCTCTCGTCAAAGAAAAAGGTGGAAGGGAGAAAGGTTATGGTGTAGTACTCGGAGATCTTCACCTCAGGATCCACCAGGGTGATAAAGCTGGGTTTTAAGCCCAGAGAAAGGTAGCTTTGGGATACAGCGGCAGGGTCCATGGCTATGGCATAAGAGATAACGGTGAGATCTTTTCTCCGCTGTGCCAGCTCATGGAGAAGGGAAAGCTGGGTGGCGTGTCCGGCACATGTTCTACTCCATACGTAGAGGATAACTGGTCTTCCCCTGAAGGAGTCGAGATTTACCTGCCTGCCCTTTAGGTCCAGAACCTTGACGGGCGGCAGGGAGTCCTTAGGTGAGCAGGCCCAGAGAAACAAGAGGAAGAGAACCCAGAGCCTTTTCAAGGAACCCTCACCAGTATCTTGTCCCTGAAATCTGCCAAAGTGGGTTTTATCCTAACCACATCCTTCAGATGCCCTTCCAGAACTTCCATTGTTTTGTACCCGTTGCCTGTTATGTAAACCACCACCACTTCGTCGGGTCTAAAAACACCTCTTTGAGCCAGTTTCTTGAGAACAGCTACGGTGGTACCACCTGCCGTTTCTGTAAATATTCCTTCTGTTTCAGCAAGGAGCTTGATACCCTCTATGATCTCTTCGTCGGTAGCTGTTTCCCACTCTCCACCGCTCTCTCTGGTAACGGCGAGAGCATATATACCATCAGCTGGGTTGCCTATAGCTATGGACTTGGCTATAGTGTTGGGTTTTACAGGTTTTATGTAGTCTCTCCCCTCCTTCCACGCTTGAGCTATGGGGGAACATCCCTCCGCTTGAGCGCCGTAGACACGGGGAAGTTTTCCGTCTATTAGACCCACCATGCGCAGCTCTTTAAATCCTTTCCATATCTTGGTGACTAAGGAACCAGAGGCAGCGGGAGCCACTACCGCATCGGGTGCACGCCAACCTAACTGTTCAGCCACCTCAAAGGCTAGGGTTTTAGAACCTTCCGCATAGTAGGGTCTTATGTTGATGTTAACAAAAGCCCAGTTAAGTTCGTTGGCTATCTCAGAGCATAGTCTGTTGACATCGTCGTAGTTACCTTCCACCGCCACCACCGTGGGGCTGTAGACAAGGCTACCGTATATCTTCTGGGTTTCCAGATTGGCAGGTATGAAAACGTAACAGTTAAGTCCGGCTTGTGCACTGTGGGCAGCCACCGAGTTGGCCAGATTACCTGTGGAAGCGCAAGCGGCAGTGTCAAATCCGAACTCCACCGCTTTGGAGAGAGCTACCGAAACTACTCGGTCTTTGAAGGAGAGGGTGGGGTGGTTCACCGAGTCGTCTTTTATGTAAAGCTCCTTAAGACCCAACACTTTACCCAGATTCTCCGCTTTCCTAAGGGGAGTGAAACCGGCTGTAAGTCCTACCTTAGGCTCCTCTACGGGAAGTAGATCTACGTATCTCCACAGACTCTTGGGACCTCTCTCTATCTTCTCCCTACTTACAGTATTCCTTATAAGATCGTAATCGTACTCCACCTCCAGCGGGCCGAAGCAGAACTCACACACGTGGATGGGCTCTGCAGGGTACTCTCTTCCACACTCTCTGCACCTGAGCCCCTTCACCTTTGCCATCTAACCACCTCCGTACCTTTCTTACAGAAATTTAAAAATTATATTCCTCCACGTAAAGGGAGAAGGTTTTAAGACCGAAGCGTCTCTTGAGCTCTCCCTTCACCATAAGGCGGAAAACTTCCTCGTCATTCTTAAAAGCCTTGTATTTCTTAAGAATATCCTTTTTCTCCTCCTGAGGGAGAATGTTCCAAAGGTGTTTGTAGACTTCTTTCTCCAGCTGGCGTAGGATAAGCTCCGCCTCCTCTTCCTTCCGGGGCTCTTCCACCTTCAGATCCTTCAGGTAAGTTCTTGCCAACTCCACTAACTCCCTGAACTTTTCCCTCCAGTCCTTCACAGGGACGCTACTTTTTGAGATCCGTTTCTTTAACTTCTCTATCTCTTTCATAGCGAAGTATATGGGTGTTTTGGGCCTTCTTTCCGGAGGTACATAGGAGAAGAAACGCTCCAGGCCTTCCTTTACCGCTTCGAAGGGATACCCCAAGTCCTCCAGGGTTTTGAGAAACCATATCTCCCTAGGAGACAGGAAAAAGACGCCTTTGATAGTCAGAATCCTTTCTCTCAGTTTAGCGTAGTAGCTCATGGATCCTTTTGAGAACCTCCACGTGAGGGAGAAGGGTTCTGAAACCTTCGTGACTTATGTGGGTACGCACTCCCTCCAACTTCCTTAGAAACTTCACCATGGGAGGCAGGTTGGATACCTTCAGGGCTCTTCCTATGGAACTCATGGTGTAGAAGCCTATGGACTGATGATTTGCCTCCTCCCTTATCCTCTTAAGTAGTCGGTTTGTCTCCTCCGATATAAGAATAGCACCTCTGTTTTTCCACATGTCCTCCACCAGATCCCTGTTCCACAGGGGACCTAACCAGAGGGGACCGGACCACAGAATTTTACTTCCACATACGGGGCATACCTTCCTTATGTTTTCCAAAAAGCTGCTTTCCCTGTAGAGACAGTTCTCACAGTAAAGAATATAACCGAGCTGCTGTACCACTTGATCCGTTCTCTTAGCTCCTATGTCTTTCTTAAAGAACACTCTCATGTGATGGCGGTAAGAGTAAGAGAAGATGGGGATAAAGGCATAATCGTGCTTTGCTCCTTCCTCCACCACCTTTTTTATAAGAATCCTTAAGCCTACTTCGTGATAAAACTCTGCCTTCAGAAGCGGCCTGCTGGCATATCTTCTCAAACAGGTGTGGGGATAAGTACCTGACAAGACAGAAGTATCGGTGGCGGTTACTGCCAAAACACCTCCACGTTTCACGGGAAATAGGGAAGATTCCAGAAAAGGTATAGGAGATCCGTAAGGATCTATATCCACATAATGACAGTTTCTTATCTCCCTCAAAAGAAGGGATGCGTCCTTACAGTGAATCTCCACGCGGGACATGTCTATCTGGTTAAGTTGGGCGTTCTGACGAAAGCTCTCTATGGCGGAAGGGTCAGCATCGTTGTATAAAACCTTAGCCACGTTGGGAAGTTCCAGTAGAGCTCTTATACTCCTCACACCACTGGCACCCATAGCATCACACACAACTATGTCATCTCCCAAAAGGAGCATGACCAAAAGGCTTAGATCTCGGTTAACTACCATGTAAGGGTTGTAGAACACACCCTCCCTGAGCTGAAGGAGAGCCTTCCCTTCCCTTACCATGAGAAGCTCTTTACAGTGTTCACCAAGAGCTTTACCTTGTTAAGATCCATGTCAGGAGAAAGACCATGTCCCAGGTTGAAGATGTAACGGGTACTTCTGGGAACTTTTTGCAAAAGTCCACGCGTTTTTTCTATTATTACATCTTCCTCACAGTACAGAAGGGAAGGATCCATGTTACCCTGGAAGGTGAGATGAGGCGCTCGTTTCATCCACCCAATCATATCCACCGTCCAGTCTACCGACACAGCATCCAACTTCTCTCCTTCCAGAGCCTCCAAGAAGGAAGAAGAACCCCTGAAGAAGTATATGATGGGTACTTGGGTTTTTTCCTTTACCTGCATCACGAGACGTAAGAGCCATCTTTTGTAGTTTTCGAAGTCCTCAAAGGGAAGGTAAGAGATCCAGGTATCAAAGATCTGGAGAACATCGGCACCTGCCTTAGCCTGTCCCACCAAGTAGTGGGTCAGCGTTTCCACCAGAAGGTTCATAAGATGTTCCCATTCATCCTTTCTGTTCCACATAAAGGTCTTGGTTTTTTTCAAAGTACTACTGGAGCCACCTTCTATTATGTAAGAGGCCAGTGTGAAAGGTCCACCGCAGAAGCCTATGACGGGAACTTCTTTCTGTAACCTCTTAACTTCTTCTATTATTTCTCCTACAAAGGAAACCTCCCGAAAGGAAGGGACCCTTAAGTTTTTTACCTCTCCATCCCACTCCAGAGAAGGTCCCTCTCCGTCTTTGAAGGATACCTTTACTCCCATAGGTTCTAGGGGGATGAGAATGTCGGAAAAGATAATGATGGCATCCACTCCCAGTAGATGTAGAGGCAGTAGAGAAACCTCGGTGGCCAGTTTTACGTCTTTACAGAAGGTGAGAAAATCCGGAGCTTTGTTACGTAGCTCCCTGTACTGGGGCATGTACCTTCCTGCTTGTCTCATCAACCATACGGGGAAACGCTTTATGGGTTCTCCCTTTATGCTCTGAAGGAGTAAAGGGTTCTTCATGACCGTCTTCCGTAGAATATCTCTCTGAGGCGCACCATCTCCTCGAGAGGTAACTGTCCCTCGGCAGTGGCCTTACCGAGAAAGGCGTAGGTTATGACACTACCAAAGACGAAAGCCGCCAGTCGGGAGATCTTACCGTAGGATCCCATAGCTATTAGGATCTTTTCACCTTCCTCTTGACTGCCGGCACAAAGTAGTCTGGCCACATCGGTGTAAGATTCTGCCTTTACCGCTATCTTGACAATGTGAGCTCCCCATCTTCTTGCTTCCCTTATGGTTTCCTTCAAAATCCAACCTGCAGGAGTTCTCTCAAAGTTGTGATAGGAGATAATGAGTTTCTTACCTGCTGACAGTACCGTGTTCCTTACCTGAGGAAGGATGTCCAAAGATGTCAACTCTATGTCTGTGTAATCGCTGAAAGGTGAGAGTTTCTCAAAAAGCTCCAGCCTGTTGGGTAGATCTCTTCCTCCTTCACGGGCACTCCTTACCGTCAGTATGGTCCCCAGTCCAAGACGGTGAGCCTCTTCCAAAACAGTGAGGGCTCTGTCCACGGTGGGTGACTCCATCAGGTCCACCCTGAGCTCTATCAGATCGGCACCTTTCTCCTTACACTCTTTCAGAGGTTCTAAAGATGTAACCGGCACCGCTATGAGCATGTTATCTCCTCACTCTTCCTAAGACGCGCAGAGGAAGACCGAATACTTTGGTAAACTGAGCTCCCGCTCTGTGATCAAAAGCATCCTTTTCAGAGTAAGTGGCCAAGTCCTCTACGTATAGGGAGTTGGGAGACCACCTTCCCACTACGGTCACGCTTCCCTTAAAGAGTTTAAGTCTTACCTTTCCGTTCACCCATTGGGCCAAGTTTTCGGTGAAGGCATCAAGAGCTTCACGGAGCGGTGTAAACCACAGTCCTTCGTATACCAGCTTGGCGTACTGATGGGGGACATGTTGCAAAAAGTAGTGGTAAGTGAAACGATCCAGCACAAGGGAGAGAAGATCCCTGTAAGCTTCGTACAGAACCGTGGCACCGGGAGCTTCGTACACCTCCCTACTCTTTATACCCACCAGCCTGTTCTCCACCATGTCTATCCTACCCACACCGTGCCTTCCGGCTATCGTGTTGAGGTCCGCTATCAGTTCCCATAACTGGGAGTATCGCTTCCCGTTAATAGCAACGGGCACTCCTTTCTCCCACTCCAGTTCTATATACTGAGGTTCTTCGGGAGCCTTCCTAGGATCCACCGTTAGTTCAAAGGCATCTTCCGGCGGTTCCTGCCAAGGATCTTCCAGAGGACCACACTCTATGGACACACCCCAAAGGTTCTTGTCTATGGAGTAAGGTTTCTCTTTGGTCACCTTAACAGGTATGCTATGCCGTAACGCGTACTCCACCTCCTCTTCTCTTGACTTAAACTCCCACTCTCTGACGGGAGCGAGGACCTCTATGTGGGGAGCCAGGGCCCAAACAGACAGTTCGAACCTTACCTGATCGTTACCTTTCCCTGTAGAACCGTGAGCCACGTAATGAGCGGAGAGCTTTTGGGCATACTCTACCAGTTTGCTAGCTATGAGAGGCCTGGATAAGCTGGCGGTCAGAGGATACTTACCTTCGTAAAGGGCCAGAGCTCTCAAAGTGGGCAGGCAGTAGTTCCTTGCGAACTCTTCCTTTAGGTCTTCCACTATGGCCTCCACAGCACCCGAGTCTTTAGCTTTTTGGGGTATCTCGGAGAGCTCCTCACCTTGGCCTACGTCAGCGGTGTAGGTAATAACCTCGTAACCTCTCTCGGTGAGCCAGCGCACTATGACTGACGTGTCCAAACCACCTGAGTAAGCAAGTATCACCCTTTTTGGCATGAGGTATAATTTTACCATCAACGCGGGGGTGTGGCGGAACTGGCAGACGCAGGGGACTTAAAATCCCCGGCCCGAAAGGGCGTGAGGGTTCGAGTCCCTCCACCCCCATTGGAGAAGGTAAGGTGATTCTCAGCGATGCTACCATAAAGGAGCTCATAGAAAGGGGAGAGCTTAAGGTAGATCCTTACGAAGAAAAGAACATACAGGCATCTTCCATAGACCTCCGTCTGGGAGACCAGCTGGTGTTTTACAGGGCAAAGGTGATAGATCCCAAGGAGCCTGTGACGGAGATAGAGATAATACATATCCCGCCGGAGGGAGTTCTGATAGAGCCTAAGACTTTCCTGCTGGCTACCACTATGGAGTATATAAAACTGCCAGACTATCTGACCGCCTTTGTGGAAGGAAGATCCTCCTTAGGGAGACTGGGTCTCTTCATAGAGAACGCAGGATGGGTGGATGCAGGTTTTGAAGGGCAGATAACCTTAGAACTTTATAACGCCAGTAACTGCGCCATAAAACTCTATCCGGGTATGAGAATATGTCAAATAGTACTAGCTCGCTTAGACAGACCTGCTGAGAAACCTTACAGAGGCAAGTACATAGGTCAGAAAGGAGTTGTACCATCCCGCATCCATATGGATTTTGTGTAGTATAATTTAGGTTCCATGAAAGACGCCCATCTGTTAGAAGGAGGGCTTTACATAAGTGTATCCTTCTTTCTAAACCTTATTATGTTAACACTCTTAGCCCTGTACCTTTTACCGGTAGTACCTGAGCAGGTATCTACACCCATAAACCTCTTTTTGAAGGAGGTCCCTACAGAAACACCACCTGTGGCCCACAAGATCATAAAAGGATCCTCTAAGGCAGCTACCGGCAACCCTTCTAAAGTACAGCCCAAGAAAGAGGTTTCTGTACTTGCCGAGATAGAAGCTAAGCTGAGGAATCAAAATCCATCTCCTGTATCCAACGTTTCAGAAAAGACTCAGGTAGTATCCACCAGTGTAGGTAACATAACCGCCAGTCTGTCCGGGGGTGTGCCCCATCTTACCGGTGGTAACAGAGGAGTGGTTTACCTACCTCCCTTCCCCAAACTTTCTTCGGAGGAACTCCCTTCCACCATGCAGGTGAAGATATGGATAGACTCTTCAGGAAGGGTGGTGAAGGTGCAGATCCTTAGGAGAAGTGGTGTGCCCCACATAGACAGGCGGATAGTGGAGTTTGTTTACGGTATCAAGTTTGAAAAGATTGATGCCGATGTGGTTCAGACAGGCCTTTTAACTTTTCACTTCAGGGGGGATTAGTATGAGTATAGGTAAACAGGTGAGGCTGGAACGCATAATGAACAGAGAGACAGGCAAAACCATTATAGTGCCCATGGACCATGGGGTGAGCTCAGGTCCCATAGAGGGGATCGTGGATATACGGAGCGCTGTGGCGGACGTAGCTGAGGGTGGTGCAGACGCAGTGGTGCTCCACAAGGGTATGGTTAGGGCAGGGCACAGGGGTAGAGGAAGGGACATAGGTCTCATAGTGCATCTTTCCGCTTCCACCGACTGGGCACCCACCAAAAACGACAAGGTGTTGGTGTGTACTGTGGAGGAGGCTATAAAACTGGGAGCTGACGGCGTTTCAGTTCACGTCAACATAGGCGCAGATCTGGAGAGAGAGATGCTGAGAGATCTGGGATATGTGGCTAAAGTGTGTGAGGAGTGGGGTATGCCCCTTCTTGCCATGGTGTACGGAAGAGGAAAGGATATGAACCAGTATGACCCTCAGGTAGTGGCTCACTGTGCTAGACTGGGGGCTGAGCTGGGTGCCGATATAGTAAAAGTTCCCTACACAGGTGATCCAGAAACCTTCTGTAAGGCGGTGGAGGGATGCCCAGTTCCGGTGGTGATAGCAGGCGGACCCAAGATGAAGACGGAGGAGGAGGTCCTCAGGATGGTCTACGGTGCCCTACAGGCGGGAGCTAAGGGTCTCTCCATAGGTAGAAACGTGTTTCAGGCAAAGGACAGAGTCAGGATGGTGAGAGCTCTGTATCATCTGGTACACAAAGGTGGTACGGTGGACGAGGCTCTCAGCATACTAAAGGGGGAAAAGTGATGGGTCTTCTGGAAGGAAAGAGAGCTCTCATAACGGGTGTTGCCAACGAGAGGAGCATTGCTTACGGCATCGCAAAAGCCTTCAGGCGAGAGGGTGCAGAGTTGGCCTTTACCTACGCCATTGAGAAGTTAAGACCCAAGGTGGAAGAGATAGCTCACCAACTGGGTAGTAGATTGGTGATGAAGTGTGATGTCACCTCCGACGAGGATATAAAAAACGTGATCCAAACCCTTGAGAAAGAGTGGGGCTTCCTTGACATACTGGTTCACTCTATAGCCTACGCTCCTAAAGAAGAGTTCAAGGGAGGTGTGATAGATACGTCGCGGGAAGGCTTTAAGATAGCCATGGATGTTTCCGTATACTCTCTCATAGCCCTCACGCGGGAGGCTCTACCCCTCATGGAAGGTAGGGAAGGTAGCATAATAACCCTGTCTTACTACGGAGCGGAGAAGGTGGTACCTCACTACAACGTGATGGGAATAGCCAAAGCCGCTCTTGAAAGCACTGTTAGGTATCTGGCCTACGATATAGCCAAGAAGGGACACAGGATCAACGCCATATCTGCTGGACCTGTGAAAACTTTGGCTGCCTACAGCATAACAGGTTTCCATCTTTTGATGGAACACACCACCAAAGTAAACCCCTTCGGTAGACCTATCACCATAGAGGATGTAGGCGATACAGCGGTTTTCCTCTGTAGTCATTGGGCCAGAGGTATCACCGGTGAGGTAATACATGTGGACAATGGGTACCACATCATGGGTGTCTTTGGTAGAGAGGAGGACATAAAGAAGGAAGTTTTTGAAAGTTGAGGAAAAGGATCCTCATCACACTCTCCATCTTCCTTCTTTCCCTTTTGGCAGTCTTCTTTATGGTCAAATTTCAGAAGAGAGAAAAACTGGTAAAGGTAGAAAGGCGAGAAGTACAGAAGGTGGTCTATGCATCAGGTTACGTAGAACCCGAGGACTATCTGGTGATAAAGTCAGAAGTTTCCGGAAGGGTGGAAAAACTCCTGGTAAGAGAAGGGGACAGGGTGAAAAAAGGACAGTTGATGGCGGTTTTGAGTCATGAGGATCTTGTTGCCGCAGAGGAAGAACTGTTACAGAGACTGAAACTTGTAGAGGAGCGCCTTAAGGAAGACTCTCCGTATCTTACAGCCCTGAAAAGTAGAGTGGATGATGCCCGTATCCAAGTGGACCAAACAGAGAGAGAGCTGCGAAGGAGGGAAGAACTGGCCGCCAAAGGCCTCATACCCTCAGAACAGCTGGAGAAGTATCGCACCGCCTACGAAAGAGCTGTTCACCTCCTCAGAGAGGCGGAGGCCAGCTATAGGGACACTGTGGAAAGCCTCCGGAGAGAGAGAAACATACTGAGGTATCAACTTCAGCGGGTCAGGGAAGATATAGATAAGCGCTTTGTGAGGAGTCCTGTAGACGGGCTAGTGCTGAAAAGGTTTGTCTCAGAAGGTAGCTATGTGAACCATCTGTCCCAAGACAACAAGCTGTTTGCGGTGAGTGGATCTCAAAAGAACCAGGTGTTACTGGAACTAGACGAAGATTATGCAGGACTGGTAAAGGAGGGACAGAAGGTCCTGCTCACCTTGGACGCTTTCCCCGGTAAGGTCTGGCAGGGTGTTGTGTACAAAGTGGAATCTCTTGTGGATAGATCTAGAAGGGTTATGACGGTAAAGGTAAAGGCTGAACTTCCGGAAAATGTCCCGGTACACGCCTCTGTATCTGCCCAGATACTAGTAGAAAGAAAGTACGCCCTCCTTATACCAGCCTATGCCTACAAAGATGGCAAGGTCATCAAGTACGAAAAGGTGAGGAAAGTGGAGCTTCCTGTAAAGGTAGGCAACAACTACGACGGTTATCTGGAGGTGTTGGAAGGCCTCAAAGAGGGTGACCTTCTGGTGGTTCCACCATGAGGCATGTTTTTTTCCTCGCTTATAAACTCATGGTGGAGAGAAAGAGGCAGAGCATTGTGTCCCTTATGGGTGTGGTTGTAGGTTTTGCTGCCTTTGTGGTGATGAGTTCTATCATGTTTGGTTTCCAAGGATACTTTATCCAGCAGGTGGTGGACATAGATGCTCACGTGCGTATAAAAGCGAGGGAGGAGAAAAGAAGATATGAGGGAGACATACCTACACTGGTGCTGGGGGAGGAGGTCCAGAAAAAAGATAGGCTTATAGGATGGAAGGAGCTCATAGAGCGGATACGCAAGGACCCTGAAGTGGAAGGCGTCGCACCTCATCTGGTGAGTAAGGGCATACTACGATACGGTGTGAGGGAAAAGCCCGTCACCCTCATAGGTATAGATCCCCAGCTGGAGGAGAAGGCCTCTGTGCTGAAGAGGTTTCTAAGGGGTAAAGGCCTTGAGGAGATGAAGAAAAGGAAAGATGTCCTCATAGTGGGTGCTTTGGTGGCAAGGGATCTGGGTGTGGCGGAAGGGAAAAAGGTTATCCTTAGCGTACCAGAAGGTAGTGTAAGTATGGTGGTGGTGGATATAATGGACTCAGGCATCACCAACATCGACGACTCAAGAGTCTACATTTCGCTGTCTGCTCTGCAGGCTCTCCTCCAAAGACCCGGCGAAGTCAACGAGCTGGTGGTTAAACTAAGAGATCCTTCCCATGCGGAAAAGGTAGCACGTCGCTGGAAGTCCATGACTTCCTACGAGGTAGAAAGCTGGCAGAAAGCATACAGAAACTTTCTCACCATCTTTCGCATCCAAAACATCATAACCTACATGATAGTGGTGGCCATACTTACTGTATCAGCCTTCGGCATATTTAACATCATCATGATGACGGTCTTAGAGAAAAGAAAGGAGATAGCCATCCTTATGGCCATGGGTTACTCCCGGAGAGAGATAACTCTTGTGTTCTTACTGCAAGGTGTCCTGCTGGGTGTGGGGGGTGTGATGATAGGTTCTCTGCTGGCCTTTGGTCTTCAGGAGTATCTGAGTAGTGTGAAGCTGGATGTAGAAGGCCTTATACGCACTAAAGGTTTCGTACTGGACAGAAGTTCCACCTTTTACCTTTTTGGAGCTGGTTTCTCTCTTTTGTTCTGTGTAGTGGCCAGTTTTTACCCTTCCTACAGAGCCGGTAAGTTGAACCCGGTGGATATATTCAGAAGTGGTTGATGGTGTATAATGTATATGGTGTCCAAATACCGCCTGCTGGGGCATGGACACCCTGAGGAGGGCGGTATACAAATACCCCAGCCCCGAACGGTGAGTTCGGGTACGGACATGGAAGGATGCCCAACACGAGACAAGCAGCTAAGCGTATGAGGAGAGATGCCAAGAGGCGCGAAAGAAACAGATACCACCTGTCCCGTATGAGGACCTATATAAGAAAGTTCCGTAAGATGGTGCAGGAAGGCAAACTGGAAGAGGCGAAAGCCTTTCTCCCCGAGGTTATATCCATCATATACCATACAGCTTCCAAAGGTGTGATTCACAAAAACGAGGCTGCCAGAAGAGCTTCAAGGGTTACTCAACTTCTCAACAAAGCGCTTGCGCAGGCTTCTCAGAATCTCGGGAAATAGTAGCAAGACTAGCACCATGTAAAGAAAAGCGCAGAAGGGTATCACAAAAACAAGGGCAGGGTGGGGAAGATTCTTTGCCAGTGTGTGGGCTACGTATCCCATGACGGCACTTGCCACCCCGCACCTTATAACCACACCTGCCAGAGTTTTCCAGTGAATCATGGTGTGGTCCTTAGCGAGGAGATACCCTATAGCAAAGAGGGAGGAGGTAGCATTTCCCAGTGCCAGACCCACCACACCCAACTTAAGGTGAAAGGCGTACAGATAACCGAAGATTCCTTCCGACATAACCGCCAACAGAGAAGCCATTACGGGAGTTTTAGTGTCTCCCCTTGCGAAGAACACGCTACTTATCGCCTTCTGTACTGAGAAGAAGACGAGCCCCAAACTGTAAGCCATAAGAACGTGGGAGGCCACGATAACATCCTGGGAAGAGAACCTACCCCTTCCGTACAGAAGAGAAACGATAGGTTCCGCCAGTAGTAGGAGTCCCACAGCTGATGGTAAGGAGAGTCCCAGTATTACGCTGACCGCTAAAGTGGTGTTGTTCTTTATGTGTCCACCCCTTGAGAGAACGGAGAGAAGGGAGTTGGCCACACCCACCGACACCACACCTAAGGGAAGTTGAAAGATCCTGTTGGCATAGTAAAGGTAGGAGATAGAACCTTGATGAAGGAAGGAGGCTAGAAAAGTATCTACAAACATAGAAAGCTGGGCAACACCGAACCCTGCGGTAGCAGGCAGTAACCTCTTTACCAGTAAGATCACGTCTTTATCCAGGTGAAAAGAAACTCCCAAAGGAACCTTTTGAGATAGGAGAGAAGGAAGGTGGAAGAGGACTTGCGCCAACCCTGCTACCAGGGTGCTTACGATGAGGGTGTAGTATCCCCAGAGGTGGGTAGCAAAGGCCAGTATAAAGGAAGATACTATGTTGAAAACGGCTTGAGCGAAGGCGGGAACGAAGAAAACACCCCGCGTGTTGAGGACCGCCATAAAGAAGGAGGATAAACTGACAGCCAAAAAGTACAAGAAAAGCCAACGTGCCATAAAGACAGCGAGGTCAAAGTAAGGCCTGTGTCTTAACCCAGGAGACAGAACGCTGAGGATCACCTCTGAGAAAACCACTCCCAGCAGAGTTATGACAAAGCTGATCAAGGTAAAGTAAGTGAAAGTGGAGCTTAGAAAATCTCTTTCTCTTCCTTCCTTTATCTCCCGGGCATAAACTGGGATGAAGGCGGCGTTGAAACCTCCTTCTCCCAACAGTCTTCTGAAGGTGTTGGGTAGCCTAAAAGCTACGAAGAAAGCATCCGTTACGTAAGACGCACCAAAGTGGTAGGCGATGACGGCATCCCTCACGTAACCGAAGACCCTACTGAGGAGTGTACCTACCGAAAAGGAAAAGCTGTATCTCAGAAGTCCCATGTTGTTCTGTATGCCGGAGGCGGGAGTCGAACCCGCACGCCCTTTCGGGCAGGGGATTTTGAATCCCCCGCGTCTGCCAGTTCCGCCACTCCGGCTTACTTTTCTATTATCCTGCCTATTAACGGAACTGTCAAGAAGCTTATTAACATACCGGCTCCTATACTGGTGAAGGCCAAAGATACATCAAGTCCGTAACGCACAGACAGAACACCCGCCATCAGCATGGGAGGCATGGAGGACTGGAGCAGGACAGTTTTGTAGGCTGGATCGGGAAGTGTTGTGTGCTGTAAAATCCACGCCGTCAGGAGAGGAGACACACCCATCTTTATAAGAAGCGCTCCCAACACCTTCCCCCACCCTCTTTTTAGGTGAGACAAGTTTAGCAGGAGGCCCATACTGAAGAGAATCACCGCGGGTAGAGAAGAAGACACCAACTCCATGGCATGGTAAAGATAGGGAGGTATCTCTATGGGTCTCGTGATGAAGCCTATGAGCAATGCCAGAAAGGGAGGGAAAGTGATCACTCTCCTAATGTCTGGCCTTCCGGTAGCTACCGTGATACCTACACTGGAGACAAGTAAAAAGGATCCTAAGTTATCGTATATGACAGCGTAGGGAAGTGCCTCTTTACCTAGAAGAGTTACCGTGTAAGGATATCCTAAAAAAGCGGTGTTACCAAAGGAAGATACAAGAAGAAAACTCCTTAGGGTAGGACCTTTTATGGAAAAGAGCTTACCCACAAGCCAGGCCAAGAGGATGCAAAAAATGATGGAACTCCATGCAAGCAGCACGATACTTATCACCTCTCGGTTTATCCCCAGACGATGGGCGGCCATAAAACTGGTTATAGGCAAGGCAAAGTAAAGGACATAGTTGATAAGAACACGAGCATCCTCCTCTTTGAAAACCCACCTTCTGAGGATATAACCAGCCAGGAGAGGTAAAAAGATGTCAGGCATAACTTTTTGCTAATACTTCCTCCAGTCTCCTTCTTATCAGTGCTGGGTTGCCCAGATACCTATGTAGAAACTGCTCTAAACCCCTTATTGGTTGAAGGTTCTGAGGTGCCCTGCTGTCCTGAAAACTCTCACTTCTCAAAGAAGGTAGAAGGTAGGCCATCCAGTCCGCCCATTCTCTCACACGTTCCACACCGTGTTCTGCCAAAGCTTCTAGTCTCGCTATACCAGCCAGCCCTGACATCTGTGCCAGTTTCACGTACCATGCGTACTTCTCTACCTTATCAGCTTTTTCCTCCATCCTCTCTTGATAGTGTACCTTCACAAGGGGTGTCCTGTAACCTACGGGCATCTGTCTCAGCATCTCAAGAGAGTCCTTAGGCAAAAAGAGCTTCTTAAGAGCCTTTATGTAACCTACACAAGGTATACCGCGCACCTTCCTACTTATGGTACCGTCACACACCACCAGATCTACCTTTTCTTTTTGATAAACCTCCCGTACCACCTGTGTTTCTAAATCTTCCTTCATGAGTCTTATGGCCTGCTGCAAAAGGTCCTCGGAAGTTGTTACCAGCTCAAAACCCGCCCTCTCCATGAGCCTTCTGAGTTTCTCTGCAGAGGGAGGTATCCCTTTTACGATGGCGTACCTTTTGACCGTCCCGTGGCAAAAACTTCCCGGTGAACCTTTTCTGAAAAGAACGGCACCAGCCGCTACGCTCACCAATACTCCCTCGTAAACCTCTCCTGTTTCCTCTTCCAGAAGAGCAAAGCCGTACTCTTCCCTAAGGACGCCGTCCACAAAAGCCAGCTTCAGTTGTTGTGGGCTTTTACCCTCGTAGAGCCTGCCCTCTTCCGCAAACTCACTGAGCTGAACTGATTCTTCCAGCTCCATAATATGCTGAGTAAGAAAGTCTCTCCTGCTAAGAACTACCCTCATGGAAAGTATAATACCACTGATGGTGGTAGTTCTGGTCCTCCTTGCCATCTTTGAACTCTCCTTTGGTTTCTATCACTGCTTTTTTGAAGCAGGGAAACGTTACGGAGTTGATCCTTACCTTCTGGTAGCCATAGCTAAAGTGGAAAGTAACTTTGTCCCTACAGCCATACACCATAACGGGAACGGCAGTACAGACTACGGTATCATGCAGATAAACTCTTACTGGCTTAAACGATACAAAATACCTATCCAGTGGATAATGGAACCCTGTTACAACATCCATATGGGTGCCATGGTTTTAAAAAGGTGTATCATAAGCTACGGATACACTCCGAAGGCCATAGACTGTTACAACAAAGGGTCTCCCAGAGGAGACTATAGCCACTATGTTATCAAGGTCTACCAGAGCTATGCAAGGGTGAAGGCGCTGGTGGAATAAGCCTACTTACCACTATCCTTCTGTCGGGAAGATCCAAGACTATAGCGTCCGGTATACCTGTGTAAGTATCTTCCAGTTTACCTTTTACCATAGCGAAGAATCTAAGTGAAGGGAACTTTGCCAAGGGTACCAGTTTGTCTTCTTCATAAAAACGGAGGTCCCCGTAAGGGTAAGGAAACTCGTAGTAGTAAAGGGTACCATCTTTGTACAGAAAGGCCGCTTTTACCACACCCTTGTGATAGTCGCCTCCCCACGTGATCATGAAGATGCTGTCGGAAGAGAGCTGTAACTGGGTTGCTCCAAAGAGCTTTCTTTGAAGACTCCAATGGAGGGTAGCCAGCTGACGAAGTTCCTCAGATCTTTCCTTAAGACCTGTGTAAGACCTCACACCGCCAAAGAAGATACCGAAGGACATACCCACCACCAGAGCCAGGAGGGTGAGGGTGACGAGAACCTCCAGTAAGGTAAAGCCATCAGCGCGTGTAGAGATATATCTCCGCATCACCTAGCCTTACCGTTACTTCCTTAATACCGGGATACTCTTCTATGGAGCGTTCCTTTACCTGCAGTTCATCCCACCTACCCTCAGCAAGCTTATCTGTAAGAGTGAGCATATCCCGGTAACGTTTCTCCGTTGTGTAGAGGAACCTACGCTGTTGGCCCATCAGGGAGAAGAGAGTAGTAAAACCTACGGCCAGAACCATCAAAGCTACCAACACTTCCACCAGAATAAATCCTTTACTGCCACGCATCAATGTCATCCTGCGTGTCTTCTTTACCGTCAGGTCCTACCGATCTGAGTTCGTAAGGATGATTTACTCCCGGCGATATGTATACGAAGTCCCTCCCCCAAGCATCCTTGGGAACTTTCTCCATGTACTGTCTCCAACGGGGAGGTATGGGAGGTACGGTAGGTTTCTCCACGAGAGCCCTAAGTCCCTGCTCGGTGGTAGGGTAAAAACCGTTGTCCAGGCGGTACTGCTCTAAAGCATCTCTTATAGCCTTCATCTGAACTTTGGTAGCCTCTATCTTGGCCTCGTCCAGGCGGCCCGTTATGCGAGGCACTATTATGGCAGCCAAAATACCCAAAACCACAATAACCACCAATACCTCTATGAGGGTAAAGCCTCTTTTATCCATAGCTATTATCATAAGCTAGTAAACGGTAGAGTAAAGTAGAGTGTCCCTCTGCCTGTTGTAGATGAACTCGCAGACAGCGCTGCCCTCTTGGGTTCTTACATCTACCACTATGTGAAAAACGTTACTTTTGACATCCACAAGATCCCTCACAGAGTATAGGATGTCTAAAGTGAAACCCTCCACCAAGAGAAGATCTTCAACCCTCCTGAAAGGCTCTTTATCTCTCCTCTCTATGATCCTCCTGGCAAGATCCTCATCTATCCTGTCATCTAAGGCCATGAGCACGTACAGAGGTGCGGTGTTTACGTTAATCTTACCGGAAGAGTAAACGGTGGCTACACTGAGAATACCCGGATAGAAGCGGGCACCTACCGTTTTTCCCACAAGATCTTCTTTGTTGAAACCCATGTAGTAAAGTTCCTCCAGAGAGTCCATGGGAGAAGCCTTGATGGGGTAAGCCGAGTCAAAGGTGATGTTCTTTCTACCTGTCCATGCCAAAAGTCGGTCCCAGTAAGATGGATCTATGTTGAGGATCACAGACAGTCTTTTGAGCACCCTTTCAGGTACCGTGTTCAGGTTTATGTATCTCTCCTCGTCGTAGACACTTATGGTTATATCTCCTTTCTCTGTGGCAAGGGTTAAGGGTCTCGCCCACGTGTCCGACAAAGTGTCTACCGAAGGATCATCCTCGGTAAGAATACCTCTCAGGATGGGATAGATTTGCCCGCACAGATAGACGGCCTGTTCTTTGGCATACACGGAATTTACCAAACGCCTTGTAGAGTTTACATCCTGATAGAGATCGGCTGTGTAGTAAGAGAGGGTAAGGAACATAGCTAAGGCCAGTAGAAGGATCATAATTTATAATAAAACCAAGAGGAGAAGGATGTACAAAGCTGTTCTTATTTTTTCCAAAATAGCGAAGAGCTTCACTGATCTGACGTGGGGTAAAAGCAGGGATGATCTTGTAAGTAAGTGTATGAAGGCGATAAGAGCCTTTTTGGAAGGGTCATCTCCATCCGAGGTCTCTCAGAAGAGGGAGATATCTGAGGGTATAGAGTTTCTGCTGGAGGACCTTTATAAGCTCAGCCGAGAGGATCCAGAAGGAGCCCACAAACTTCTCCAACTTCTCAGTATCTTTGTAAAGTCACCCGTTCCCTGTAAAATAAAACTTATCAGCTTTGCGGAGGCTCTCCTTGAAGATAAGAGACCTGCTCAGAAAGGGGTTTAGCATATCCTTTGAGTTCTTCCCTCCCAAAACAGAGGAGGGAGAGGAAGAACTCTTTGAAACTATAAGGAACCTCCAAAGCATAAACCCCACCTTCGTATCGGTCACTTACGGTGCAGGTGGAAGCACCCGTGAAAAAACACGCCGAGTGGTAGAAAGGATACACCGAGAGACGAGTCTGACAGTAATGGCCCATCTTACTTGCATAGCTCACACGGAGGAGGAGCTTACGGAGATACTGAGGGGGTACAGAGAAATAGGTATAGAGAACATTCTGGCCCTGAGGGGTGATAGGCCAAAAGATAACAGCGCTACCGAGAAAAGAGGGTGCCAGTACGCTTACCAACTTGTGCGCCTCATAAGGACCAAGTTTGGAGATCACTTCTCTGTGGGAGTGGCCTCCTATCCGGAAGGACACCCCGAGTCTCCCAACCTGGAGTGGGAGGTACGCTACTTTAAGATGAAAGTGGAAGAAGGTGCTGACTTTTCTATAACCCAGATGTTCTTTGACAACTCCTACTACTACCGATTTGTGGAGCTGTGCAGAAAAGAAGGTATAGACATACCCATAATACCCGGTATAATGCCCATCACCAACTTCCGACAGATCCAGAGGTTTGCCAGCATGTGTGGTGCCAGCATACCCCACCATGTGGTGCAGAGGTTAGAACCTTATGCCCACCTTCCTCAGGAAACTATGAAGGTAGGTGTGGAGCTAGCCATAAAACAGTGTGAGGATCTTATAGAGAACGGTGTGCCTGGACTTCACTTTTATACCCTCAACAAGTCTAAAGCCACCCTTCTCATATACGACGCCATAAAGGACCGCGTACCTACCAAGATATGAGGAGGTTTTTTCAGGACGTTCCGGAAGACCTTTGGAGAGATTACCACTGGCAGATACAGAACAGGATAAAAACTATCCATGAGCTCACTCGTTACATAAAACTCCTTCCCGAAGAGGAGGAGGGGATAAGGAGGACGCAGGGACTTTATCCTATGGCCATAACACCCTACTATCTTTCCCTCATAGATCCCCACGATCCCCAAGACCCCATAAGGCTCCAGGCTATACCCCGTGCCATAGAGACAGACCCTTACGTGCAGTCTTACGGTGAAGAAGACGCCCTCAGGGAAGAAGGACAGATTCCCCACATGACTCACAGGTATCCTGACCGCGTGCTGGTGAGGGTGACCACTTTCTGCGCTGTGTACTGCAGACACTGTATGAGGAAAAGGATCTTCTCGCAGGGAGAAAGGTCCATCACTAAGGAAGAGATAGACACCATAATACAGTATATAGAAGCACACCCTAGTGTAAGGGACGTATTGCTTTCGGGAGGTGATCCTCTTTCTCTCAGTTATGAGAAGCTGGAGTATATCCTTAGCAGACTGAGAAGAATCCCCCACGTGGAGATAATAAGGATAGGTACACGCCTTCCCGTACTGGCACCTCAGAGGTTCTTTGACGAAAAACTTCTAAAACTCCTTGAAAGATACTCACCTATATGGATCAACACCCATTTTAACCATCCTAAGGAAATAACCCCTTACGCTGCTGAAGCAGTGGAAAATCTTCTGAGACACGGTATTCCTGTTAACAACCAGACCGTTCTCCTCAAGGGTGTTAACGACGACCCTCAGGTCATGCTGGAACTTATGAGATCGCTCCTGAGAATAAAGGTGAAGCCCCAGTATCTCTTTCACTGTGATCCCATAAAGGGAGCCATTCACTTTAGAACCAGTTTAGAGAAAGGTCTGGAGATAATGGACTTTCTGCGCGGAAAGATATCGGGGATGGGAATCCCCACCTACGCGGTGGATCTTCCGGGAGGGAAGGGAAAGGTACCTCTGCTTCCTTCTTACCTTGTCAGGAAAGAAGGTAACCGATACACTTTCAGAAGCTTTACAGGTGAGTTGGTGGAGTATGAAATTGAGGAACTCTGATCTTACCGAATCTATATGGCTACTCCTGAAGGGAGAGTTCGGTTATCACGCTTCCGCTCTTACCTACAGGTTCTTTATGGTGATAGGTTCCCTCCTTATACTTACCGGCATCCTGATATCTTACACCCCCCTCGCCAACTACGAAGTCTATACCTATCTGGCACGCCTTATTCCGGAAAAAGCTGGTGAAGTGATGATGCGCCTTGAGACCCTTTACAGGCACAGGGGAACAGGTTCCTTTATCAGTGTCTTACTGGCCTATTACTTTGCGGCAGACCTTGCAGGTAGTATGCGCACAGCCTTCGGCTACGCCACAGGTATAAAACCTAAAGGTCGCTACATAAGTCTTTTCCTCATCACTCCCCTTTACCTGCTACTACTTTCTCTGTTTCTCTCTCTGCTGGCACTCTTTCCAGCTGTGATGAAACTGTTTTTACCTTGGGCGCCTCAGTTGGTTCTCTGGCCTGTTAAGTTTATGATCCTCACCGGAATGATATACGTTACTTATTACATCTTTCTACCTGTGTCCGTCAAACCACAACACCTTCTTAAAGCTTCTCTTTTCTCAGCGGTTCTCATAACGGTGCTCAACTACCTCTTTACGGTGGTCATCATCAAGCTGGTGCATGCCAATCCTCTGTATGCCGTCATGGGTTCTGTCTTGGTCTTTATGGTGTGGATGGAGAAGGTGTTCGTGATCCTTTTGACGGGTGCAAGGCTAGCGTTAGCCTACCAGAAGGTACAAAATTAAGCCGGTTATAACACCTGCCGTCACGTCATCCATAAGAACACCGTGGGCTTTCGGTAGCTTTTCCATCCATGGTATGGGAAAGGGTTTCACTATATCCAAAATACGGAACAGAACAAAGCCCACCAGTAGGTGGTAAAGGGTGGGTTTTACCAATACGAAAACAACCGTGTAACCAAGCACTTCGTCTATCACCACCTCTTCCGGGTCCTCCTCTCTCGTGAGATCCAACATGTAGTTAACAGACCAATATCCTACAGCGTACAGAAACAGGGAGAGTAGCAGCAAAAACCATGGGTCGAAGCCCAGAAGATAAACGAGGGGAACTCCTACAAGGGTGCCCACAGTCCCAGGTGCGTACCTGAATCTCCCTGTATAAAAACCCGTAGCTATGAGTTCTTGAAGCATTGAATAATTTTAAAGCATGTAGCATAGCA
The DNA here is from genome assembly GCF_000025605.1 of Thermocrinis albus DSM 14484. NCBI lineage: Bacteria > Pseudomonadati > Aquificota > Aquificia > Aquificales > Aquificaceae > Thermocrinis > Thermocrinis albus. The sequence goes on along the minus strand of NC_013894.1, from coordinate 504,395 downwards.
GGCCTCCCACAAGGGGGAGGGTGAAGTTATCGTCCGGTTTATCCAGAAGAAGCTCTGTAAGAGCGCCTACCACAGAAAAGATGAAGGCTTTTTCCCATCCCACGAAAGGTGTTAGCACCAAGAAGGAGGATAAGAAGAAAGCCACGGACCCTTCCCAACTTTTGTCTTTCCAGATAAGTTTACCGCGATACATACCCACCAAGGAGGAAAAGGCATCACCCACCGCCAACAGTGTTATACCTACAGCGCTGCACTTACCCCACATAACAAAGCTGACCAGTATACCTAGATGAGCCCAAAAAGCCTGCACTCCCGGCTTTTCTCTGTTTTTGTCCCTCTCCACGCTGTAGATAAGTTGGTAAAGGAACCTTAGTTTTTTCTCCTGCCACCTTAGCAGTATAAGTCCGTTGGCCAAAAGGACTGTAACCATCAGCAATAAGGTCACCTTTTCGTTGAAAAAGAGCACCGGAAGAAGCCATAAGGATAGTCCGAAGAGGTGTAAGATCTTTCTGTGGTACTCTCTACTGTCTAAGGGGGGTATTGTCTGTCTGATCCAGAAGAAAGAATAGTCTGCCCAAGAAGCCACCACCGCCAGAAAGGTGAGAGCCAACACGTATGGACCAGTACCTTTCAGGAAGGTTACAGAAGGTACCAAGAGAGAAAGAAAGAGAGTAGATACCTTTCCTAAGAGGCGCGCTTGAGGAACAGTTCCCTTCAAAAAGGTTATGTGAAGACCTCCCAGTAACACGCTTACATCCCTGAGGAAGAGTAGGTAGAAGAACCAATGAGGCAAAAGACCAAACTTAAAACTGCATGCACCGACACCCACCCATGTGAGGATTCTGTCCGCCAAAGGATCCAGTAATCTACCCAACTGGGTCTCTGCGTGATACTTTCTTGCCCAATACCCATCCAGAGCATCTGTAAGGGCCAGAAGTACAAAGAAAAAGCCAAAGAGGTTTTCATCTAAAAGCAAAAGTGTAGGAGAGAGTAAAAGTCTCGTGATGGACACAAGGTTGGGAATACTCATGGTGGCACGCATGGAAAATTATACAGTGGTGCTATAATGTGAAGATAATGAGGAAGAAGATAGGGTGAAAGTTTCATGCTGGAGTGGTTTAAGAACTACGGTAAAGATAAGTTTGTGAGGGATCTGGTGGCAGGTATCACTGTGGCCACCGTGCTGGTTCCCCAGTCCATGGCCTACGCCCTTCTGGCGGGTATGCCTCCCATATACGGTCTTTACGCCTCCTTCTTACCTACCATAGTGGCCGCTGTGTTCGGTAGTTCTCGCTTTTTGGGTACAGGCCCGGTGGCCATCACATCTATGGTATCTGCCTCTGTCCTCGCCGCTTACGCTCAACCCCAGTCCCAGGAATGGATACACCTGGCGGCCTACTTGGCCATCATGGCGGGTCTCATAAGGCTTCTGATAGGCGTGTTTAAGTTGGGAAGTGCTGTAGAACTCATATCTTCCAGTGTAATCTTGGGAGTAACGAGTGCTGCTGCTATCGTCATATCCCTGAGCCAGATAGGTAGTATACTGGGTTTCAGCGTAAAGACGAGTACCCTCATATACGAGGTTCTGGTGGACATTATCAGCAAGATTCACAATGTGAATCCTTACACCCTAATGGTAGGCACCTTATCCTTCCTTTCTATATGGGCTCTCGGTAAACTACATCCCCTCATACCAGCTGCCCTCATAACATCTGCTGTAAGTTCGCTGGTATCTTACTTTTTTAACCTCAAGGAGAAGGGTGTAGCTATAGTGGGAGACGTACCAGCAGGTCTTCCCACTCCCTACATACCACCTCCCAACCTGGACATCCTGGCGGATATGTGGGCAGGCGCGGTGGTGGTGGTAGCGGTGGGATCTGTGGAAGCTATAGCCACTGCCAAGACCTTTGCTCAAAGGGTAGGTGACAAATGGGACGCCAACAGAGAGTTCATAGGTCAAGGACTTGCTAACATAGTGGCAGGTATCTTTAGAGGTTTTCCGGTGAGCGGTTCTTTCTCCAGATCGGCCCTCAACTTTCGCTTAAATGCAGCATCACCTCTGGCGGGTGTAATAACAGGTAGCATCGTTGGATTGACTCTCCTATTCCTTGCTCCCCTCTTTTACTATCTTCCCAAAGCTACCCTCTCGGCGGTGGTTTTATCAGCGGTGGTGGGTCTCATAAAACCCCAGGAGATACTAAAGCTATACAAGATTAACAAGCCTGACGGTGTGGTGGCAGGATTAACCTTTGCCTCTGTTTTCTTTATGGAGTTGTGGCAGGCCGTACTGCTAGGTATTCTGGTGTCCCTTGGAACCTTCGTTTACAAGACCATGTACCCCCGTATCATAGTTATGACAAGAGATCCGAAGAGTAGGACCTTTGTCAACGCAGAACGCACCGGACTCCCTCAGTGTCCCCAGATCCTTTACATAAGACCAGGTACCAGTATATACTTCGGTAACGCAGGTTACATCCAGGAATTTATACTCCAGAAAGTGAAAGAGAGATTACAGGAAGGTGGATTGAAATTTGTACTCCTTGACATGGAGGATGTAGCTTACATAGATGCACCCGGTGCCCTTATGTTGGTAAAACTGGCAGGAGATATAAGAGGCATGGGTGTGGAACCTTCTTTGGCCAATATAAGATGTACCGTATACCCTGTTCTGGAAAGGATAAACATCACTGAGCACGTGGATACAGATCTCATTTTTGACTCCAAAGGACAGTCCATAGTGGAACTCTTTCGTAGGATAGACCATACATACTGTGCCAAAGTCTGTCCATACGTAGTCTTTGATGAGTGTACTTCCGTCAAGGAGAAACGAGTGGCCCTCTAACGGTATAGTCCTTTTCTGTATATATACTCCTCCACACCTTCGGGAACAAGCCAGCTTATGGGTTTTCCCTCCTTCACCCTCTTTCTTATCTCGGTGGAGGACACGTCTATTCTCCTTGTGTGGGCTATCACTGTAAAGTCTTCACCTTCCCTGAAGGAAGGATAATGGGTACGTAAGTAATCTCTCACCACATCTTTTTTACCTTCTCTATCCACTATGACGAAACGTGCCATCTTCAAAAGCCTGTTTGGCTCTTTCCAAAGATGCATGTGAAGGACACTGTCAGCACCTAAGAGAAAGTAAGGTCTTTCACCCATTTTCTTGAAAATCTCCTCTGCTGTGTCCACCGTATAAGACACACCTCCCCTCCTTATCTCTATATCGCTTACCGAAAAACCTCTTTTTCCTTCCAACGCTATCTCCAACATCCTTAATCGTTGGAAGGGAGAAGCTTCGTGAGGTGCTTTCAAAGGTGCTTGGAAGGCAGGTACAAAAACCACCTCATCAAAACCAAGAAGTTCCATCACATCCCTTGCCACCACCAGGTGTCCAACGTGAACAGGGTCAAAGCTTCCTCCGAAAAAGAGAACCTTCATGGAAAGATGACCAGTCCCACGTTTCCCATCTTCTTCCACAATGCGTTCAGTTTATCAGGACTCCAACACACCTTCTCTTCATAGCCTGTGTGTAGGTATACACACTTCTCATCGTAGCCTATCACCACCACGTAATGGGGCACGCTGACCCAAAGAAAACCCAAATCCACCAAAAGTATGACGGGAATCCCTCTACGTAAGTAACTTTTCACCTTTTGGATGTCTCCCCTAAAAAGTTCCGTTTTGAAACCTTGTCTCCTGGCATAGTTTTCCAGATCTGTTATGAGGGCACCTTTAAGCTCAGGCATATAGACCTCTCTTGCTATCTCTTCCTGTGGGATATTACGACCGTAGTAAGCAAAGACACTACTTAAAGCAGCGGGACCACAGAACTGATCCCGCTGTTGGTAAAAAGGTACCGGGAGGATTATCTGATGATTATCTCTTTGTTGAGGAGCTTCAGAAGGATCACCACCAGTATGGCTATCACCAGAACCGCTATCACCACTCCAAGACCATCGCCACCCGCCAGTACCTTTTGGGATGCCTGTGCCAGCATATGAATCTGCTGGTCGTCCATCTCCTTTAGTTTTTTTTCTACCTCTTCTTTGGTGAGGCCGTAGGCTTTAAGTTTCTCCTGCACTATCTTACTTTCCAAAGCCCTCTGAATGGTCCTTATGTTCTCCTCTCGGGAGCTCTCTAACTGTTGGTTGGCGGGCTTTGATTCCACAAGCCCTGCCAATGCGGGAGCTGTGTTAAAGGCAAGGAACCAGCCTGCCACACCTAAGATCAGCAGCCTGTTTCTGAAAAACTTCATCATCTTCTCACCCCCTCAAGTTGATAGTGTAATTATACTAAAATTTTTCTGCCATGATAGAGCGCTACACAAGGAAGGAGATGGGAGAGATATGGTCTGAACTCAATAAGTTCAGACTGTGGTTGAAGGTAGAGCTGGCTGTCTGTAGAGGTTGGCAGAAACTGGGAAAGATACCACCCGAAGTGGTACAGGAGATAGAAAGACGTACTTTCGTGGACGAAAAAGTTATAAGCAGAATAAAGGAGTACGAGAGGGTATACAAACACGATGTTCTTGCCTTCATATCCGCCATAGGAGAGCAGATTCCTGAGTATTCTCACTTCTTTCATATGGGTCTCACTTCATCAGACGTGGTGGATACAGCTCTTGCTCTGCAGTTAAGACAGGCTCTGGACCTTATCCTGAAGGGAGTGGAAGAACTTATGGAACTTCTTAAGAGCTTGGCCCTTCTTCACAAAAACACGGTTATGATGGGCAGAACACACGGTGTACATGCGGAACCTATAACCCTTGGTCTGAAGTTTCTAAGCTGGCATGAGGAGATGGCACGTAACAGAGAACGCCTCCAGAGAGCCAGAGAAAACATATCTTATGGAAAGCTGTCGGGTGCTGTAGGCACCTACTCCAATCTTGATCCACGTGTTGAGTACTATGCTCTGCAGGAGTTGGGTCTCCAGGTAGAACCTGTGGCCACCCAGGTGGTGCCCAGAGACAGACACGCTGAGGTTATGTACGCTGTTGCCAGTACAGCATCGGCCCTTGAGAGGTTTGCCACCGAGATAAGACATCTTCAGAGGACAGAGGTTCTGGAACTTATGGAGCCTTTTCAGGAAGGCCAGAGGGGATCTTCCGCCATGCCCCACAAGAAGAATCCTATTCACGCAGAGAGAATATGCGGTCTTGCGCGTGTGATAAGAGCCAACTTGCAGGTAGCCCTTGAGAACATAGTTCTCTGGCACGAGAGAGATATATCTCACTCTTCGGCAGAGAGGATAATACTACCCGACTCCACCATAGCCTTAGACTACATGATACACCTGTTTATAGATATTCTTAAAGGTATTAAAGTATTTCCTGACAGAATGAGGAAAAACATGGATATCTCCTATCATCTGTACGGATCTTCCAAACTGCTCGTTCTACTTATGGAGAAGGGTATTCCACGCGACACGGCATACAGTATAGTGCAGGAGTGTGCTATGAGAAGTTGGGAAGATGGTATTCCCTTTGAGGCCTCCCTTATGCAAGACGAAAGAGTCAACAAGATCCTCTCGGAAGAGGAGATAAAGGAAGCTCTGGATCCTTCCTCTTTCCTGAAAAACGTAGATGTCATATACCAGCGAGTTTTGAAAGATCTTGACGCTTAAAGATCAGTGCTTAGATTTTGTTGCATGCTACCGGAACTGAAGATAGGAAAGATAAGACTGGAGATACCCATAATACAGGGGGGAATGGGTGTAGGTATATCGTGGGAAAAGCTGGCCGGTGCTGTGGCCAGAGAGGGAGCAATGGGAGTAGTGTCGGCGGTGGGTACAGGTTACAGGTTTCCCGAGTTGGTAAAGAGGGACAAGTTTGGGCGACCTATAGGTTCCGTGTACACTCACAGCAAAGAAGCTCTCACCATACTGATAAAGGAGGCCAAAAGAATATCCCAGAACAGGGGTGCCATAGGGGTCAACATACTGTGTGCCATAACCGATTACGGTAGAGTTGTGCAGGACGCCATAGAAGCCGGTGCCGATGCCATCATATCGGGAGCCGGTCTTCCTCTCAGGTTACCTGAGTACGCAGAAGGTTCCGATGTGGCTCTCATACCTATAGTGTCCTCGGCAAGAGCTCTTAACCTCATATGCAGGACATGGGAGAAAAAGTACAAAAGGCTTCCCGACGCTGTAATACTGGAGGGACCAAAGTCAGGAGGACACCAAGGGTTTAAGTACGAGGAGTGTTTTATGCCTGAATACCAACTGGAGAACCTGTTTCCCTCCCTTTTGGAGGAGGCCAACAGGTGGGGTGGTATACCTGTCATAGTGGCCGGTGGAGTATGGAGTTACCAAGATATAAAGTGGTACATAGACAGGGGAGCTAAAGGGGTGCAGATAGCCACGCGTTTTATAGCCACCCACGAGTGCGACGCACCTCCCATATACAAGGAGATACTTCTCAAGGCAGAGGAGGAGGATATAATACTCCTCAAGTCTCCAGTAGGTTACCCCCTGAGGGTTGTAAAAACTCCCTTTGTAGAACGCCTGTTGGAAGGTTACAATGGTTGGCAGGGCTGTGTTTCCCACTGTGTGGTTCCCTGCAACAAAGGAGAAGAAGCCAAAAAGGTGGGTTTCTGTATAGCTGACCGACTGGGTGCTGCTTGGCTGGGTAACTACGAGGAGGGGCTGTTTATAAGCGGTGCCAACGGACACCTTCTGAAAAAGCAAGGTATCATAAGCGTGAAGGAACTGTTAGAGATCCTCACAGGAAAAAGACCTGACCCTACACTGGATCATTCCTTAGACGCGAGAGATAGCTTAGCAGTACCTGGTAGTGGTAATTGATGAGTACCATCCGCCTGTGAGCCTCCTCTCTGTTACCGTACCTGTCAGGATGATATTTGAGTACCATCTGTCTGTAGGCTTTTCTGAGTTTTGCCTCGTCTAAAGTATCGAGACCAAAGAACCGTAAGGATTCTGTCACTTTTGTAGGGAACCTATAGGGTCTCTTACAAAAGCTCCAGTAAGTAGCCACGTAGGATCTTATAAGCTGTCTCTTTCTTCTCATATAAGATGGGTAATGCTCCACTATATCGGAAAGGGGAAAGTGCTGGATGAGTCTCTTCAGTATGTAACCCTCAAACCATACCCTTATGAACCTATCCACGTTGTCACCGAAGTTCCTATTTAGTTGGAAGAAGTGGGCTTGAAAGGCTTCCAGTCTCTTTTCCAACAGGTAGTCCAGTACCTTTATGTAAAAGTTCCTCATAGAGAGTTTATTATCCTATCCATCTCCAGAAGACAGAGCAGACCCTCCTTCAGGTAAGCTACCTTCTCCACAAACTCACTGTACCTACCCACCATGGGGTTTGGTTCGAACCTCTGCTCCTCTACCCTCATAACGCCTACCACTTCGTCCACCAGGACACCCACTTTACCTCTTTCCGTTTCTAAAAGAACTATGCGGTTCTCCTCCCTTGTTCTCTTCATGCGAAGTGGACCTTTGAGATCCACGACGGGTAGTATCTCCCCTCTCACATTTATGACACCCTTTACGTAAGTGGGGGAGAAGGGCACGGGTACTATAGGTACCATCCTGGACACCTCCAGTACCTTCCTCAAAGGTACACCGAACAGCTCCCCCTCCAGATAAAAGGCAAGAAGTTCGTACATGTGGGTGACCTTCTCCAGCTGATTCTTGTCCTTATGGAGCACTATGTTCATAGTACTTACCTCAGAGCATACCTACCGTCCTCTTCACGATACCCACGGGATCTAGTATCAAGACAACACTACCATCTCCCGTAATGGTGGCTCCCGATATACCCTCTATCTCACCAAACAGCTTTCCCAGTGGTTTTATGACCACCTCCTCGTCTCCCAAAAGGTCATCCACCCCAAAGGCCACCCTCCTGTTTCCAGCTAAGGCCACCACTATAAACCCCACATGTCTCCTCTCCATGCCTAGAATCTCAGACAAATGTAACAACGGAATAGTGTTACCCCTAAGGATCAGTACCTCTTCACCGGAAACGTGAGATATCTCTGCAGAATCCGCGCTCACTATCTCCAACACTGAGTGTATGGGTATGGCAAAGAGGCGATCCCCTACCTTCACTATTAAGGATTTTATTATTCCCACCGTTAGGGGAAAGCTCATAACTACCTTTGTCCCTTTCCCCCTCTCACTGGCTATGTCCACTGTACCCCTGAAGCTGGTGACGGTACTGAGAACCACATCCATACCCACACCCCTCCCGGATACCTCTGACACATGATCAGCTGTGGAGAAACCGGGACTGAATATGAGGGAGAGTACCTCCTTGTCCGTCAGTTTTTCCAACCTCTCTCTGGAAACTATTCCCTTTTCCAGAGCTTTTTCCTTCACCCTGTCCACATCTATACCTCTACCATCGTCCTCCACCGATATGTAAACCCTGTCTCCCTGGTAGTAGGCCTTCAGAAGGACTCGTCCCTCCCTCGGCTTACCTAAGCGTTCCCTCTCCTCTGGGTACTCTATACCGTGATCTACCGCATTTCTTACCAGATGTATGAGAGGATCCTCTAGTCTCTCTATAAGGGATTTATCCATCTCGGTATCCTCTCCCTCTGTTATGAGGACGACCTCCTTGCCCAGTGCTCTTGACAGGTCTCTTACTACACGGGGAAATTTTTGGAAGAGCTTTCTGACAGGCTGCATACGTGTCTTCATAACCGCCAGCTGAAGATCCCCTACGATTCTGTCTATGGAAGATACTACCGACTCCAACTCTTCCACTCTTCTGGATAGACCCTCCTCCATCATGGCCTGCATTATACGCAGAAGTCTGTTCCTTTCCAGAACAAGCTCTCCTACGAGGTTCATAAGGGTCTCCACCTTCTGAACGTCTATCCTGAGAACTCTCTCCCCCTCCTCCTTACTCTGCGAGGGAGGAGGCACCTGCTCCCCTTTTTCCGGTACATCCTCCGACTCCCCATGTAGAGCTTCCTCTAGAGCGGCTATGAGCTCGGTTGGTCGTCTATCGGGAGGCATTAACACCACTTCTTCCAGAAGCTCCTCAACAGGTCTTCCCTTCAGGTGGGATAGTCCATACTTCTCCAGAAGTTTATCCAGTGATGGCCTTTCCTCTAGCTTTGTCTCTTCTTGATGACGTAGTGCTTTTAGTAACTCACCGTAATCACTGACAGGCTTACCCTCCACATACGCCTCTAGGGCCGATCTTATAAAATCTACGCTTTTCAAGAGGAGGTCCGTTGTGGTAGATGTGAGGTGCAGGCTCCCCTCTCTTGCCTTACTCAGCACATCTTCCGCCGCATGGGCTACTTCCACTATGGGAGTGAGCCCCAGGAAAGATGCACCTCCCTTTATGGTGTGCATACTCCTGAAGGCGGCGTTTATAGCGGATAGATCGTTGGGAACCTTCTCAAGATGCAACAGCGTTTTCTCAAGCTCCTCTAGATGCTCCTTCGCTTCCAACACGAACTCTTCAAAGACCTCTCTCATTTCCTCCGGTATCATGATCCTCTTCCTAGTTTCTCTACCAGTTGTATCATCTCTCTAGCATCAAACTTTACAAGGTAAGCATCGGCACCTACCAGGAAAGCCTTCTCACGATTAGCTTCATCGGAGAGAGTAGTGTTGACTATTACAGGTAGATGCATCAAACCTGGTGTTTCCTTTATCTTCTTGGTAAGGGTTAGACCGTCCATACGGGGCATCTCTATATCCGTGAAGATCACCTGGAGGTACTCCCTTATGTTCTTGCCCTCTCTCTGTGCCTTTTCCAGCAACTGCGTAAGCTTCTCCCATGCTTCCTCACCGTCCTCACAGGGTATGACCTTGTGTCCAGCTCCCTCCAGGATGTCCTTTATTATCTTCATGGCCACCGAAGAGTCCTCCACCACGAGAACGGTGTAGTGACCTTCCGATTTACTGCCTTCGGAGACCTCTTCCATGCCAAAGACCTTCAATATACCTATATCACTGACTATACCCTCAAGATCGAGAACCAGTATAGTACCGTCCTCTACGTCTACAATACCTGTAATACGCCCCCTCAGAAGCTGGTTTAAACCTTCAGGAGCTCTTCTCACCTCCTGCCATGACACTCTCACTATCTTCCTCGCATCGTGTACCACTATACCCACATGCTCTCTCAGGAACTCAAGATGTAGGAGGTACTTCTTTCTCTCCGGAGGTTCGTGCAGCCCCATCCAACGGGCAAGGCTTACCACCGGTATCATCTCCCCCCTTACCTCTGCCAGACCCTCCACCGCTGGAGGGACATTAGGTAACCTAGTTACAGGAGGCATACGTAAAACTTCCCGTACCTTAGCTACGTTTACCCCAAAGTTCCAGGCATAGAGACCTTCAGGCCTATCTTCAAATATCCGAAAGTTAACCAGTTCAAGTTCGTTGGACCCCGTTTTCAAAACTTCCGGCAGGCCGGAGTACTCCATATCATGTCTCTCCTAGATTCTTCAGGTACTCCTCTATCTTCCTCACAGCATCTCTCAGTTCCACGACAGTTCTGTTGTAGTTCTCAGCTAATTTTCTGAACTCTGCAGCTACCACCGAGAAGCCCTTCCCCGCCTCGCCCACCCTTGCCGCCTCAATCACCGCATTGAGAGCGAGTAGATTTGTCTGTTTTGAGGCTTTTACCAAGCTCTCCGTCAGCTCCTTTAGCCTCTCCAGCTGTTCCTCCACTTCCCTCAAGTTCATGTTAACACCTCACTTCATAAGATTTGCCACTTTCTGGTAGCTGTCAGCCAGCAGTCTCAGCCTGTCATATATGAGTTCTACAATGGTTCTCACATCGTCAGAAAGTTCACTGGTCTCTTTGACGTTCTCCATCACTCTGTCTATAGCCTGACTTAGCTCCCTTATCTGTTTACCTATCTCCTTGAGATTCTTACCTATCTCTCTGGCAGAGGCCATGGACTTCTGGGCAAGCTTACGCACCTCATCGGCTACAACCGCGAAACCTCTACCGTGCTCCCCAGCTCTGGCTGCCTCTATGGCAGCATTCAGAGCGAGGAGGTTTGTCTGCTCAGAAATACTCTCTATTATGTGTGTTATCTCCTCTATATCCTTCGATCTTTCACGCAGTAGGTCCGTCAACTTCTTGACGCTTTCCATGTACGATTCTTCTTCCTTTAACCTACTGTACATCTCTTCTATCATCTGCATACCGTTATTCAGGGTTCTGTAGATGTCCTCTATCTCTTTCAACGATGTATCCAAGCCTTCCTTTACAGCTTTCAGAAGCTCCAGCTCATCCATGCCAATACCTCACCTGTTTACAGAACTCCACACTTTCTCTAGCTTATCGCGAAGTGTCTCTAAAGTAAAAGGCTTGACTATGTAATTGTTGGCTCCCGCTTGTATGGCAGCTAAAACGTTCTCCTTTTTTGCCTCTGCCGTGATCATGATAACGGGAATATGTCTCAGACTATCATCTGCCCTTATGGCCTTCAACAGTTCCAGACCATCCATCTCCGGCATGTTCCAGTCCAGAAGGACGAGATCATAGGAAGAGCTGCGTAGCTTAGCTAAAGCGTCTCTTCCGTTCTCTGCCTCATCTACGTTGGTATAACCCAGCTGATTTAGCAGAGTTTTTACTATCTTTCTCATGGTACTCATATCATCCACCACGAGAAATTTGGCTTCCTTCGGTGGCATAAACCTTCCTCCTTACAAACCGAGTTCATTTAGAAGAGCGTCAACATCAGTCTGACTTATCCTGTCACCAGTCAACATCTCCGTAGCCTTACCCAGAATCCTCTCCTTCTGTTCTCTACTAACCTCCATCCTCTCCACGGAGCTTACAACGATCTTTATTATACCCCTTTTAAGTTCCTCAAGGGTACTTATAACCTTCTTAAGCTGTTGACTAGCCAGATCCTGAAAGGACAGCAGTGTCAGGATCTGAAGCAGTTTGTTGATGTTGTCCCTGTTCCTCTCACGTACGTTTATCAATCTACTCTCGATGGAGGGAATAGGGCTGAGCTTTAGCAAAAACTCCACCTCCTTCTCTATAACCTGTGAGTTCTCGTTTATGGCCTCCAAAAGCTCCACCACCTGATTTACCGCACGTTCGGTAAAGGTTATAACATCCTGTAAGCTCTCACTGGCCGCAGGTAGGGTGACGGAGGTTTCCTCCAGGGGTTTTATTACCTCATCCACCTTCGCCTCCAGAAAACTTATCTCTCTGAGAAGCTCCGCCAAAATTTTCTTGAGATCTTCCATCTACACAAACCCCTTTATTCTCTCCTCCCTTGCTATTATATCGGTGATCCTGACACCGAATTTATCTTCCACCACCACTATCTCTCCCTTAGCCACCAGCTTACCGTTAACAAGTATATCTACGGGAGACTCAACATGGTTGTCCAACTCCACAACAGAACCCGGGCCAAGATGCAGAAGTTCTCCCAACTTAAGAGTAGTACGTCCTATGACCACCTCAAGTTCCAAAGGAATCTCCAGGAAGCGCCTTACTTTCTCGGAAAGATCCTGACTATCCCCTTGCCCCTCTCCGTGTCTCCCTTCCGCTTCCTGTTGTTCCTTCAACGCTTGTTCCCACATGCTGGAAGTGTCTTCTTGAAAATTCTCCTTCTCCTCCATAGGGATAGCCTCATACCTTTATTTTACCCAAAAGATCCTTGAACTCAGACCACTTTATGGCGGGCCAAGTCTCGGTGGTGGCATGTCCGAAGGATCTTATGATCATAGCCACCTTGGCAGCCTCCTCGTCACTGGATGCCTCAAATATGTCCAGATAATCATAGGGACCAAATACCACCAAGTTCATTATCCATCTCACACCGGGACAGTTCTCCTCTATCAGTCTCTCAGCCTCCTGCTCTATCTCTTTGAGTTTCTCTAAATTCTTAACAGCGTAAGGTGATATCTTGGTAAGCATCACGTAAAGCCCCATGACACTCCCCTCTTACCCGAACTCTCCGTCCGGGGCTGGGGTATTTGTATCCCGCCCTTTTAAAGGTGCCCATCCCCAGCAGGCGGTATTTGGGCACCCACCATGTTTCACCTTCACCTTCTGTACTGTATCTGTGTCTGAATACCGATACCTTTCTCCATCACCACCGAGCAGGAGGATAAGCTAAAGGACAGACTTAAGAGCAGTAAAAGTCTTACTGGCAGGGAGACCCATAACTGTGTAAAAGTCACCCTTGATGGCTTGTATAAACCTTGCTCCCTTTCCCTGTACCGCATACGCACCAGCCTTGTCCATAGGCTCTCCGCTCTTAATATATTCCTCTATTTCCTCGTCGTCCAGTTTTCTGAACTTTACAAGAGCTACGTCGTGAAAGGTTCTTTTACCCCCCTGCCACAGAATGGAAACGCCTGTCACCACCTTGTGCCACCTTCCTGATAGGAGGCGCAACATACGTTTTGCCTCCTCCTCGTCCTTAGGTTTACCTAAGATGACGTTGTCCACCACCACCAGAGTGTCGGCACCCAACACAACGGCGTATTTGTAATCTTTCCAAACTTTCAGAGCCTTCCAATACGCAAGCCGGCGAGCGGTGGCTACTGGGTGACCTAAAGGTCTTTCTTCTATCCCCGCAGGGATAACGAAGAACTTAAAACCTAACATCTTCAGTATCTCAACCCTTCTCTTGGATTCAGAAGCCAACACAAGGAATCTCATTTTTTAATAAAATTATAGCGTACATGAAGGTGGCTGTCATAGATGTAGGTTCCTACTCATGTAGGTTAAGTGTGGCAGATCTTACAGACGGTATCAAGATCCTCTATGAGGAAGGTAACATAACCTCTCTTGCTCAGTCTCTCTCCAAAACAGGCCAGCTTTCCGAAGATAGAATGGAAGAAACTCTAAATGTTTTGGAACGCTATGTGCAGATAGCCCACAAGATGGGGGTGAAGAAGATAAAAGCTGTGGGAACAGAAGCCCTAAGGAGAGCCAGAAACACAGAAGAGTTCTTGCAAAAGGTGAAAGAGAGAACAGGTTTGGAGGTAAGGGTGATAAAACCGGAGGAGGAGGGAAAGTACGCCTTCTGGGCGGTAGCGTACTCCCTAAAGCCTGAAGGTAGGTTCTGTATAGTGGATCAAGGTGGTGCATCTACAGAGATAGTGTGTGGCAGAGGTTTTGAGATAGACTATCTTCACTCCCTACCCATAGGTATAGTGGGGCTAACGGAAGAGTTTCTGAATTCTGACCCTCCCACCATCTACGAGCTGGAATCTCTGAAAAACTTCCTGGATGAGCAGATAAGGCCTGTGGTACAACCGTGCCAGACCTTGGTGGGACTTGGAGGGACCATAACCACCCTCTGCGCTCTTCAGTACGGTGTTTATCCCTACGACCCTACTCTGGTACACGGTAAGAAGCTTACTATACAGCAGCTTATGTTTTGGATAGAACAGCTCTCATCTATGAGGGCAGAGGATAGAGTGAGGGCTTTCCCTCAGATAGAACCCAAAAGATCCAGGGTGATAGTAGCTGGTGCGGTTTTGTTCTACAGGATCATGCTACTTATGGGACACACGGAGATAGTGGTAAGTGACTGGGGCATAAAGGAAGGTCTTTTGGTAGAGGAGAAAAAGGAGGAGCTGGAAAAAGAAAGAGGGAGGTGAGCGGGGGCTGAGCCCTGGCTCAGAATATCCACTGAAACTGGAGGGTAAGCGCGTTGTTATCTATGCTGTTTCTCTGTTCACTAAATCTTGTGTACTCGAGAGTCCATCTAAAGTTCTCGTTTCTGTAATAGTAGTTTATTCCTATACCAAGCTGCTTTATCTTACCCAAACTGGATCTATCTGTGCCACCAGTCAGTTGGTTTGGACCTACGAAGTTGGTGGCGTCTCCATACAGTCTCGCGTTTGCGCCGTTACCTACCTGAACTATCTGAGGTTTGTACTCTGAGTAGCTGATGTAAGGTTCAAACTTATGCACCGCATTAGGGTTTATCATGTAGCCAGCTTTAACAAGCCAAAAGTCGTTCTTTATACTTCTTCCGGGATACAGGTTGTTGGCACCGTCCGTAAGGAGGAGTTTGCTGAACTTCACCTGTCCAACTTCTGCTACGAAGGATACAGGTCCATGGTGCCATGCTATGTCCGCACCGTAAAATTTCATATCCACTTTGTTGTTAAGGAGCGCGTTACTTACAGTAACACTGTTCGTTCCTATGGGGTTAGGTAGCAGAAGGTAGGGTATTCTCACGTTTACCGTTCCAGCACCGTTGTAAGGAGAACCGTTACCTAGAAAACCCGGTTGTATTCCTTGGGTATCTGTTAGAATATGCTGGCTTATCTTGTTTTGAAAGGCATAGGATACTCCGATGGTTATTCCCTTTCTCTTCCCAAGGTACGTGTCCCTGTAAAGCCAGTTGTATATGGCCGGCCTACCTTCTGGATCACCGAAGGCTAGGGTAGCCCTGAAGGTGTAAAGAAGGTTGTTGGAGCTGTTGCCTCTGACTCGGGAGAGACATGTCCCTATAGCGGGGTTAGGGACTGTAAACCCACACAGAGGTGTGTTTGCGGAAACACCTACCACTGTGTCATCCCATGGATTCTTTACGTTCTTATAGCCACCGAAGGCACCCACAAAACCGTCGAAGGTCACCTTCCGGTAACCTTTACCTTCGGTACCAGTTCTCACGTGTAAGTATCCTCCGAAGGCTCTGCCCGTTACGTCACCTGTAGCCAGATGAGTCCACCTTAAGGTGGCGTTGGTTCTATCGAGATCGATGTTGTCATAAGCCCTTTGGAACTGTTCTCTTCCTAAGGGAACTCTGGGATAGCCTAAGTGAAGGTCTACTGTGAAACCGCGTGTGTCCGTCATCTTATCAAGAGCGAGGATAGCGTCAAGTTCGTGAATATAGCCGGTGTTACGGTTGCTTTGGCGTTTTGAATGAGTTGGTTGTCCTCCAAAGGGGGCATCGTAAGGATCTCTTCCAAAGTCGTTGTCCCTTAGGACGAAGTTGAACTTGAACCACGGATTGACACTTCCGAAGAATCTAAGTCTAACCCTTCTGAAGAAGACATCGTCCCTGTCGCTGGCGTTAACGAAGTTAGGTCTGTTAGAATCGCTTATGTCCTGATGACGGAACCATAACTGCATAAGTACGTTCACATCCATATACTGCTCCTCCGCTGGACCAGAGATCCTTATGGCGAAGGCCATGGGCGATGAGAAGAGGGCTGTAGCCAGAAAACAGCTCCAGGCTATCTTCTTCATGCTATGACCTCCTACTGAACTTTTATGTAAGCGTAGCCTTTAGCTTGCAGATCTCCTATGGCACCAACTCCTGAGGGTACTATCTTGCAGAACTCGTGTAGCTTGTTAGCATCTAGTCTAAGGCGGGTGAGAGTTATGTTGCATATATAGTACTCTACTCCATAAGCGGTCAGATCCTTCTCTTGTTGGTATATGCCCTTCACATCTATAGGCTCGCTCTCCCAAGGACTACCGGTCAGATCCTTCATGAAGAACTTTACACCTGGCCCGTGAGCCACCACCACGATCTTTATGCGCAGCGGATCGTTGTCGTACACGGATAGGTGGTTCCTTATGTTACCCAGCATAGCCTTAAAACGTGCCTCCTGTGGAAAGTCACAGTGATACACCACTGCTATGGGTGTTTCTTTCTTGATATCCTCCATCTTTACTCTTGGAGGTGCGGCACCAGCCATCCGTCCCACCAAAGGTAGAGAACCTATAAGACCAGCCCACTTGAAGAAGCTTCTCCGGTCCATGATTTACCTCCTCCACCCCATCTTTTGCAAACAAGATGCCTACCTAAAAAGGTGGTAAGTCCTAAATTTCCTCGTGGAGTATGTGTGTCACTATGGCAAGGTGTTGTCAGTTTGGCAATTAGATAAGACCGTACCTCTCCAGCTTTCTGTAGAAGGTGCGTAAAGGAATTCCCAGAAGTTCGGCAGCCTTCTTTTTGTTATAGCCGCAGGCTATTAATGCTTCTTCTATTTTCTTCTTCTCCAGTTCCCTTAAGGATTTCCACTCTTCTTCGGTGGTTATATAAATATCATCTTCCTCTATTATGTTGCTCTCTGCGAAGAGGACGGCCCTCTCCACTATGTTTCTCAGTTCCCTTACATTTCCGGGGTAATGGTAGGAGAGAAGTTTTCTCTTGGCTTCCTCCGTGAATCCTTCCACATGCTTAGAATACTTGACGGAGAACTCTTTCAGAAAGAGATGGGCCAGTGGCAGGATATCTTCCCTTCTCTCCCGTAAGGGAGGTATACGAATCTCTACAGTGTTCAGGCGATAGTACAGATCCTCTCTGAAGAGACCCTTCTTCACCATATCCCTAAGGTCCCTGTTGGTGGCTGCTATGACCCTGACATCGCTGTGTATCTCCCTCCTACCACCTACCCGGTAGAACCTCTTTGTCTCTATAACTCTCAACAGCTTAGCCTGTAGTGGGATATCTATCTCCGATATTTCATCAAGAAATATCACACCACCCTTGGCCAGTTCCCAGAAACCTTCTCTGGACTGGTTGGCCCCAGTAAAAGCTCCCTTCTCGTAACCGAAGATCTCTGCCTCCAGAAGATCTTTTGGGATGGATGGCACGTTAACCACCACGAAGGGTTTGTCTCTTCTGTCACTCATGTGATGTATAAGTCTGGCCACTACCTCCTTACCCGTTCCTGTTTCTCCAGTTATGAGAACATTACAGTCGCTGCAAGTTATCTTCTTCACCATATCAAGTACTTTCTTCATGGCTTCACTCTCAAAGACAAGACCTCTGAGAGAATCCTCCCTCTCTCTCCTCATAAGTAGACTCTCTCGTTTTAGAGAGGCATACTCCTCAGCTCTCTTCAGGGCCAAAAACACCTCTTCCAGACTGCAAGGTTTTGTGAGAAAATCAAAAGCACCCATCTTAACGGCACTCACAGCGGTCCTAACCGTTCCATGACCAGTCAGTATGACTACTTCCGTGAGAGGTGCGCTCTCCCTCAACTCTTTGAGAAGTTCCATACCATCCATATCTGGAAGGAACAGGTCCAAAAGCACCACATCAAAACTCTCTGTCTGCACAGTCTTCAAAGCTTCACCACCCCTCTGCACCCACACTACACTGGCACCTCTTTCCGTCAGGTACTCCACCAGAACACTACCGAGATCTACCTCATCTTCCACCAACAGAACTCTCATGGCTATATCCTTCCCCCAATCTCAGAATAACTCTAAACTCAGCACCATCGGGGTGGTTGATGACCTCCACTCTCCCGCCCATATCTTCCACAAACCTCTTGACGATGGAAAGACCTAGCCCATAGCCCTCTACCTTTGTGGTAAAGAAGGGTTCGAAGATCCTATCCAGGATATCTTCCCTCACACCCTTTCCTGAATCCTTCACACTCCACACAAGACCTCCTCTCACCTCTTCTAAGGTTACCCGCACATACCCACCCTGAGGTGTTTCATCTATGGCGTTATCCACCAAGTTCATAAGTATCTGTTCTAGCTTCCACGGATAGCAGAACAGGGTGATGTTTTCCTTAAGGAAGTTCACGTACTCTAGTTTTACACCTTTCTTCCTGGCTTTGTACAGCATCATGTCCACTACACCTTCCGTGAGGGTTGCTGGATTTACCTTACTGGGAGAACCGTCTTTACTTCCAGAGATATCCAGAAGCTTCCTCACTGTCTGGGATGCTCTCGCCGTGTTGTCCACTATCCTCTGGACTAAGGGCTTTAGGGTGTCGTCCTGCAAACGGCTCATGAGTACCTCCGCGGAAGCTAGTATTGAGGCAAGAGGGTTGTTGAGTTGATGAGCTATAGAAACAGCTATCTCACCAGCTATGTTTAGGCGTACATGTCTGGAGAGTACGTACTCCATTTCCTTTTGGAGGGTGAGGTCCTTTATGTGTATAAGGTGATAGACGCCGTCCTCTAGAGAAACAGGGAATATCCTGAGACTCACCGTGTACCTTTTACCCTTAACCAGCATATCCGTTTCAGAAATAAAGGTGTTAACCTTGGGGTTCAGTCCTGGAAATATCCGAGAGACTTCCATCCCCACCATCTCTTCGCCTTTTACACCAAACCTCATCTCCAGCTGAGCGTTCACCATAGCCACCGTACCATCGTCCCTTACCAGAAGCATCCCATCACCTATCTCCTGCCACAACTTCCTGTAAGTTTCTTTCTCACGTTCCACACCCTTCAGGAGATTTTCGAAAGCACGGGAAAGGATATCTAGCTCATCGACACCCTTACGGGTGAAACTACCACTGTAGTTGATCACCTCCTGTGTAAGAACTTCAAGAGGTCTAAAGGTCCTGTACACTACAAGGAATAAGATGAACAGTAAAAAAGCCGTAGTGGTCACGCCAAATATACCAGCACTTTGCAGAAACTTATCCGCTGGAGCAAGGACATCCTCTCTTTTCCAGAAAAGTTCCAGATGGTACGGATATCCTCTCACCGGGTAAGATACTGTAAAAGGACTGGGAACATGAGACCCACTTAGTTCCACTGTAGGCGATCCCCTACTGTCCTTCAACACTATCCCTATCTTTCCCGGATAGCCTGTGGAAAGGACATCCCACAGAAGATCCTTCAGACTCAGGTAAAGAAGAAAGAAACCTCTGTGCACATTTTCCCTCATATCGGGGAGCTTGTATACAAGATAGGTCTCCCCGTACTCGTCCCTAACTTCACCCACCTGTTCTTCCCTTAAGGCTACACCGATGCTTCCCACGTAACGTGGCACATTGTGGAACCTGCTAACACTCTTTAAGTACCTACCACCACTGTCCATATAATCCACCCTCTTAACGTGAACCACTTCCGAGGTTATCTTCCACATGAGAGCTTCCAAGGGTAGACTACTGTATAACTCTACCGTTCTCCTAGCCTTGTCGATGTCATCTTTTATCCTAACAGCCACGTGACTGGCCAGACTGCCTGCCACCGCACTGGCCTCTTCCCTCCACCTGTCTATTAGGTAAGAGCGTAGCATAAAGTAGTGCAGAAAAAGAGATAAAAGCTGTAGTAGGAGTAGAACCACTACCGTAAAGAGAACTTTCTTCCTTACACTCATCACCGGTAAACTATGTCGGCAAAATCAAGAGCTTTCCTGTCGTAGGTGTAGCCTAGTTCCCTAAGAGCTCGCATGTTGACAGCGAGATGGACTGTCCTTACCTTCTCGAAGGGAACGGATTCCACAGGATCGCCCCTCAGAAGGCGCAACGCTATATGGGCGGCCTGATAACCTTGCTCAAATCCTGAACTGCCGTAGGCTACAGGACAGCCTCTGGCAGCTTGATCCGGAGAGAGACACATAACAGGTATCTGGTAGAAGTTGGCTAACTGAAGAATATACGTGGTAAGAAAGTTCTCGGTGTAAAAGCAAGGCGTTATTATGACGGCCGAAAACCCATCCTTCTTCATGTTGGCCATAACGTATTCCAGATCTCTCAGATCTCTCACACTCACCGGAACTACCTTTATTCCTATCTTCTCACCAGCTTTTACCGTCAGGCGTGTGGCGTAACGAGAGGCTTCAAACTTTGGCGTACAGAAAACAACAGCTTTCTTCACGTGAGGAAAGAACTTTTTGAATATCTCAAGTCTTTTCTCCATAAGCTCCGCATTCTGGTTATCAACACCTGTCACACCGTTGGTGGGTTTACCGAAGTCCTGTGTCAGTCCCCAAACCTTCACGGCTGTACCTCCCATGATAACGATGGGTTTTGAAAAGTTGGGCTTTGCCTTCTTAAGGTAGTAAGCCTCGAGACTACCACCTACAGCCACCAGACGGTATCTGTTTTCCTGCAGAGCTATCTGCTGGGCAATTTCCTCTATCTTTCTCAGGTTGTTTTGACCATCGTATAGGTCATACTTTATACTCACGCCCATATCCTTCATAGCCTGTTTAAATCCCTCCACCTTACTCTGTCTTCCTTCACCCGATATAAAGAAAGCTATGTAAGGTGTATCATCTCCTGTACATGAGAAGATCCAAGGTATCAGTGTCAAGAGAAGAAATACAACACCTTTCACTGAATTAAATTTAACATCTGTGATGAAAGAAAAATGGCGAGTGGTGTCTCACCTATTGGAGCAAGAGTACGGTATGAAGTTCGTTCCCAGCTACGAGGGCTGGGGCTGTGGATACGATCCTATGCATCTGCCTTTGTTGGAAATGTGGGCACGGGCTGAGGTAGAGGAGGTTCCACCCGCTGTAAGAAAACCCGAAGGTATCGTCTTTGACATAAACCAGCTCTCCAGAAAAAGTGAAGAGGAAATACTGACCGAGATAAGACACGAGGTGAGCCTCTTAGAAACCAACTTCTACCTGTGGAGATTGGGTCAGAGGGAGTTCTTCCGTTTCGGGTACCCTCCCACATCCTTCCTAGTCCTTTACGCCCCCTTAGAATCCCTCAAGGCTGACAAAAGAATTACCGAAAGACACCCCCACTCCTCTTCCTATCTCCAGCAGAGGTACCTACACATCCTCTCTCAGCTGGAGGATCTTTATCCCCATCATCTTATGGCACTGGGTTTTATAGCCTTGTGGACAGGTAGAGAAGACCTTTTGTCTCCCCTTGTGTCACGACAGGTGAGAAGTCTTGCTAGAGCAATGCAGGAGTACCTCTCCCTACCGGATGGACAGGCTTACGACGTTCTCATGGAGGAGTTCTTTGGTAAGTACAGGGTGTTGCTGGAGGAGGCGCAGGAACTTAACTTTGTAGATCTCCTTTTGGAAGAGGCAAGAGGCAGAAACCGACAGGATGGTCACAGAGGCCGTATAATGACAGATGTCCTCAAGAAACTCCCTCCACACCTTCAGGACTTCATACTGAAGAACAGAGATCTAAAAGCCGTCCAAATACCTTCGGATGTGGTGAAGGATCTTGTAAAACACATAAGGAACTTACCAGACTGGATGAAGGACTACATGAAACAGATGTCTTATCTCAACATGCTGGAGAGGGACGTAAGCTTCTTAAGACTCTTCCTTCCCAAAACCCTGGAGGTAGAGCTGGAGCACAGAGGTTTTCTCACCTTCCTTTTCAAACCTTGGCAGGAAGAAAGGTCCGGTAGAAGTCTCTCCTCCTCCTCTCATTCTCGTAAAGATCTCTCTGACAAAGACAAACAGTTTTTGCGTGAAACAGGCCTCACAGAGGAAGAGTACAGAAGCTACAGACTCATGCTGAAGGATGTTCTTCCGCACGTGGAGGCCCTCCGAAGGAAGTTTGAAAAGCTTTTACCCAAGGAGGAAGAGTACTGGTGGGGTAGATACCATACGGGAAGGAGGTTAAATCTGAAAAAACTATCGGTGGAAGTTCCCACAGGTAGAGGTAGGATTTACCAGAGGCGCGTTGTACCGGAGAGGAAAGAGTTGGCCTTCAAGCTGGTCATAGATGTCTCCTCTTCCATGAGGAAGGAGGAAAAACTGGTAAGCGCCATGAAAGCCCTCCTTTTGGTGGCAGAGACCCTCAGCAGTATGGGGATGCCCCTCTCTGTAGACCTCTTCAGCGAGAGGGTTATGACCCTCAAGGACTTTGACGAAGACTACAGAAACTTTAGAAGTAAGTTCATGCAGATACCCTCCATGGTGGGAGGTGCCACCAACATAGAGCTGGCACTTCTTAAAGCCTTTGATCACCTTAGTAGTTACTGTAAAACCACCCACCGTCGGGGTGTTCTCATCCTCTTTTCAGACGGAGAACCTACGAGAGGTTTGAAAGGAACAGAACTGAAAAAAATCATAGACACCATGAAAAAGGAGTATCCCCTTGTGGGTGTGGGAGTGGGACAAAGCAGAAACTACATAGAGGAGTACTTTGACAGAACAGCTATAAAGGTCAGCGATATATCACGTTTACCTTCTGCCTTCTCCTTTGTTTTAGAAAACTACTTCAGGCGCTTAACCTCTGTAGATTAAGAACGTCCCGCAGACCCTTTATCTCTGCACGAAGGCCCTTTTCGGGAACCTCTACAAAAAACTGGACGTTTTCCGCAGGTTCGTACAGGGAAGCATTTTCTAGAAACTCCCTTCCCAGCCAGTCCTGAGCAAGAGCAAAGTTAATAAGACCCAACAACAGGTACTTCTCATAGGAGTCTTTCGCCACCATAAGCCACTTGGTAGCCTCCAAGTACTTAAACTCCGTCACGTAGCGCATACCTATTCCCAAAGGATCCTTACGATCCTTAAGCTGTTCTTTGGTAAGCCTTACACCATCCCTGTACAGAGCTATTCTGAACCTCACCCGCATTTCTTAATAAATATTATTCACTTACTCCCTTGCTGGCAATATAATAAAATACATGTCCCCCAACAACCAGAAAAGTGTAAGCGCGCTAAGAGAGATCGGAGCAAGTTATACCCATTATGGGGATAGAGAATGTTTATAACCAATGACAAAGAAAAAAATTTAAAGCAAAGGCTAAAGACCCTTATTGAAAGAAGCGAAGAATTGAAATTCCTCGTTGGCTTCTTCTATTTCTCCGGACTCAAAGAACTTTATGAAACTCTAAAATCAATGGATGAAAAGGGACTACTCAAAAATCAACATATTAAAATTCTTGTGGGGTTAAATGTTGATAAAGGAAATTTTGGAATTTATGAATATGCTAAAATTAATAAGTTCATTAACTCAGATCTTATAAAGAAGGAATTTTTTGAATCGCTAAAAAAGGCTCTCTCATCACAGGAACTTGACCGAGAGGAAGTATACGAGCAGGCTAAGTTCTTCGTAAAACTCATTGAAGAGGGAAAACTTGTTATAAGAAAAACAAGAGAACCAAATCATGCAAAATTATATTTATTCAAAATGAATGAATCTGTAAATCAGATCATTCCAAACCTCTTTATAACTGGAAGTAGTAATCTTACAAAAGCTGGACTTGAATCCCAAAATGAATTCAATGTGGAAATTAAAGATTATGGATTTGAAGAGGCAGAAAAATATTTTGATAGTTTGTGGAAGAGGGCTATTGAAATAGATAAAAATAATGTGGTGAATGTAATCAAAAATGAAACTTTCCTCAAAGAAATAAGACCGTTTGAAGCGTATTACTATCTTCTAAAAGTTTACCTTGAGACCTTAAAAGGGGAGGAGCTAACGGTAAATCTTCTCAGTGAATTTATGAGGAGTAAAGGATATAAACCATACCTTTACCAGATAGAGGCTGTAGCTCAGGCAGTTAAAAACTGTAAAGAACACAATGGAACAATTCTTGCTGATGTTGTAGGTCTCGGGAAAACAGTTACAGCATGTCTTGTTGCAAAAATACTTGGAAAAAGAGGATTAGTAATATGCCCTCCTCACCTTGTTGGGGACGAAAATAAAAGATTTGGATGGAAAAAATATCTTGAGGACTTTGAACTGTGGGGGTGGGAAGTTCGTTCTCTTGGAAAACTTGAAGAAGCTCTGAAGTTTGTTAAAGAGCATAAAGATATTGAAGTGATAATAGTTGATGAAGCGCACAGATTCAGAAATGAAAAAACTCAGAGCTATCATTATCTGCATGAGATATGCAGAGGGAAAACAGTTATTCTCCTCACCGCAACGCCTTTTAACAACCGTCCAAGCGATATATTTGCGATGTTAAAACTTTTTACCATACCTAAAAAATCATCCATTATTTTTGATGAAAATCTTGAATATAGATTTTGGGAATATGAAAATACTTTTAAAAAGCTTGCTTATATAAGAAGTTATCATAACTCAAGTGATAAAAAGAGAAGGGACAGAGCACGAAAATACTTTTATGAAGTATTTCAAAGTAAAGATATTGATATTTCTCGTGTGGAAGAACTTGCACGAAAGATTGCTAAAGAGATAAGAGCTATTCTTGAACCCATAGTTATACGTAGGAATAGACTAGATTTAAAATATTATGGAGAAAAAATAGATATGCCAGAGGTAAAAGACCCTCAGGAATGGTTCTTTGAGCTTACTCCAGAACAACTAAAATTTTACGATAAAGTTATAGAAAGTTTTAAGCCCATTGATGAAGGGGGGGTATTCACCGGTGCAATATACTTTCCTATAAGATATGAAAAGGGATTAAAAGGGGACGAATTTTCGGAAGAACTAAAACTTACGGAAGAAGAAAGCTTTCTTTATACATCTCAGAGAAACCTCTATGATTTTATGAGAAGACTTCTTGTTAAAAGGTTTGAAAGTAGTTTTGGAGCTTTCAGAGAAAGTGTAGAGCGATTTAAAAGAGTTCATGAGACAGCGCTTGACTTTGTAAAGAAAACAGGAAAGTTCATACTTGATAGAAAACTCATGGAGGAGGTTGTTACCGCAGACTCTGAAGAGATAGATAAAAAACTTGCCGAATATGAAGAAAAACTTAAGGAAGGAGAGATTGATAGGAAGTATCACAAAGTCTATGAGATAGAAAAATTCAAGGATGGTAAAAAATTTATTAAAGATATAGAAAATGATTTGAAACTTTTTGAGGACCTTTTGAAAGAGATGGATAAAGTTGGTTTAAATGAATACGACCCAAAGGCTGAACGTCTTATAGAAGGAATTGAGAATTTTTTGAACGAAAGAAGAAAAGTGGTTATTTTTACAGAATACCTTGATACAGCACGATATTTAAAAGAGAAACTTGAAAAGAAGTTTGGGGACAAGCTTCTTCTTGCAGTTGGAAATTTAAGTAAAAGCACAGTGGACGCTTTATACAAAAACTTTGACGCTCAGTATAAAGAACAAGAAGATAAATATTATATACTTCTTACAACAGATAAACTTTCGGAAGGATTCAATCTGAACAGGGCAGGAGTTGTTATAAACTATGATATTCCGTGGAATCCTGTAAGGGTAATTCAAAGGGTTGGAAGGATTAATAGAATTGGTAAAAAAGTTTATGATGAAATCTACATCGTTAACTTTTTCCCGACCGAAAAGGGAGCGGACATAGTAAAATCAAGAGAAATTGCCCAAACCAAAATGTTTATGATTCACAATGTCCTCGGTGAAGATGCAAAAATATTTGCCCCAGATGAAGAACCAACACCTTCAAAACTTTATCAGAGATTGACGACCTATAAAGAAGATGAGGAAGAGGAAAGCTTCTTTACAAAGTTAAGGCGTGAGTTTGAAGAAATAAAAGAGAAATATCCGGACATTGAAGATAGAGTAAGGGACTTACCTAACAGAATAAAAGTTGCGAAAAGAGGAGAGGAGAACGAACTGATGGTATTTATCAAAAGAGGTAAAGACATCTTTGTTGGATACAAAAACTATAATGAAAAGAATCCATCAGTAAAAACATTTGAAGAAGTTTATGAAAAAGTAAAGGCAACTCCAGAAGATAAATCGCTTAATTTAAGTGATAGTTTCTGGAAAAACTACCATCAAGTTCTTGATAAAGGAAGATATCAAAGAACTTCTCCAAAAAGATCAAATGAAACATCTGTAAAAGCAGCTAATCTCCTAAGCACCCTAATTGGTATGGATAATGTTGAAAAGCTCAAGCCATATAAAAAATTCATATCTGACTTACTTGAAGATATAAGAAGTTTTGGGACGCTTTCTGAATATGCTCTATCTGAAATCGTTGACTGGGAAGAGTATTTGAAGAATCAGAGAATAGATGAGTTAGTTAAAGAAATTGAAAAATTAAGAGAACAAATTGGAGATGACTTTATTGAGAGAATCGGAAAACATATTAAGGAAGAAGATGGAGAGATAATAATAGCAATTGAAAACCAGAAGGAGGGAAATCATGCAGGAGCTAGTTAAAAGCCTTGCAGAGGATTTCTCAATAGAAAAACTTAGCGAGCTTTTACTTAGTAAAAACCCTAATTTTACAATTTACCAACCTCCTGAAAGGAAATATGACTATGAAGATGACTATTTCTCAGAAGTATATAAAGTAGCGGAAGGAAAACTTAACGATGGGAAGGCCTTTCATGTATTTGCTATAAAAACCTCAGGAGAGCTTAAAGAGAGAACCAGCAAAAAGAAACAGTATGAATTCGGGAGAAGAATTCTGAAAGATAATTATATTCAATCTGGATTTTTTGTTTTTTACGATGATAATAAAAATTTTAGATTTTCTCTTATCTATACCATACCCAAAGGGACAAAGGCAGAATACAGCTACTACAAAAGATATACCTACTACGTTGAAAGGGGTAAACCATATCGCACCTTTGTCAAGGCTCTAACGGAGGCAAAATTTGATACTCTTGAAAACATAATCTCAGCCTTTTCAACCTTGCCACTTACCAGAGAGTTTTACACAGAGATTCAGAACTGGTTTGCGTGGGCACTAAAAGAAGAATCAAAATGCTTTTTCCCTGGAGGAAAACTTGAAGAAAATCTTATAAGACTTCTTACACGACTCATATTTGTATGGTTTCTTAAAGAAAGAGGACTTATTCCAGAGGAAATTTTTGATGAGAGATGGCTCAAAGATGTTGTTAAGGACTTTGGAAATGGAGATAAATATTACAATGTTGTTTTACAAAATCTATTCTTTGCCACCATGAATACCTATCCTAGGGAAAGGAGTTGGACTTATTTCAGATATAAGCAATTTATTAACTTAGATCCGCAAGAGTATATCAAGATCTTTGAAAAGGTTCCCTTTATAAACGGCGGACTTTTTGAATGTCTTGACGATGAGGATAATAAAAAGTTCATTGATGGATTTAGCGAAAATGAAGAATGGAGAGCAAAAATTCCTGATGAACTCTTTTTTGGAGAAGAAAGGAAAGTTGACCTTACGGATTTTTATGGGGAGAGAAAGAGAGTAAAAGTTAGAGGACTTATAAACATTCTCAAAGATTACAACTTTACTGCTGATGAGAACAGTCCTATTGATGTGGAAGTTTCTCTTGACCCGAAATTATTGGGAATCATCTTTGAAAACCTTCTTGCAGCATATAATCAGGAAACACAGACTTCAGAAAGAAAAGCAACAGGGTCTTATTACACACCTCCAGAGATAGTAGATTTCATGGTGGAAGAATCTCTTGTAGAGTACTTCAAAAACAAAACATCAATACCGGAGGAGAAAATAAGAGAGCTTCTCTCTTATTCTGATGAAAAACCAGAAATAAGTGACAAAGAGAAAGAGGAGATCATAAAAGCTATAGATGAGTTAAAAATCCTTGACCCAGCGGTTGGTTCCGGTGCTTTTCCAATGGGAATTCTGCATAAACTTGTTCATATACTTGAGAAAATAGATGAGAATAATGAACTATTGAAAAAGAAGCAACGTGAAAAAGCACAGCATGAAGTTGAAGATGAAAGCTTTGACGAAAGCATAAACAATCCCGATTATGCAAGAAAGCTCTATCTCATACGGAACTCCATCTATGGAGTAGATATTCAGCGAATAGCCACACAGATATGCAAGCTCAGATTTTTCCTTTCTCTCATAATTTACCAGAAGATTGACCCGAATAAGGAAAACTACGGAATAAGACCACTTCCCCACCTTGAGACAAAGTTTGTTGCAGCCAATATACTGATAGGACTTGAGGAAAAGAGACAGTTAAGTTTCGGAGATGAAAAGATTAAAGGGTATATAGCTAAACTCAAAGAGGTTTACGAAGAGTACTTTAGCCCAGGAAAGAGAGAAGAAAAGGGGGAAATTCAGAAAGAAGCACGAGAAATAATATTAAAGATAGAAGAAGAACTAAAAAGAAGTGGATGGAAGAGTGAAGAAGCAGAAAAAATAGCCAACCTTAACATCTTTGACCAGACTGCAAAAGCTGACTGGTTTGATCCTGAGTTGATGTTTGGAGTAGAAGATGGTTTTGATATTGTGATAGGAAATCCACCGTATGTGAGACAAGAGAGGATAAAAGACCTGAAACCATTACTGCAAAGACAAGGGTACCAAACATTTACAAGTACTGCAGACCTGTATGTTTATTTTTATGAGAAGGGATATAACTTACTCAAAGACAATGGAATTTTAACTTTCATAAGCTCCAACAAATGGATGAGGGCAAAGTATGGAGAAAAATTGAGGAAATTCTTAAAAGAAAATACAGAGATAGAGCATTTAATCGACTTCGGAGGTTATCGAGTGTTTGAACAAACAGTTGATACTAATATAATTTTGTTTAAAAAGAAAAAACCCAAAAAAGGACATATTGTAAAATATTTGGTGGTTAAACAGGATGAAGTAGAAGACAATTTAATTGATTACATCCGTGCAAACCTTAAAACCATTCCACAAGAAAAGCTCTCAGAAAAAGCTTTCATATTGGCGGATGATGAGGTTTTAGCTCTGAAAGAAAAGATAGAGAAAGTAGGAAAGCCTCTGAAGGAATGGGATGTGAAAATTTACCGTGGAGTTCTAACAGGCTACAACGAGGCTTTTATCATAGACACTGAGACGAGGAACAGAATACTGGCTAACTGCAAAACAGAAGAGGAAAGGAAAAGAACTGAAGAACTGATAAAACCTGTTTTGAGAGGAAGGGACATTTTTAAGTGGGGTTATAAGTGGGCGGGGTTGTGGGTGATACTGACTACGAAGGAGGTTAATATATCGGGCTTACCTGCTCTAGAGGAATACTTAAAACAATACAAATTTGCTCTGGAAAAGCGAGCAGGAAATCAAAAGTGGTTTCAATTACAAGCTGCACCGAGTAAGGAAAAGTTAAATTGTTTGCTAAAAGATAAAATAGGATATTCTGATATTTCATTAAAATTTGCATTGGTCCCAGATACAACAGTTGGTCTTAATACTACATACTTTATTATTCCAGTCAGACATGTTCTACTTAAATATTTGTTAGGTGTCCTGAACTCTAAACTAGTAGCTTTTTATTACAACCAAGTGGCTGCCAGTCTTTCAGGGAAAACTACAAGGAGCTTCAACATATATGTCGAACAACTCCCCATCCCCCCCATCACTCCCCAAAACCAGCACATAGCCCGGCAGATAGAAGAGCTTGTAGATCAAATCCTTGCCATAACTAAGAGTGAAGATTACCCCCAGAACACCCAAAAACAAGAACAAGTAAAAGCTTTAGAACAACAAATTAACAAATTAGTATATGAACTATACCAACTCACAGAAGATGAAATAAATATAATAGAAGGAGGGAATATCTCGTGAAAACAAAAAAATTTTCCTTTAACCGCATAATGCCCGGCAGAAGAGAACTTGACAAAATCGTCTTTGAAACCCTTGGCTTAACCGAAGAAGAACAACTTGAAGTTTATCGTGCAGTGCTGGAACTTGTAAAGAATAGGTTGTTGAAGGCAAAGAGCAGATGAAGTATAATGAAATATAGGGAGGTTATTTAGCATGAAGATCGAGAGGGTCAAATGCAGTAACTTTAGAAACTTAGATGGGGTAGAGATTCGTTTACACGAAGATATTACGTTTATTGTAGGGGAGAACAATATAGGAAAATCTAACTTTCTGGATTTACTTGATATTATTTTTAATAAAAGAAGATTTGAAGAAGGAGATTTTAAAGATCCGAAGAATCCTACACCTATAGAGATTGAGATCTCCTTATTATTGGATGAAAAGGAAATTGGTATCTTTGAAGATTATTTTGATCCTAACAATAGCAACCGTATTAATGTTATAGTGAAGCAGGAAGATCCAGACGAAGGAATCAAATATTTTCATAAAGAAAGTAGTAAACCCATAGATTATAAATACTTTAGGTGTGCTAACTTCATAAGATACGATCCATTAAGAAAACCAGATGAGGAGCTAACTTTCCATAAAAGAAGAGGCGTGGGTAAGTTTTTACACTACCTAATAGAAAAATCTTTTGAGGAAGGCAAAACATCAAATATTGAGATAAAGATAGAACAATTAGATAATATTTTAGAAGAAATAAACTCATTTTTTGAAAAGTTAAAACCTTTTGAAAAATTCGGTATAAGAGCGGAAAAGGAAAAGGACATAAAGGATCTTATCCAGAGGTTAATAAATTTAAAAGATAGAGATGGAATTGAAATAATGAAACTTGGATATGGTGTCCAGTTTCAGCTGATCGTTATTCTATCAGTTTTGGAAAGGATAATGTACTTACTGGAAAGAAAACAGTATACTAATGAATGTATATATACAGATACTGATACTCATAAGGATAATCGTTATATTTCATTAATCCTTGGATTAGATGAACCAGAGATACATCTTCATCCATATATGCAGAGAAGTTTGATAAAGTATATCAAGCGAATCCTTTCAAATGAAGATAAAGAATTTTTAGATCTACTTAAAAATGCTTTTAATATTTCAGGATTGTTAGGACAGGCAATAGTTGTTACCCATTCACCAAATATTTTACTGAACGACTATAAGCAAATAGTAAGGTTTTATGTATCTTCTGGTGACAAAATTGAAGCAAAGAGTGGTATATCCATACAACTAGGAGAGAAAGAAGAAAAACAACTTTTAAAGAATATTCCACATATAAAAGAGGCATTTTTCTCAAATTGTGTAATTGTTGTTGAAGGAGATACAGAAGCTGGGGCAATACCTGTATGGGTGAACAAACTTTTAGGAGACATGGACGAGTATGGAATAAGTGTGCTAAAGGCTGACGGTAAAGGTAGCATAGAGCCGTTATGCAAGCTTTTGAATCATTTTGGAATCAAAACAATTTCTATAGCAGATAAGGATGATGGGAAAGATTTGGAAGGATATGACTTTATAACTAAAGGTAAGGATTTTGAAGAAGATTTAGTAAATTTATTGTTTGAAAAGGGGAAGCAGGAGATTTTGTATGACATACTTGTGGAATTAGGAGCATATCAGAGAAGTGAACAAGGGAGAAAAGCTTTCTTGGAAAGAATTAATAAAGAAGATAGCATCAAAAAACTGAGAGGTAATAAATCAATTATACTTGGCAGAATTATTGGGGAATTGACAGCAAAGGAAGATCTCATTCCTGAGGTGTATAGGAAGGCAATACTAAAGGTGAAAGAGTATGTAGAATCACAGACCGGAGGAAGTGCTGGTGAATAAACCGACTTGAGGTTGTCACGGTAGAAGTAACCTAGTTTAAACCCTCCTGAAGGCAAAACCTAAGAAGCTAACTGCTGGTGAAACCTGACCTGAAGGGTTCTATAATTTTAGCATGGAGGAGTTTAGGACAGTAAGGGGTTTCCATGACATATTGGGTGAAGATCTTAGAAAGTTCAGGCGTGTGACACAGACGGTTAGAGAAGTTCTGAGACGGTTTAACTTTGAAGAGGTCATACTACCGGTGGTGGAGTACGCAGAGCTTTTTCAGAGGAGTATAGGAGACTTTACAGACATAGTTCAAAAGGAGATGTTCGTATTTCCCGATAGGAAGGGTAGGTTGTTGGCTTTAAGGCCTGAAGGCACAGCTTCCGCTGTGAGGGCTTACCTTCAGAACCGTCTTTACACCCTTAGGCCTTACGTGAAGCTTTTCTATGAGGGTCCTATGTTCAGGTACGAGAGGCCTCAGGCGGGTAGATACAGACAGTTCCACCAGATAGGGGCGGAGGTCTTTGGTAGTGAAGATCCTCTGGTGGATGCCGAGGTGATAAAGATAGTTCATCTCATACTTAAGGAACTGGGAATACCTGCGGTGGTGGAGATAAACTCTTTGGGGTGTAAGGTGTGCAGACCTGTTTACAGAGAAGCTCTCAGTAAGTTTCTGGAAAGTGTGGCAGGACATCTTTGTGACGTTTGTATGGAGAGAAAGGATAAAAATCCCCTTAGGGTGCTGGACTGTAAGGTAACCACGTGTCAGGAAGCGGTGAAGGAAGCACCCCGTATGCTGGATTATCTGTGTGAGGACTGTAAAAAACATCACCACTCGGTAAAAAGGTATCTAGAAGTTATGGAAGTTCCTTACAGAGAAAACCCACATCTGGTGAGGGGCCTTGATTACTACACACGTACTGTCTTTGAAGCTGTCTCAGAAACTTTAAACATCACCATCATAGCAGGTGGAAGGTACGACTACCTGGTGGAGGAACTGGGTGGACCACCCACGCCTGCGGTAGGTTTTGCGGTGGGAGTAGAGAGACTTTCTATGCTGGTTTCTGTCCAAGAAGAGGAGGAGCCTCTTTACTTTGTTATACCTTTTGGCCAAGTAGAGGAGTACGCTCTTATGGTAGCTGACTTTCTCAGATCTCAGGGTAAGAGGGTGGAGATCTCTTACAAGAAGGGTTCTCTAAAGAAACAGTTGGAGCTGGCCAACAAGTTTAAAGCCAGGTACGCTGTTATAGTGGGGGAAGATGAGAAAAATTCTTCGGAGGTTAGCATCAAAGATCTGGCCACTGGTGAACAGAGGAGGGTTAAACTTGAGGCTCTCAAAGACTACCATAGATGATCTGAGGTCCAGGTTGAGAGAAGGTACAGAGTGGGGAGAAGGTAGGTTTTATGCCGTCAAAGTAAAGGTTGGTAGGTTTGCGGAAGAAGAAGACTTTGTGATGGTGCTGGAAGACAAGCACATTTTAACAGTGAAGCTTTTTTATGGCAGAGAGCCTTACTGGAAGCCTTGGGCAGAGCTCTTTGACATAGACACCTCCTTCTTTGAGAGTCCCGCAGAAGACTGGCTTTACCGCCTTCTGTCGGACAGATTTGATCGCCTCTTTGTAGAGTATTACACAGATCCTAAGACCATGTGGGAGCTTAAAAAGGGTGTTCCTGTGGAGGAAACCAGGTTAGGTAAGAAGCTCAGGGATCTGGGATACGTACGTTTCAGGGACTGGTACATACCCGAAGGAGGAAGAGAGGGAGGGTACAAGATACAGGCAGAAAGATGATGTGTTATAATTTCTGTTTATTAAATATCAGGAGAGGTAGCTATGAAGACTTACAGGGTAAGACCGGAGGATGTGCAGAGAAACTGGTGGCTCATAGATGCAGAAGGTAAGACTCTGGGAAGGCTTGCCAGTCAGATAGCTCGCCTTCTGAGAGGAAAGCACAAACCTTATTACCAACCTGATGTGGACTGTGGTGATTTTGTGGTGGTGGTGAACGCCGATAAGATAAGGGTCACAGGCAAGAAGCTGGAGCAAAAGATCTACTACCGGCACAGTAACTATCCGGGTGGCCTTAAGGCATACACCCTAAGGTGGATGCTGGAGAATAAGCCAGAAGAGGTTATAAGACTGGCTGTGAAGAGGATGCTCCCTAAAAACAGACTGGGGCACAGGATGATGAAGAGACTAAAGGTCCTCAGGGGTCCCGAACATCCTTACGTAGCTCAAAAACCTCAGAAGTTGGAGGTTGAAGCATGATCACTATTTTGAGGGACTTTAAGATAGGAGTGGACAATGCCTACTACGGAACAGGTAGAAGGAAAGAGAGTATAGCCCGTGTGTGGCTTGTCAAGGGTTCCGACAAGTACATAGTAAAATCCAAAGACAGTGGTAAAGAGTTTGATATGCGCCAGTACCTTCAGAGGGAAACCTTGTTCCAGAAAGTCCTTTATCCCCTCAAACTTACGGGAACGGAGGGTAAGTTTGGTATCTATGCTACGGTAGAAGGAGGTGGCATATCCGGTCAAGCAGATGCCATCATGTACGGTGTTGCTAAAGCTCTCCTCAAGTACAATCCTGAACTTAGACCCACCCTTAAGAAGGCAGGGTTGTTGACGAGGGACGCAAGAGAGAAAGAGCGCAAGAAGTACGGCCTCATGAAAGCAAGAAAAGGCTACAGATGGAGCAAACGTTAAGGGTATGTGTGTTCGGTGTCACAGGATACACGGGCACCGAACTTCTCAGGCTTCTTTCCCTTCATCCGGGGGTTAGGATCTCCTCTTTGGTATCTTCTTCCCACGCCGGTAAGAAGTTGGGTGACCTTCTCCCTTCTTTACCGGACTCTCTGAGAGATAAGAGGCTGGAGGATAGTCCTTCGGAGGACTTTGATCTTGCCTTTCTGTGTTTACCTCACGAGGTTTCAAGGGACCTTGTTCCAAAGTTGTTGGAGATGGGAAAGAAGGTGATAGATCTTTCGGGTGCTTACAGGATATCCTCGTCAGAGGCTTACATCCAGTACTACGGCTGGGAACATCCTTACCCTCATCTCCTTAAGGAAGCTGTATATGGTCTTCCCGAGATCTTTCGGGAGAGTATACGGAACGCTCGTTTGGTGGCCAATCCTGGCTGTTATCCTACCGCAGCTCTTCTTGCCATATATCCCCTTATGAAGGAGGGCTTTTTTCCTGAGTGGGTGGTGGTGGATGCCATATCGGGTGTGTCAGGGGCCGGTAGGAAGACTTCTCAGCAGTTTCACTTTCCCGAAATGACGGAGAACGCTTTTCCTTACTCAGTTCTCAAGCACCGTCACACACCGGAGATGGAGGATGTTATCTTTCGACTGACAGGTAAGAGAGTTTCTCTTAGGTTCACTCCGCGCGTGGTTCCCATGTCGAGGGGTATGATGGTGACCGTCTACATGGGTGGTGCTGATGCCAGCTGGATAGAGGTTTTTAGGGACACTTACTCCTCTGAGCCTTTTGTGAAAGTGGTGGATGAGCCTCCCATGACTAAGCATGTGATGGGCACCAACATGTGTTTGGCGTATCCCGTGTACGATGCGAGAACAGGGATACTGCAGGTGATAACTGTTATTGACAATCTGGGAAAAGGTGCTTCTTCTCAAGCTGTTCAAAACATGAACTGTATGATGGGATGGAACGAAAAACTTGGGCTGGATCTACTTCCCCTCTTTCCTTAAAACTCGGTCAAACTTCCATCTGTTTCTTTATGAGATAGAGAAGTGTCAGCAGAACGTTCTTCACACTTTCCTTATCTTTGGCAGATAACGGAATCACTGGAATGTTCTCGCTCTCATCTATATCAAGGGCTATCCTTATATCCTCAGGTGGCCACGCGTTGGGTAGATCTTGTTTGTTGGCTCCCACCACCATGGGAACTGGGAAACGGGATTGGAAGAAGTTTATTATCCTGCGTGCCTCATGAAAGGTGGAAGGATCTGTACTGTCTACCAGTATTATGATGCCTAGGGCCCCCTCCGCCAGTATCTCCCACATAAAATCAAAGCGTGACTGTCCGGGAGTGCCGAAAAGATAGAGTTCGTGCTCGTCATCTATTCTTATCTTTCCGAAATCCATAGCCACTGTGGTGTACTCCTTGACGGATCTTTCGGAAGAGGCCCTCGTTCTCCTCTCCGTCTGTACTGTCTTTATCTCACTGACGGTGTTGATGAACTGGGTCTTACCGGCTGCAAAGGGTCCAGCTACCACCACCTTTATCTTCTTTATCAACCTCATCACAGTCCCCTTATCCTCTCTATTATCTTGGCCAGCAGTTCCAGGGTTATGGAGGGTTTGTACTGCTGTGTCTCCTTCTTCTTCCTTTTGACAACACCCAAGGCCATGAAGGCATACAAGGCTCTGTCCACCGTAAGGTTAGGAAGGCCTGACTCGGCCCTTATTTGGGCCACTGTTTTAACGCCATCTATGAGATTCCACACTTTCTTCTCCTCAGGCGTGAGGGGAAGCTGGCCAACGGTTTCTTCCGCCGAAGGCAGTTTTTCCAAAAGCATCAGCTCGTCCGATATCTTTCTCTCCACCTCTTCTGGTGAGAGTTCTCTCGAAGCCATCAGGAGGAGCTGAGGAGTTCTGTACTCGACGGGGTAAGAAGATCCGTACTTTATAAAGCCCGGTGTGAAAGAAAAGATCCCCTCTTTGAGGTGGAACCTACCTACCAGAAACCTCTCTACCGTCCTCGGCATACTTTTGGGGTCTATCCTCAACTTGACCAGAAGTTGGTCAAAATCCCTATCGGTGTAAACCCTGAAAACCTTGTCCACAGGTCTGGCAAAGATGACGTCACCGTCCTTCACGTAATAGGCACAGGTAAGGTCCTTCCACTCCACCAGCAGTATGCCGCTCTTTTTACCCTGTAAGAGTACCTGGAATATATCCACAAAGCTGAAGTTACTGAGGTCTCCTGTGAGAGCCATCCTTTACAGAAGTCCCTTCACCTTTTCCTGTGCCTTCTTTATCTCCATAAGGAGAAGACCCAGCTTGGCGTTGTTGTCTGCCAGTACCACCATGACGGCGTCGGTCCCCACCCCCGTTAGGATGACGTATCCGTCGTGACCTTTGATGGTTATCTGTTCCAGAGAACCCTTGGCCAGTTCGTCGGCGACTCTTTCCCCTAAGGATAAAATAGCTGCACTCATAGCTGCTATTCTGTCCTCCTCCATGCCCGGCTTAAGGACGGAGGCTATGGGGAGACCGTCGGCCGATACTAAGGAAGCACCTTCTATCCCCGTGTTCTTTATGAGCTCCTGAAGGACCTGAGTGTATCTGTCCATCTTTCCCTCCTCTCTTTCAAGATTATACTATAACTCATATGGTGAAAAACTGGAAGAATGCCGTTGTGGATCTTCCCCTGACGCTGAGTGTGATCCTCATAATGTCAATAGGTCTCCTAGGGGTTTACAGCGCCACTTACGGTGGAACCACCAGCCCTATGTTTGTAAAACAGGTCCTGTATCAGCTGATGGGTATCTTCTTGATACTACTCCTCGCAAGAGTACCTTTCCACGTGATGGTGGAGTACGCTCCCGTAGTTTATGCCTTCAACCTCCTCCTTCTGGTGATGGTTCCTCTGGTGGGTAAGACGGTTTATGGTGCCAAGAGATGGATAGATATAGGGCCTGTACACATACAACCTTCGGAGTTTATGAAGTTCTCCCTTGTCTTACTTAGTGCCTATGCCTTGGGTAAGATGGACAAGCTCTT
The DNA here is from genome assembly GCF_000025605.1 of Thermocrinis albus DSM 14484. Lineage (NCBI taxonomy): Bacteria > Pseudomonadati > Aquificota > Aquificia > Aquificales > Aquificaceae > Thermocrinis > Thermocrinis albus. The sequence goes on along the minus strand of NC_013894.1, from coordinate 466,754 downwards.
TCAAAAAGATCTTTTACTGTTGGTGGTTCTCTTCACCATACCCTTCGTGCTGGTGTTTCATCAACCGGACCTTGGAACATCCATGGTATACTGGGCCATCTTTGCCTTTGCTCTTTTTTTCAGGGGCCTACCGGTACGTTACTTTGCACTGGCCGGTCTTCTGCTCATCCTGTTTCTTCCCTTTGGGTGGCACCTTCTTAAAGACTATCAGAAAGAGCGAATACTGGCCGTGTTGGATCCTCACGCCGACTATTCGGGTAGCGGTTATCAGTTGATACAGTCCATCATCGCCATAGGCTCCGGTGAGTTTCTGGGTAAAGGTTTTCTAAAAGGCACACAGTCGCACCTTCTCTTCCTCCCTGAAAAACACACGGACTTTATATTTTCCGTAATAGCGGAGGAATGGGGTTTTTGGATGAGTGCTCTTCTCGTTTCCCTCTTCTTCCTGATAATACTTAGGTTAATCACCTACGTGCCTCTCACTTTGGATATGACGGAGAGGGTTTTTCTGGGTACGGCATCGGGCCTGCTCCTCTTTCAGGTATCGATAAATCTACTTATGACTATGGGCATGTTTCCCGTAGTAGGTATGCCTCTTCCCTTTGTGAGTTACGGAGGAAGCAGTATCATCACCTTTGGTCTTCTGTTGGGTGTGTGTCTCTCTCTTATAAAAGAACTCAAGACGAGACAGATAATTTTTGAGAGAGGATGATAGAGGGCCTTTATATCCACATACCTTTCTGTAGGCAGAAGTGCCCCTACTGTGATTTTGTTTCTCTCACCCGATGGAACATAACCTTCCACCAGTATCTGGACCTCCTTCTGAGGGAGCTGGAGCTTAGGTTTACGGAAAACTGGCGTGTGAAAACCATATACTTTGGTGGAGGTACACCTTCCCTTTTGGATTCAAAGACTCTGGCGTCCTTTGTGAGTAAGCTGGTCCAGAGGGTGGGTGATGTCCGGGAGATTACAGTGGAGTGTAATCCAGAGGATTACACAGAGAGAGACTGGGGGCTTCTTCTTTCTGCAGGAGTGAACCGTATCAGTATCGGGGCTCAGAGTTTCCTTCCTAAGGGGCTGAAGATACTGGGGAGGGATCACAGTGTTTATCATAGTATCAGAAGTGTCCTCACCGCTTACAAAGCTGGATTCAGAAACATAAATGTGGATATCATATACGCTTACCCCGGGCAGACCTTGGAGGATTTGGAAGAAGAGCTGAAGGTGGTGAGGGATCTACCCATAGCTCACCTCTCCGCCTACATGCTGACACCTTACGAGGATACCCTCTTTGGCATTATGGTGAAGAAGGGACAACTGGAGATGCCCTCCGACGAAAGGGTGGCAGATATGTTCCTCTTGCTTTCGGAGGCTTTGGAGGAGCTAGGCTTTGTACACTACGAAGTGAGTAACTTTGCCAAGAAAGGTTACCAATGCATGCATAACCTCCTCTACTGGACACACGGGGAATTCGTGGGTCTTGGTGTTTCCGCTTGGAGCTTTGTGGAAAACAAAAGGATGGGAAACACGAGAAATCTGGAACTTTACCGGGATGCTCTGATGGAGAAAAAACTGCCTGTGGAGACGGTAGAGGAGCTCAAAGGTAAAGAGCTCCTCTTTGACAGGCTCTTCGTAGGTCTTAGGACCGCATACGGCGTGGAGGAGGAGTTACTACCTCTCATTCCTTCTCACATTAGAGAGTTCTTTGTGGTGGAAGAGGGCAGGCTCAGGCTCACAAAAAAAGGCTGGCTTCTCATGAACTCTATCCTGTTAGAATTATATGATGCAGTTTTTAACGGGCCTGTTGGTGGGGGTACTTTACGTGGAGCTCCTCTACAGAATAGGTAAGAGAAGCAGGAAACTTCTCCTCCTGTCCTCTCCAATAAGGATAGTTTTCTTTGGAGGTATTTTATTTTTGCTACCTTCCAAAGATGTTTTAGATACCCTAACGGTGGTTCTAGGCTTTGCTTTGGGACATGGTCTCTGGGTCTTTCACAGAGGTGCGAGGGATGGAAACTCTGTGGAAACTCCTTGAACCTCTAATGACGGAGCCCCTCTTTCAGTTCTTCCTTTATATGGCCCTGTTGCAAATACTGGTTCAGGTGTTTCTAGAAAGGCGATACGCCTTTTGGGTGTCTTCTGTCATCACCACCTATTTCTGGACACAGCACAGAGATCTTATTACTGCGGTAAAAGGTTGGGGTGTAATTCTTGCCATTGTCGCTGTGTACCTTCTTATGAGACGCTACGTAGAGAGTGAGCCTTTTCTGTATCTGAGGGGGGTAAAAAGATGTCCTGTCTGTTGTTCGGTGGTCAGCAAAAGGGCACGGGTCTGTCCCTTCTGCAGAACGCAGCTTTTTCAAGAGGAGAAAGATGGAACGGAAGGTTAAGGTGAAGTTCTGCGGTCTTACAAGGGAAGAGGATGTGGTCAAAGCAAGGGAGTTGTGTGTGTCTTACGTGGGTTTTGTGATGTACCCTAAGAGTCCACGTTATGTAAGCAAAGAGAGACTAAAGGAGCTTATTACCATCGCTGGAGATGTGCTAAAGGTGGCGGTGGTGGTGAACCTTCCTTACGAGGATCTTAGGGAGCTTCTGGACATGGGAGTTGATCTCTTACAGTTACATGGAGACGAGGATCCTTCCATTGCTTTCAGAGTAGGTATGGATAGGGTTATAAAGGCTTTTAGGGTCAAGGACGGCCTAAGGGTTGATCCTGTTTGGAGGGAGGCTCATGCGGTTCTCTTAGACACCCACAAGGAGGGTACCTACGGAGGAACCGGAGAAACCTTCAACTGGGATGTGGCGGTAAGTTTAGTGCGCCAAGGGTATAGGATCATCCTTTCTGGGGGGCTTACACCTCAAAACGTGGGTGAGGCTATAAAGAAGGTGAAGCCCTACGGTGTGGATGTGTCCTCGGGTATAGAGCTATCTCCTGGTGTAAAGGACCACAAAAAGATGGAGGAGTTCTGTCATGCTGTTGAGAACCCATAAAGAGATAGACAGGAGTCTCAGCGGAGAGCCTCTCATCGTAGAGGAAGGCAGGGCTGTGGTGACGCTCCTTACTCACGATAGGATGCGTGCCGATGAAAGAGGGCTCCTACACGGAGGTTTTATCTTCAGTCTTGCCGACTACTGTGCCATGTTGACGGTCAACGAGCCTACTGTAGTACTGGCTCATGCCAGTGTACAGTTCAAAAAGCCCGTGGTGGTGGGAGACTTCCTGAGAGCGGAGGGAGAACTTACCAGAGTGGAGGGAAAAAAGCGCTGGGTAAAAGTGAGAGTCTTCAGAGGGGATGAGGAGGTTTTTGAGGGAGATTTCCTGTGTGTGGTACCAGAGAAGCACGTACTGGACAGATAGGTTACAATACATGGAGGGGGAACGTCATGGTAAGAAAGGCGGTGTTACCGGTGGCTGGATGGGGGACAAGGTTTTTACCGGCCACCAAAGCTATGCCCAAGGAGATGTTTCCCATAATAGACAAACCTGTCATTCAGTTCATAGTGGAAGAGTGTTTGGAGGCAGGTATAGAGAACATCATATTTGTAACAGGAAGACACAAGAGACCTATAGAGCACCACTTTGACATCAACACCGATTTAGAAAAACACCTGGAGCATGCCGGTAAGACGGAGATTCTCAGAAACATATTTCACATAAGCAGGATCATAAACCCCATATACATAAGACAAAAGGAGCAGCTGGGATTGGGCCATGCGGTTTTAGTGGCAGAGCCTGTGGTGGGTAACGAGCCCTTTGTGGTAGCCTTAGGCGATGTGATAGTGAAGGATGAGAAGAACGTGGTGGAGAGGATGATAGAGGTGTATCAGCGTTTCGGTAAAAGTGTTATAGCTGTCTTTGAAGTGAGTCCTAAGGAGGTTTCCCAGTACGGGATAGTTTCGTGCAGACACATAGAGAGAGACATATACATACTGGATGATCTGGTGGAGAAGCCTCATCCCGACGAGGCACCATCTAACTTGGCCATAGTAGGGAGATACCTCTTTACACCCACCATATTTGAGAAGTTAAAGGTGACGCCTCCGGGGAAAGGAGGTGAGCTGCAGCTAACAGATGCCATGAGACTTGTGTTGGAAGAAGAAGCCATATACGCTATAAAGATAAAGGCAAAGGTGTACGACACAGGCACACCCTTAGGGTACATACGGACCCTTGTGGAGTTCGCCCTTCAGAGAGAGGATCTAAAGGAACCATTACTAGACTTTCTGAAAGACCTGCTCAGTAGAGATATCCCACAGATACATAGAACTTAACCCTTCTGAGAAAGTTTTTCTCACCCGGGAAGGCTATATCAAAACGGACAGGTCCCACAGGTGTCTGGAATCCGGCACTCACACCGAAACTGTGTTTTATGTCTATTCGGCTTATCCTATCGGAAACCCCACCCATTTCGTAGAAAGGAATCACCACAAAAGGTCCTCTCACCGAGATCTCCAGCTCCGTTCTACCAAAAAGGTAGTATCTTCCTCCCGAAGGCTGTCCTATCTCCTCGTAACTGTATCCCCTCATATCCTTGAGACCACCGAGAAAGAACCTGTCAAAGATGGGTGCCCCTTTGCTTACGCTGCCGCCTGCCACCTTTAGCACCAATGTGCTTCTACGTGGCAAGGGTATTAAGTAGTAGGTGTTTAACTCCAACTTGGTGTAACGTCTTTCTCCCTCCGCTACGGTGAAGGTAAGGCTATCGTAGTGGAGCCTCTGGGGACTGAATATATCGTCTCTGTACTCTCTCAGGAGGAAGAAGCTGTATTTCCTCAGACTTATGATACTTCCCAAAACACTGTTGTCGGTAACAGAGAAGGCCGGACCTATTGATGTGTAAGGTGTTATTCTGTAACCGAAGGCGACAGCCACACCCTTTGAGGTGAGACTGTAAGACCTGTGTTGGGACCACTCTTTAAAGATATCACCGTTAATCCATAGGTTCCTGGTGAAGAAAAACTTATCCCCAACACTCAGCCTGTAGGCCTCACGCTTTGAGCTCCTGGCATACATTCCCTTTAGCTCCACACCTAACCCCATAAGGTCCTTCAGACCCAACTGAAATCCCAGAGTGATACGGTCCTGTGTGTTGTAACCTACGGCAAGGTCGTAGTATCCTCTCTTATCTTCTTGGAGCTGTATGAGTCGGTGCACCTTCTTGTTCTTACGGTCCACAAAAGTCTGTATACGTACACCGCTGAAAATATCGCTAGTGTAAAAGTTGTAAAGGGTCATATCGTCCAGCTTACGGTAATAGTATTCATCTCTCACTGTCATATAACTCAACTCTCTCTGACTTATCTTTTTGTAGCCGTAGTACACATCTTCCCCTAACCTATAACGCTCTCCTTTAGTCACCTTGTAAAGGTATGTGTAAAAAACTGCGTCCTTATCCTCCTCAAGTCTTACTTCTGCAGAAAAGTCCCCCTCCATGTACCCCTTTTCTTTAAAATACTTATCCAGTTGTAAGTTGAGGTTTTCGATAATTTTCGTATCGTAAAAGGTAGGTAGCTTTTCTTGAACAGCACGAAAGATCTCCCTTATGTCTTTGTCTTCTCCCTCACAAACAATATCCTTAAGTATCTGTTTTTTACCTTTGTTTACCTTAAACTCTACGTAAACCTTCTTAGCGGTAGTATCTACCCTTTTATGAACATCTACCTCCGCCAGGAGATATCCATCCTTTTTGAGATCCTCCAAAATTTCTTCCTTAATTTCTTCCAGCTTTTCCTCATCGTAAGGTTCTTCCTTATTCCCTATCACCATAAAGTACCTCTGGCCCTCATGGATTCTGAAGATAATGTTCCCGTCCTTGACTTGGTAAGAGACACTGGCATCGAGAAACCCTTTGGTTTTATAAAGTTCCCCAATACCCTCTACAGCCTCTTCCAAAGAAAAGGGGTCCACACCCTTCTGGGGTAACTGGGTAGCCTTCAGGAGAAGGCTCCCATCAAAAAAACTATTTCCTTCGAAAGTTACATGATAGCGTCTTCCTTCCACAACTCTGAAGATAGGGTATGCTACGTGACCTTTACCGGTGAGGGCTTTGAAGGTAGCTATAGGGTGTGTAAAGAGAGTGCTCAAACCTTCCACAAGAGCGCCCGCCAAGTGTAACGGGTTTTTGCTGCTACCGGGTTCCAAGGGCATGAGAACACGCCAGAAAGGACGAGGATACACCTCACCTTTTACGCCTTCGTAGTAAACAAAACTCTCCCAAAAGCCTAAAGACAGGTAAGTGTCCTGTAACAGCGGCAGCTTTTCCTCTATTTGACTTTTGGAGAAGACTCTTCCCTCCACTATACCCAGTTTTCTGTCTAAAAACTTACTATCCAAACGGGAGCCTTCGTACACGCCCCCTTTCAGAAAGAAAAGATCACCTTCGTCTATGCCTACGTAAAGTTCTGCATAACCTCTTTGATCCACACTTAGAGTTACAGCCACCTTTGCTTCCAGAAAACCCTTATCTGCGTAAAGTTCCTTAACCCTTTCTTCTATCTCCTTCAGAGGGAAATCTTCGGTAATGGGTGCTCCCTCCGCCAGTCCCAGAACGCCCAGTATCTCCTGTCTACTCACACCCCTGTTTCCCGATATGATTATCTTTTTTATGACAGGATACCTCTCCACGTAGATGATTACATCCTCCCCCTTCTTCTCTGTCCTCACGTTTTTAACCACCTCCATGCTACTTATGATCTGCACTATCTCTTCGTAGTTTCTCTCCGTTAGAACCTTCTGCAGATTGTTACCCTCAAGGGGGTAGTTGGATTCTAGAATCACCTTTCCCCAAGAACCGAGGCAGAAAAGGAAAAGAAACAAGACCAGCATGTTTCTGTTATATCATACTTTGTTATGAAGATATACAGCGTTCCTCCTTACACCTATGTGGAGACCACGGGCAGAGATATCAAAACTCTGGCAAAGGATCTGGAATCCCTACTCCTCAAGGAAGTACTGAAGTTAGGTTTCAGGCCTGTTCTTGAAGGAAAAAGCTTCACCACACAACTCTATTACGACACCCTCATGGAGGCCCTCAGCAAAAAACTGGTGGAGGCGGGAGGTGTAGGTGTAGCAGACTACCTAGTGAAGGTGGTTGAGAAATGGGAAGGCTTGACAAGGTGACACCTTTTCTGGTTATGGAGGTTCTGGAGAAGGCTCAGAGGATGGAGGACGTGGTGCATATGGAGATAGGGGAACCTGACCTGGATCCACCTCCCGGTGTGTGGGAGCATCTGGAAAGGGCTATAAAGGAGAGAAAGTACTTTTACACGGCCAGTGTGGGTATAGAAGAACTTCGCCAAAAGATAGCGGAACATTACTGGACTTACTACGGTGTTGATATATCCCCGGAGAGGGTGGTGATAACCACAGGTAGTTCTGGTGCCTTCTTAGTGGTTTACTCCATTATCCTGAGTGCCGGAGACAGTATAGCCATAGCGGATCCATCCTATCCGTGTTACAAGAACTTCGCCCACCTTTTAGACATAAACCCCATACTGATACCTGTAGGACCCGAGACCCACTATCAGATAACACCTCCCATGCTGGAGGGATTGAACATAAAGGCGGTTCACATCTCTTCGCCCTCTAACCCTACGGGAACCTTCTATAGAGAGGACACTCTGAGATCTCTCTGCTCCTACTGTGACGAAAAGGGGATATACCTCATCTCCGATGAAATATACCATGGACTGGTGTACGAAGGTAGAGAGCACACGGTCCTGGAGTTTTCTGAGAGGGCTATAGTGGTGAACGGCTTTTCCAAATTTTTCTGTATGCCGGGTTTCAGACTAGGATGGATCATCCTTCCTCCTGATTTGGTAAGAAAGGCTCAGATAGTTCTTCAAAATGTTTTCATATCGGCTCCCAGCCTCAGTCAGTACGCTGCACTAGGTGCCTTTGACTACAAATATCTTCAGAAGGTGAGAGAAATCTACAGGGAGAGAAGAGATGTACTTTACAGAGAACTGAAGGATGTTTTTAACATTCCCTGCCCACCGGAAGGAGGATTTTACATATGGGCTGACGTCAGTAGATACACTGAGAACTCCTACCAATTCTGTATGGATCTCTTAGAGAAGGCTAAGGTGGCTGTAACACCCGGTATAGACTTTGGCTACAACAGAACCAACACTTACATAAGGTTAGCTTACACTAAGGATAAGGGCACCCTCTTGGAGGGTGCCCGCCGCATTAAATCTTACTTGATGATGTAAACCTTGACGGCTCTTTGCTCCCTGTGTTTAATTCCCAAAAGATCAGCCACCTCTTTTCCGTAGGCAGCCATCCTGATCTTGCCTATATCCACGCCCTTCTTGGCAAGGTAGCTGGCTACCATCTGTGCTCTCCACATAGACAGGTTGAAGTTGTATTTGCTGGTACCCACCTTGTCAGCAAAACCCACCACCAGAACTTCTCTGCCGGAGGACTTTATTTTGTCAACGGCTTCGTCCAGTTTCTTGGCTTCCTTCTTCTTTATATTAAACTTGTCAAAGTCAAAATGAACGGTTGTCACTTCTTCCAGCTGCCAGTGATAAGGTCCAACACCCTCCTCCTTCTTAGGTGTTTCGGCAGGTGTCGTTGGTCTCGCTTCTAAGGCACGGATCCTGTTTTCGTGATCTTGCACTGTCCTTTCCAAAGCATTGACTTTGTTGAGGGCCTCATCTGCCTTCTTTTTGGCATCCACTATAGAGTCGAAGTAACCCTTGTAACACTTATCCAGCAGGTACTTGCTGAACACTTCCTTAGGGCTTCCGCACGGGTCTAAGGGCTTCTCCTGGGCCAGAGCCATCCCACCCACCAGAACGAGACCCAAAGCTACTTTTTTCATAGCACCACCTCCTTTTTTTTCAGTACATAAATATATGTCAAACTATCTTTCCTTGTCAAGAAGATGGAGAGTAGATGTTTTGGTTATAATACTGGACTATGATGGAGTATGCTTTTTTTGAAGGACGAATTGTCCCCATAGAGGAAGCTAAGATCAGCATCAAAACCAACTCCTTCCATTACGGTACCGCCGTTTTTGAGGGCATAAGGGCTTACTGGAACGAAGAACATCACCAGCTTTACATCCTATTTGCGAGGGAACACTATCAGAGACTTCTAGCTAATTGTAGAGCCATGTTTATGGAGCTTCCTTACTCGGTGGACGATCTTGTTAACATAACTGTGGAGCTCCTGAGAAAGAACAACATAAAGCACGACGTTTATATAAGGCCTATAGCTTACTTTAAGGATCTTGCACTTACCCCCAAGTTGATAGGTTTTACTCCCGAGATAGCTATATACACTTACAGCTTTGGTAGGTACTTAGACACATCGAAGGGGATAAGGGTAAAAACTTCCTCTTGGATAAGAAACGACGATAACTCCATACCTTCCCGGTGGAAAGTGGCTGGTGCTTACGTCAACAGTGCTTTGGCTAAAACGGAGGCCATACTGGCAGGGTACGACGAGGCGATAATGTTGAACCAAAACGGCTTTGTGGCAGAAGGCTCGGGTGAAAACATCTTTCTGGTGAGGGGAAGAAAGGTGGTAACACCACCCTGCTGGGATCATATACTGGAGGGTATAACGCGATCTGCTGTAATAAAACTCATCAAAAATGAGCTTGTCCTGGAAGTGGAGGAAAGATCCATATCCCGAAGCGAACTTTACAGTGCGGATGAGGTCTTTCTAACAGGCACAGCTGCCGAAATAACCCCCGTGGTGGAGATAGATAACAGGAAGATAGGGAGCGGTGATATCGGGCCCATTACACGGGAGCTTCAGAAGATTTACTTTGATGCGGTAAGAGGTAACATAGAAAGGTACAAGGGATGGTTAACTCCCGTTTATGAGAGTTAGCAGTTTTGAGAGGCTGAGGAATATAGCGGAGGTTTTCCTAAAGGAGGACAGATTTCCCACTTCTTCTGGTGCCAAAAGGATAAAAAATGTGGTGAAAGGTTTCTTGAGGGAGAAGGGTGTACCCTTCAGGGAGGAGATTTTCCAAACGGAGGTGAACGTTCCCAAAAAGGTGGAGGTAAGGGGTAGTTTCGGCACTATAACGGCTGACGCTTTCTTAGGAAGTTCTCCCTGTAAACACGCAGGGTACGTTAAGGAAGAACCGGTGAAGGGAGACATAGCCTTGGTGTCTTGGGAAAATCTCCATAGGCTGGAAAATCTGACAGAAAAGGGTGTGAGAACCTTTTTTGTCACCTCTCCTTTCCCCCTTAAAGGGTATGTGGAAGAGGACCTTTCGGTGTTCTCCTTAGGAGAGGAGTATGTAGCCCTCCTAAAAGACTCTTACGTAGAGGTGAGACTGGAGGTAAAGAGAGAAAAGCTCCTGTGCAGTAACTTGGTGTGGGAGATAGGAAGGGGGCCTATAGTGTATGTGGTGGCCCATATGGATACTTTCCCAGGCGTCCACGGTGCTGTAGATAACGGCAGTAGTGTTTTATTGCTGTTTCTTCTCACAGAAGAGCTACTGGAGAACTACAACATACCCTTCAAAGTGAGGTTTTTGCTGACCGACGCTCACGAAATAGGTCTCAAAGGGGCTCTCTTTCACACCTCCCAGGGACTCAAGAACGCTTTTTACTGTATTAATCTGGACTGTGTGGGATGGAAAGATCCCGCCATCCTTTACAAAGACCCCGCCGGTTACAACTCGGAGGAGCTTACGGAACTTTTCTTCCTCTGCGCCAGAGATGTAGGCTTAGAAGCTCGTCTCAGTTCCAGCCACGTGATGGGAGATCATGTCCCCTTCAAAGAGATGGGCGTAAAGACCCTCTTCCTCGGTGCAGGTTCTTTCCCTCTGCGCCACACTCCCTTTGATATTTACGATATAGTGGACTGGCATCTTGTGAGACTATGGTACGATGCCCTACTGCTTTTTTTAAAGAGGTTGGGAAGGTGGTAAAATTTTTGTGGTATGTTTTTGCTTAGGAAGAGGGAAACTCCCTCAGTACTGGTACATCTACACGGTTTTGCTTCTGACATAACCAGTAGAAAGGTAAAGCTGCTCTATCAACTATCAGAAGAGAGGAGTTTTTCCTTCTTGGCTATGGATATGGAGTACCATAAGACCACCACTACACAAGTTCTGCAGTTTCTTCACACTGTACTGTTGGGACTTTCTGTAGAGTTTGGTGAAATTATTCTTAGCGGGAGTTCTCACGGTGCCTACGTAGTGCTCAACTACCTGAGGTTTTACCCTCTGCCAAAAGTCAAGAAAGCTTTTCTCTTTGCACCTTCTTACTCAACACTGGCTCTGATACTGAGAGATGCAGGCTATCAAAAGAGTGAGAGGTGGCTCAGAGGCGAAGAGGATCTAACACTGGAAGACTGTCACGAAGGGCAATCCATCACCATAAACAGGAACTTTGCCGTGGACATAATGGAGAGGGGTTACGAGATATTGGTGGAGGATACCGTTAACTTCCCGCAGGATCCACCTGCGCAGCTTTACATCACCCACGGTGTGTACGATGATGTGGTTCCCGTGGATCACTCTCGCATCTTCGTAAAGAAGGTGCGTGTGACCCAATACAAAGAAGTGGAAGATGACCATTCTCTTACCAAGACTTTTAGAGAAACTGTGGAGGAGTGGTTACCATGACCAACAGGGAGCTTATGGAGCGTGCCAAAAAACTCATGCCGGGTGGTGTAAGTTCTCCCGTGAGAGCCTTCAAAGCGGTAGGTGGCGAGCCTATAGTGGTGAGAGAAGCCAAGGGTTGTAGATTATGGGACGTGGAGGGAAAAGAGTACATAGACTTTCTCATGTCCTGGGGACCTCTCATCCTCGGTCATGCTCATCCTTATGTGGTGTCGGAAGTTGAACGTCAACTTAGCAGGGGCATGTCTTATGGCCTCACCTGTTACGAGGAGATACGTTTGGCAGAGCTGGTGGTTTCTTCGGTACCTTCTGTGGAGATGGTGAGGTTCGTCTCCTCGGGGACAGAGGCCACCATGTCTGCCATAAGATTGGCAAGAGGTTACACAGGTAGAAAGTTTGTGGTAAAGTTTGAGGGCTGTTATCATGGACACTACGACGGTCTTTTGGTGAGCGCAGGCTCGGGTGTGGCTACGCTGGGAATTCCCGGCACACCGGGGGTACCTGAGGAGATAGCCGGTCTTACCTTGGTGTTACCTTACAACGACACAGATGCTGTTCTAAGTACCTTTGAAAGGTACGGTGAGGATATAGCCTGTGTCATAGTGGAGCCTGTGGCAGGCAACATGGGTGTGGTCCTACCATCCGAAGGATTCTTAGAAGTTCTACGGGAAGTTACCAGAAAGTACGGTGCTGTTCTCATCTTTGACGAGGTCATAACCAACTTCAGGTTATCGGTGGGTGGTGCTCAAGAGTACTACGCCATAGATCCTGATATCACCTGTATGGGCAAAATACTGGGTGGAGGAATGCCTCTCGGAGCTTACGGAGGTAAGAAAGAGATAATGAGTCATGTAGCACCTGAAGGTAAGGTGTATCAAGCGGGTACTTTGTCTGGTAATCCTGTCTCGGTTGTGTGTGGCAGAGCTACCTTAGAGGAACTTTTACGCCTCAAGCCTTACCAGTTGCTGGAAGAAAGGACACGTAGATTAGCGGAAGGTATTTCTACCGTGCTGAAGGAGAAAGGTATTCCTCACACCATAAACAGAATAGGTTCCATGTTCACCGTGTTCTTCACAGAGGTGCCTGTGACAGACTACGCTTCCTCTCGCAGATCTAACACAGAGCTGTTTGGGAGATTCTTCCGGAACCTTCTCCATCACGGTGTCCTCATACCACCCTCTCAGTTTGAAGCCTGGTTCTTAAGCACAGCTCACAGGGATGAGGACATAGAGGAGGCTCTTGAGAGGATACAGACAGCGGTGAGATCACTGTAAAAGGCTGGAGTACACGTAGTAATTCTGCAAAACCTGCTTGACGTAGTCTCTCGTTTCTGGGAAAGGTATGGTTTCTATAAACACGTAGACATCTCTGTGTTGGGGCCATGAACTAACCTTTCGGGGACCAGCGTTGTAGCTGGCCAAAGCCCTCACCAGATCACCGTTCCACAGCTGTAGCATCTCTCGCAGATAAGCTACACCCATCCGTAAGTTGATCTCTACATCAAAGGGTCTCAGAGGAAGGCCCTCCTTACTGGCTACGTAACGTGCCGTTTGTGGCATCACCTGCATGAGTCCTTGAGCTCCCGATCTGGAAACGGCGAAAGGATCAAACATGCTCTCCTGTCTCATAACGGCGTACACAAGAGCAGGATCTACTCCATACTCCTTGGCTATCTGCAGTACTTTCTCCCTAAAAGGTGTAGGATAGGCCACCGCCCTATATATTTCCGACCTTTCGCCGTACTTTCTAACCGCCAACCTTATAGCTAAGTAGGGGTCAAACCTGGAGATAAGAATTATGTCGGAGGGGGAGATACTATTTAACCTCTCGAAGGCTTCAAGACGGGCGTAGTAAGGAAAACCCGCATCCCATATGCTTCTCACAAGAAAAGCCGTGCTGGGCGGTTGTGTATCTTCCAAGATAACTTGCATAAACTTATCCACAACGGGTTCTCCCAAACTAGCTCTTGCCACCACGCTGTAGAAACCACCACCGTCGGATGCATTCCTAAGGTGCCGGTGAGCAGAGTAGGAGTCTCCTTGTTTCTGTAAGGTCTTATAAAGCCAGAAGTGAGCCTGGGAGATCTCCACAGAGCTTTTGGCCAATTTTAACGCTTTGGAAAAATAGAGATGAGCATCTTGGTATCTTTCCAATATGAAACTAACAAGCCCCATCTGGAAATACTTGTTGTAACTCTCTTGCATGGCCGAAAACCAACGGAGAGCGTCCTCGTACCTTCCATCGTACAGTGACATGCGACCAGCGTAAAAGAGGATTCTATTTAGCACGTCTTTATCTTCAACGGTGGACAGTGCCTGTAGGAACTCCTCCCTTGACTTCTCAAAAAGCATTTTAGCCAAAAACTCCTTCGCTCTGGGATCGGGACAACTTCTGAGAACCTGGTAAGCGTCCTCCTGTTGTCCCTTTCTATAATAAGCTCTTCCCAAGAGAAAACACACCTTTTGAAGGTCTCTCCCCTTTAGAAGCTTTATAACCGCCTCCGTGTGTCCTGCATCCAGAAGTCTTTGGGCTACACGAACTGCCTCTTCATCCGTCAGCGGGACGTAAGGTATGTACTCCACAAAGAAGGTGGGTAACTTCAGTAGAGCCTCTTTGGGATCCAGCTGCAACTCTTTCCAAAGGCGGGCGTAGATCTCTCTGTAGTCGGGTTTAAGTTTCCCCGGTTCCACATGGCGAAGGAGCTTGGAGGCTGTTTCAGTATCCCCCTTTTCGTAAAACCTCTGAGCCAGCATGACCTTTAGATCTTCGGCAAAAACAGCATGAGGATAAAGTTCCAAGATCTTCAGCCCTAAGTTGGTGTCTCCCGTCTTTCTAAACTCCAAGAGCATAACGTAAGGCTCAGGTAGTTGGGCGTAGGAAAAAACTACCAGAAGTAAGAGAAGGAGGATCATCTTATGTAGACAATTATGAGAAGTATCAGGACAGCCAAAAAGAGATTCACTCCCACCAAAGGTGGTATCGCGTTAAATCTACCTTTTCTGTATAAAAAGAAGTATATATAGCTGAAGATGATGACCATTATTCCGAAGAGGAACAACTTAACGTGAAAGAGAGTGTTGGAGAAAAAGTCTCTTCTGTAGCCATGCCACATAGCCATACCTGTCAGAAAAAGTAGGAGAATAGCCAGCCACACACCTGCAAAAAACTTACCGTATAAGGACGTGAGAAGTCCTCTTTTAGCTGTATCGGTGAGTTCCCTCAAAGATGGTCTCAGAAAGAAGATGGTGAAGATCATACCACCCACCCAAAGGCAGGTGAAGAGTATGTGAAGAAAAAGGAGAGACCTTATCAAACCTCTTCCTCCCTAAGCTTTACTACCTTCACTTTTCCAAGTGCTATGTCTTCTATAGCTTGAAAGGTTTTCTTTACCATCTCTTTTTTCACTTTGTCCCTCACGAAGAAATCTTCACCTTCTGCCATCAACTGTTCTACCCTTTTGGCCGCTGCGTGTACCAGTTCGTAACGGGAAGATACGTGTTTCAAAGCCTCCTCTATGTTGGGACGCCTACTCATGGTTTCACCCCCACTGACATATTCCTTTTAAAAGTATATCTACCAGTCTTTGATCCTGCAAGAGGAAGACATGCCTCTGGAGAAACTTATCCCTTCTGTAACGGGTGGACAGTATTATGTTCTTCACCGCCTGTACAGTATCATCCAGAAACTCGTTCACCACTAGGTAGTCAAAGTAGCGCGCACAGGCAAGTTCTTCCTCCGCTTTCCTTATTCTTTCCTCCAGGTTGGATTCTCTGTAACCCCTCGCAAAGAGCCTCCTTCTTAACTCCTCCAAGGAAGGAGGAAGTAAGAAGATGAGAATAGCCTCCGGGTATGTTTGACGTACCTGCTTGGCCCCTTGTACGTCTATCACCAAGAGGCTGTCGTAACCTTCCTCCATGTTCCTTATAACCTGATCCTTGGGAGTGCCGTAGTAGTTGCCGTAAACCAGAGCGTGCTCCAGGAACCTTCCTTCTTCCAACCCTCTCATAAATTCCTCTTGAGTAAGAAATATGTAGTCCTCACCTTCCACCTCATCCTCTCTTTTCTGGCGCGTGGTGGCGGTTACCACACGCCTGATCATAGGCACTTCTTTCAGCAACTTTTTGGCCACCGTGGTCTTACCGGCACCCGATGGTGCGGACAGAACAAACAGGTTAGGCATGATTTATAGTATAATTCAGAGTGGAGGTTAGCTATGGCAAAGGTAAAGATGAAAACCAACAGATCTGCCAAGAAGAGGTTTAAGGTGACCGCTACCGGCAAGATAAAGAGGTGGAAGGCGGGTGGATCTCACTACAACACCAAGAAGTCGAAAGATAGAAAACGCAGACTGAGGAAAGCCACTTTGGTGAATCCAAGTTGGGAAGATAAGGTGAGGGGCCTCCTGAAGGAGTTCTGACCCCTCGGGGCCCCATTTCAGCAGTGGATAACTTCCTTGGTGTATCTCTTTATCTCCACAACGGTGCAACTTTCTACCATTTTCTTTGCGTTTGCCAGAGATCCGTACTGTTGTATAAGATCCTGTTTGAAGTTTTCGAAGAACTGGGTAAACTGGTCCACGCCTACTGTACCCACCGCGTATATCTTGTCTCCCTCTGTCTCCAACAGTATGGCTGCTAAAGGAAACTCCGCTGGGCCGTCCAGGACTTTGCCACCCTCTGCGGGATCAAAGAGGGAAACGTGAGCACAGCACTGTATTATTCCACCCTTTTTGGTGGTTTCGGAGGGTTTATCGGGTGGATAGTAGTTTATGAAAGAGTAATCTTTGGTGGGATGACTTAATTGATGAGGACAGATGGCGCTGTACGCCACGAGACTTCTCTTTTTACCCGCTCCACCCTGCCATGTATAACTGCCGCCGTCCTTCAGCTTCAACTCAACAGGTTTTATCTCCCTGTCTAAGTTGATGAGATAGCAGGGGGTGGATGCGTACGGGTAGAAGAAGATGTACTGGGTGTGTGGCTTTATATCCTCTTCCCTCAAGGGGGAGCCATCTTCCTTCACCAACAGGGCCTTTGTGTACCTCTTGAGGGTACCCTTTGTATTGGCAAGAGTTTGGGAGAAGATGCTGGCGTCCACAAGGGACGCCACCGCTAAGGTAGAACATGCCTTTATAAAAACTCTCCTATCCATGGCTTTCCTCACGCAAAGAGATCTCTGTACATGCCTTTGGCCCACTCGTAGGTGGCCTTTGCGAGAGCTTCAGAACGCTGGTTTATCACCTTAGGATGGGGGATGATCTTCTTCTCCTTCTCATCGTACTTGTAAGTGACACTTATCACTATAGCTTCCTGAGGGTTACCGTTCACCATAGAGTAGCAGGTGTTATCGGGAAGTTCCAGTTTATGCTCCTTACCCTTTATTCGTGAAGCTATTATGCGGGCTACAATTTTACCCTGAGAGTTGGCCATGTGACCACTCTTAGGATACGGCACACCTCCTACCACATCACCCACCAAGAAGACGCGAGGGTCTGCCTTAGCTTGGAAGGTGAGAGGATCTTGATCGGCCCACCCTGTAGGCTTACCTTCTTTGTCCTTAGCTATGAGATCGGCCATCCACACCAACTCACCCGCCTGATGGGGAGGTACAAGGTTGGCGTCGGTAAACTTAAAGTCTCCTGCTGTGGTCTTTATGATCTTGTTGACGGGGTCTACCTCCTTGATGCTAGCCTTAGGAACATACTCCACTATACCAAGGTAAAGCTGTTCGTAAGCTGCTCTAAAGCCTGGTCCTTTGGGAGCTATGTCTTCCTTAGGATCCAAGATTATCACCCTTCCCTTAACGTTGTTCTTCTTAAAGACGTAAGCTATCATAGCAGCCCGTTCGTAAGGAGCGGGAGGACATCTGTAAACGCCGGGAGGCACGGTTATGACAAAGTCACCTCCCTCAAACTCCCAAACCTTTCTCTTGAGGGCCAGATGCTCAGATCCCGGTATGAAGGCGGCAGGATAATGATACTTGGTGTACCTGGTCATATCTTTGTCCCCTTTAAACCAGGCATCGTAGTTGTACTTTATCCCCGGTGCCAGTACCAGATAGTCGTACTCTATGTAGCCGTGAGGTGTGTAGACCCTTCTTTTGTCTCTCTCTATGGCTACAACGGTGGTGTTGATGAATTTGTAACCATATTTGGAAGCAGGTTGTAGGTAGTCGTGGGATATAAAATCTAGGTCCACAAAACCCGCCAACCACTCGTTGGATATGGGACACGAGAAGAAGTTGGGCCTCTTCTCTATGAGTACCACATCTATGGAAGGATCTTCCTTCTTAAGGTATTTGGCCACCGTAAGACCGGCCCATCCACCACCACATATAACCACTCTGTTACCTTTGGGAGAAGGAAGCATAGCGGACATCTTAACTACACGTTCCGCTGCTGAAAAGGCAGGTTTTGAAAGTAACCCAGCCCCCAAGATACCTACACCGGCTACTTTGAAAAGATCCCTTCTTGAGATACTCATGGCCCACCTCCTTAATTTTTTAGTTCTACATCAAACATTATATGTTCTACTTGTTGAAGGTGTTATCAACAGTTGGTTATAGCATTATAAGGAGACATAATATAAGCCTCTACTTATATTCAAAAATCCTCATAAAGCTCTGTTTTCCTTTATAATAACGCTTTATGGTGCTTAGAGTTTTATGGATTTTTGTTCTGAGTTTTGTTTTTTCCTTTGGAGAGGAACTTATAGTAAAGACAAAAGGAGATCCTCCTCCCCAACTAACGGTAAACGGAGACAGGTTAAAGCTGGTGAAGAAGCTACCCCTTCCCAACACAGGCCTCTACAGAGTGGAAGGGAGGGCGGAGGTGAGGGAGCTGACCTTGAGAGCCCAGAGCCTTCCCAACGTGGTGTATGCGGAACCCAACTACAGAATAAAACCTTACCTCATACCCAACGATCCCCTCTACGGATATCAGTGGTATCTACCTGTGGTGAAACTTCCGGCGGTCTGGGATATAAGAACTTCTGCTAGCGTAATAACGGCGGTTCTCGACACGGGTATAAAACCTTCTCAAGATCTGGACGGTAGGATTTTAAAAGGTTATGACTTTGTGGACAACGACCAGGACCCTACAGACACCTGTGTTGATTCTCACGGGACTGCTGTGGCCAGTATCATAGCTTCCCTCACCAACAACAACTGGGGAATGAGTGGTGTCACGTGGAGTGGACAGGTTCTTATGGTGAGGGTGTCAGACTGTAACGGCGGAACTCTGAGTGCGCTTATAGAAGGGCTTATCTATGCGGCACAGGGTCCGTATCCTGCCAGCGTGATCAACATCTCTTTAGGTTCGGCGGATCCCGGTTCGTGTCCTCAATCTCTTCAGGAGGCTATAAATACGGTACTTTCCCAACCCCAAAGACCCGTCATAGTGGTTGCTGCAGGAAATGAAAGCAGTGATGCTAGCCGGTACTTTCCTGCCAACTGTAATGGTGTCATAGTGGTGGGGGCAACCGATACGCAGGGTAAAAAGGCATCTTTCTCCAATTACGGCGATAAGGTGGACATCTACGCTCCCGGTAGCAGCATCTTGGTAAACGTGGGTGGAGATGTTTTTTATAAATGGGACGGAACTTCTTTCTCCACGCCCATCGTATCGGGAACGGTGGCCCTCATAAAGAGTCAGAGGCCTGAACTGGAGTGGTACCAAGTGAGGGATTATCTTAGGCTTTCAGCCAGTTATACCTCCGATGGTTTTCCTTTCCTCAACGCTTACATGGCTTTCCTTACAGCCTCCAGCTATCAACCTTCCCAGGTGGTGGCAGCAGGGGGTGGTGGCGGTGGATGTCAGATAGGAGGTGAGGCCTCCGGTTGGGGATACATATCCCTTATAGTTTTCTTAATCCTGCGATGGATGGTAAGAAGGGTGTCAGTGCCTTAGAGAGATTTTTCCTCAGTTTGCTTTTGTTGATAACTCTGCTGGTGGGTTTTGGAAGTGTGAACCTCTTTCTGTATGTGGAACTGAGACGCCTTTTGGAAGATACGGTACGCTTGCAAGCCACAGCTCACTTCTTCATGTTTTTGGCCGACAGAAGCTACAGAGGTGACGAAAACTTTAGGGTACTGACAGGTCCTCTCACTGATCTGAGAAACGTCTTTCTGTTCAGGGATCCTTCTGACCCGGTGCGCACGGTGGCCGTGCAGGTAAAGGAGGGATTTGTAGAGAGCCGTATCAACGGCATCTTCCTGCGACTGTTGATGGTGGAGTTTCTTCTCGTGTTTCTTCTGGCTCTCCTTTACGAGATGATAATAGGAAGCTTTGTGAGACGTATAAGCCAAAGGGAGGATTACACTCACCTGTTGGTGAGATCCTTAGCTCACCGTGCCTTTAACTTTATGGCCGTTCAGAAGATGAACATCACTCTTCTTAAAAAGAGATACCAAGACTCTCCCCTACTGGACAGGTTGGAAAAAAGTTTAAGGAAGTTTGAACTGGATATGGGTCTTCTGATGAGACTGGCAAGAGGCGAGGTGGATACAAGGAGGGAAAAGGTAGATGTATGCCATATTATGCGACAGCTCTACCAACTTCTTGAAGAGGAGCTCTCTAAGAAGAGGTTTATTTTCCGGTGTAAAGAAGGTACGTCTCTTTACATGGCTCCTGCCGACGCTGAGGAACTTATTTACAATCTTCTTTACAACAGTGCCAAGTATTCGTTAAGTTTTGTCCACGTGAAAGTGTGTGAAAAAAATAGGCGTGTCCTTATAGTTTTCAGGAATGATATGATGGAAGGTCTACCTAAGGGAGGTGCGGGTATGGGTACGTACTTGGTGAGGGAAATCCTGAAAAGCTACAGAGGCAGTATGGAGATAAAATGGAGAGGAAAGTATTACACCGTCTTTGTCAGGCTGGAGGCCTGAGATAGAGGGGTTCCAACCACATAGGATCTTCTCCCTTGTACCCCGACAGGAGGGCTTCGTAGGCCCACACACCACCGTAGAAAGAGAAGGGAAAGATGCGATAAACAAAGTGAGCCTGCGGATAGTGTTGATGAAGGCTCACTGTGCTGCCCGTGGGAGGGTTATCCTCCAAAGGCTTCACGGGAGATAACTCCCTTCCGTCATAAGTTCTGTAGAACAGCTTGTTACTGACCCTCAGGACGGCAACACGAGGTAAGGCCATAGGTGTGAACTCCAACATCATATGTAGGTTCTCGTAAGGAATCACGGGTTTTTTGGTAAGGTAAGCCCAGGTTTTCACCAGAGTAAGCCCTATACGGAGGGGATTAAGATATCCCACGCCCACCGAGATGGCAAAGGCATCCACCTCCAAAGGATGTATACCTACCTCCTTCAGAAGGAGGGGAAGGTTCTCCAAAGTCTTCCTGTTGTTGTCCCACATACATAACTTAAGGAGTTTTCCATCTTCAAAGACAGAGACGTTCACGGAAGAGAAGGATGTGTCAAGAGAGAGGAGGATCATGCCACAGGTGGAAGAAGTTCCCAGTGACGGTAGTAGTGTTCCCAGGCGTAAGAAACTCTGAGAAGTAAAGCTTCGTCAAAAGCCTTGCCTATAAGCTGTACGCCTACTGGAAGACCGTTCCACATACCTGCAGGTATGGAAAGACCGGGAAGATTGGCCAGGTTTACGGAGACGGTGAATATATCTGAAAGGTACATCTGGATAGGGTCCTGTGTTCTCTCTCCGAAAGGAAAGGCAACGGTGGGAGAAGTCGGTGAAACTATAAGGTCCACCTTCCTGAAGGCCTCCTCAAAGTCCCTCCTTATGAGGGCTCTTACCTTCATGGCCTTAAGGTAGTAAGCGTCGTAATAACCAGCCGAGAGGGCAAAGGTACCCAAAAGGATCCTGCGCTTCACCTCCGGACCGAATCCTTCATCCCTAGTTTTGGCGTAGAGTTCTTCTATACTGTTGTAGTCCTTTGCTCTGTAACCGTAGCGCACACCGTCGTAGCGTGCCAAGTTGGAGGATGCTTCGGAAGGTGCTATAACGTAGTAGGCGGGGATAGAGTACTTTACGTGAGGTAGAGACACCTCTGTTACTTCACACCCGTTTTTCTCCAACCAACGGAGGAAGTTGTCAAAGATCTCCTTCACACCCTCTTCCACCGGATACTCTGTAAACTCCCGTGGCACACCTACTTTCAAACCTTTTATGTCCTTCTTTATCTCTTCCGTGTAACGAGGTACCTCCTTGGGAGCGCTGGTGGAGTCTTTGGGATCATACCCGCTTATCACTTCCAGAATGAGGGCCATGTCCTCAGTCCGACGGGCAAAGGGTCCTATCTGGTCTAAGGAGGAGGCAAAGGCCACAAGACCGTATCTAGAAACCCTACCGTATGTGGGTTTTAACCCTAAGACACCGCAGAAACTGGCTGGCTGTCTTATGGAACCTCCCGTATCGGAACCTAAGGACAGAGGTGCAGATAGAACCGCCACGGCAACCGCCGAACCACCCGACGAACCACCTGGAACCCTACCAGTGTCCCACGGGTTTCTGGTAGGAAAGAAGGCAGAGTACTCGGTAGAAGAACCCATAGCAAACTCATCCATGTTGGTTTTCCCCACCACTATGGCTCCGGCTTCCTTTAACCTCCTTATCACCTCCGCATCGTAAGGAGATACGTAGTTTTCCAAGATACGGGACGCGCAAGTAGTTCTTGTCCCTTCTACGTTGATGTTATCCTTTACCGCTACAGGTATGCCGTAAAGGGGTCTGTGGGAAGGTTTTTCTTGGTCCAGTTTTTTGGCCACTTCTAAAGCTTCATGGTAGAGGGGTGTAATGTAGGCTTTCACTTTGTCCTCTGTGGCCAAAAACCTCTCGTAAAAGGACTGCACCACCTCCGACGGTTTTACCTCTCCTTTGCGCAAGAGCTGGAGAATCTCCACCACCGATTTTTGCCACAACATGCAGAGTATTATATTACGCATGGAGGTGAAGGCCTTCTTTTGGAAGAAAACTCATCTGTTACTTTTGGACCAGAGAGTGTTGCCCCATAAGGAAGAGTGGTTGGTGTTGGAGGATCACAGGCAGGTGGCACAGGCCATAAAGGATATGGCGGTAAGGGGTGCTCCTGCCATAGGCTGTGTGGCTGCCTATGGCTTCGTTCTAGGTGTGAAGAAGGGATATCCTCCGGAGGAGGTTTATAACACCCTCAAGAACACGAGACCTACAGCCTACAATCTCTTTTATGCCTTAGATCGCGTTACGAGAGCTTTGAAAGAAGGAGCGGACCCAGAAGAGGAGGCGGTGAAGATAGAAGAAGAGGACTACAAAGCCAACAGACAGATGGGTGAGATAGGAAAGGATCTTGTGCCTGATAACGCACGTGTGCTTACCATATGTAACACGGGAGCTTTGGCCACAGCGGGATGGGGTACCGCCTTAGGTGTTATAAGGTCCGCTCATAGGGCAGGGAAGAAAGTGTTCGTATGGGTGTGTGAAACAAGACCTTTCCTGCAAGGAGCACGCCTCACAGCATGGGAACTTCTCAAGGAAGGTATACCTCACAGTATTATCACCGATTCCACCGCCGGTTTTCTTATGAAGAAGGGAATGGTGGACTGTGTGTTGGTGGGGGCAGACAGAATAACCAGGAGGGGAGATGTGGCCAACAAGATAGGAACTTATACCCTATCGGTACTGGCCAAACATCACCGCATACCCTTTTATGTGGTGGCACCTACCTCTACCTTTGACCCCCACATAACGGACGGAGACACCATACCTATAGAGGAAAGATCTCAGGAAGAGGTAAAGTCCTTCCATGGATGCAGGGTGGCTCCAGATGGATCACCCGCTCTCCACTGGGCCTTTGATGTAACACCTGCTGAGAACATAACAGCTATAATTACCGAAAAAGGAGTGGTAAAATTACAAGGATGACCACTGTACTGGTGGTGAGAAGGAACGGCAGAACGGTTATGGGAGGGGACGGACAGGTAACCTTAGGAAGCTCTGTGGTAAAGCACGGAGCCAGGAAGATAAGGAGACTGTATCACGACAGTGTGCTGGTAGGTTTTGCAGGATCCGCAGCGGACGGACTCGCTCTAATGGAAAGACTGGAGTCTAAGCTGGAGGAGTTTAGGGGAAGTTTGGTAAGAGCGTGTGTGGAGTTGGCAAAGGAGTGGCGTACCGACAGGTACCTGAGGAGACTTGAGGCCTTTCTTCTGGTGGCAGACAGGGAGCATATATTCCTCCTGTCAGGTGGAGGAGATCTTTTGGAACCGGATGAGCCTATAATGGCTATAGGATCGGGTGGTGATGTGGCCAGAGCGTCCGCAATGGCACTGTACCGACACACCTCCCTCAGCGCCGAGGAGATAGTGCTGGAGTCCCTCAAGATCGCCTCCCAGGTGTGTATATACACCAACGACAGATTTGTGATAGAGAGTCTCTGATATGGGAAGAGTTCTGATAGTGGGAAGGCCTAACGTGGGTAAGTCCACCCTTTTTAACCGACTGGTGGGCAGGAGAAAGAACATAGTGTCTCCTATCCCCGGCGTGACCCGTGACATAGTGGAGGCTCAAGTTCAGTGGAAGGATAGAAAGTTCATAGTGGCCGACACAGGTGGTATCATGGAGAAAGGGGATGAGCTCACACGGGAGGTGAGAGATAAGGTGTTAAAGGCCATCAGAAAGGCCGACGTTATCCTCTTTGTGGTGGACGGAAGAGAAGGCATCACAGCATCAGATCAAAACATAGCCAAGATTTTGTATCCTTACAGAGACAAAGTGTTCTTAGTAGTCAACAAGATAGACAACAAGTCCTTGGAGAAGAACCTGTACGAGTTTTACTCTCTCGGTTTTGAAAGGGTGTTTGGAATTTCTGCAGAGCACGGGAGAGGTGTGGGGGATCTGCTGGATGCCGTTCTACCTTTTCTCAAGGAGGATGAAGAGTTATCCTACGAAGGCATAAAGGTCTCCTTTGTGGGGAGGCCTAACGTAGGTAAGTCTTCTCTCATTAACGCCATAATGGGTGAGGAAAAGGTACTGGTGTCACCTGTAGCCGGAACCACCAGGGATGCGGTAGAATTACCCTTTGAGTACGGAGGTGAAAGGTTCGTCTTGGTGGACACAGCAGGTATGAGAAGACCCAGTAAGGTGGAGTACGGTGTTGAGTTTTTCTCCGTGGGGAGAAGTATAAAGGCCATAGAGCTTTCCGATGTGGTGTGTCTTGTCCTTGATCTAACGGAAGGTGTTACCCATCAGGATCAAAAGATAGGTGGTCTCATAGAGAGGCGATACAGAGGATGCGTCATAGTGGGTAACAAGGTAGATTTGGTAAAAACACCTCCTTCGCAGCTGGAGTCTTACATACGCCAGCGTCTTCATTTTTTAGACTTTGCTCCCGTAGTCTTTACGTCAGCTATACAGAAAAGAGGCGTAGAAGATCTCCTTAAAACCATCACATTGGTGTATGCAGACTACGTTAAGCAGCACAAGACCTCTTTCGTAAACAGAGCTGTGGAGAAAGTTTTGGCTGAGAAAGAGCCACCCTCTTACCAGGGAAAGGATCTTAAGGTATACTACGCTTTTCAAGAAGGTATAAAACCACCCACCGTAGTTATCATCACCAACTATCCCGAGGGTTGGAAAGCCCATTACGTCAAGTTCTTTACCAGAAGATTACGGGAGTATCTCAACATAAAGCACGCACCCCTTAAGCTGGTCATCAGAGGAAGGGAACAGTAAAATTACTCTTTATGGAGCTGGAAGTACGTCTGGGTAGTATACTGGAAGTGGAGGCGGATGCCATCGTAAACCCGGCCAACTCTTTGGGATACATGGGGGGTGGTGTAGCCGGTGTGATAAAGAAGTACGGAGGGGAGGAGATAGAGAAGGAGGCCATAGCTAAGGCACCTATACCTGTAGGAACCGCTGTGGTCACAAAAGCCGGGAGCCTTCCCTTTAAAGGTGTCATACACGCTCCTACCATGGAAAGGCCTGCCATGGAAACCACAGAAGAGAAGGTAAGAAAAGCGGTGAGAGCATCCCTTGAGGTAGCAGATAAGGAGGGGTTCCGCGTCATAGCCATGCCGGGTATGGGGACAGGCGTAGGCGGGTTACCCAAAGATGTAGCGGCAAAGGCCATGCTGGAGGAGATAAGAGCCTTTAAACCTAAGAACCTTAAAAAAATCATTCTGGTGGATGTGGACCACCTTATGGTCCAAGAGTGGCAGAAGAACCTTTAGATGAGACTCATCCTTTCGGGAGGTTTTCTGGAAAAGAGGGGGCTTTGGGAAGCTATACCCGGAAGACTACTCTTCTTGCAGAGCATAGAAGAGATTCCCAACAGGAGAGGTTTTTTGATCATCTCCTACGGAGTTTTGGAAGAAACCTTAGGGATAAAGGTAAAGAAAGGTCCATACCCTCCCATCATCTTTGTGGAGATTGAGGACATAAAGACCTTCCATCCTCAGGAAGCTAACTACCGTCTGACACTGGAAGGCATGTCTCTGAAAAAAGATCATTACATAAAGAAGGTGAGGAGAATAAAGAACCTCATAGAGGAAGGAACCCTTTATCAGATCAATCTTTCGGTACGCTTTGATATGTCACTGGAAGGTAGCAGGTTGGGTATGTTTCTTCAATACTACATGCGCCAAGAGGTACCTTTCGCCTTCTTTCTGGATATAGGAGAGCTGTTTGTGGTGAGTGGTTCTATGGAGCTTTTCCTGAAAAGGAGAGGTGAGTATCTGTGGAGCAGTCCCATAAAGGGCACGGCCGGTAGTCCTTATCAATTACTGAAAAGTGAAAAAGATAAAGCGGAGAATCTTATGATCACCGATATGGTGAGAAACGACATGTCGATGGTAGCTCAACCAGGTAGTGTGGAGGTAGAGGAGCTCTTTGCCGTAAGAGAGTACGCCACCTTATGTCAGATGCACTCTACGGTGAGGGCCACCACCCACAGAGACTCCAGAGAGGTCCTCCTGGCTCTCTTTCCCCCGGCTTCTGTAACGGGAGCTCCAAAGAGGAAGGCGGTGGAGATCATAGACCAGCTGGAACCCCACGCGAGGGACTACTACTGTGGAGCTGCAGGTGTATGGGATGGCCAAGATATGACGCTGAGTGTTCTTATAAGAACCGCCTTTGGTATGAGAAACCAAGTCCACTACTTTGCTGGTTCTGGTATAGTGTACGACTCAGACCCAGAGGGGGAATGGGAGGAAACCCTCTCAAAACTGAGGGCTTTCTATAATAATCCCTTATGAGAATAGCTATAGATGGGCCTGCGGGTAGCGGTAAGAGTACTATAGCCCGTATGTTGTCGGAGAGACTCGGCATTCCTTACCTCAACACCGGCATGGTGTACAGACTGTTTGCTTACATAGCTATGACAAAAGGAACGACCCATGTAGATAGTCTCTTCAACGAGAAGATACAGGTTCGTGTGGATGTTGGGAAAACAGAGGTTTTTTGGGAAGGTGTCAAGCTGGAGGAAGAGCTGAGGACTGAGGAGGTAGGACAGTGGGCCTCACTGTTGGCACAGGATCCCACTTTTCGAAAGGCTATAAACCAACTCTTTTGGTCCATCATAGGCTCATCCCAGATGGTGGTAGAAGGAAGGGACGCCTCCACCCATATAATACCTGATGCAGACCTAAAGATCTTCATAACAGCCTCACCGGAAGAAAGGGCAAGAAGACGTTACATACAGCTGATGGAACAAGGTTTAAAGGTGGATTACCATGAGGTGTTGAAGAACCTCCTTGAGAGAGACGAAAGAGATGCCAGGAGAAAGGTGGCACCCCTGAAACCTACAGAAGGTGCCCTTATAATAGACACCACAGGTAAAACACCGGAGGAGGTTCTCCAAGAGATACTTCACCTTGTTGCATCAAAGGAGAGAGGCTATTAAAATTATCTTTTCAGCGGGTGTGGCGGAATTGGCAGACGCGCGGGACTCAGGATCCCGTGCCCGAAAGGGCGTGAGGGTTCGACTCCCTCCACCCGCACCATAACATCATGAGATTTCTCCTGGTAGGTGACATAATAGGGAAGCCGGGTAGAAAGGCACTGCGTTACTTTCTGGCTTCTTATCCTAGCAGTTTTGATGCTGTTATAGTGAACGTGGAAAACTCGGCAGGTGGCTTTGGTATAACTCGCAAGGTTTACGAAGAACTGAAGAAACTGGGTGTAGATGTACTGACATCTGGTAATCACATATGGGACAAGAAGGAGGTATTAGAGATAATAGATGAACCGGATCTTCTGAGACCAGCCAACTACCCCAAGGCACCAGGGAAGGGGTACGGTTTATACGAAAAGAGGGGTGTTATGTTCGGGGTGATAAATTTGATGGGTAGAGTTTTCTTGGACTGTCAGCTGGAGAATCCTTTTCTCACCTTTGATAACCTTTACGACCAGCTGTCACGCCATACCCCTATAGTGTTGGTAGATTTCCACGCTGAGACTACCTCCGAAAAATGGGCCTTTGGCATATACGCGGATGGTAGGGCCAGTGTGGTGTACGGTACCCATACTCATGTGCCTACAGCCGACCAGATAATACTACCCGGAGGGACAGGATACGTCACTGACATAGGTATGACGGGATGTTGGTATTCGGTGATAGGGATGAAACATCAGCAGGCTATACAGAGATTTCTCACAGGTATGCCCCAGCGCTACGAAGTGGAGGAGAAGGGAGACGTGGTTTTCAACGCGGTGATAGCGGAAGTGGAGGAGACTAAAGGAAGATGCGTTAAAATGGAGAGGGTACAGTTGTACATATCCCAGGAGGAGCTAAGAGAGCTATGAAACTTCAGGCTGTAGACAGGGACAGAGAGAGATTGTTGGAGCTTTTTCGCGTTTGGGAGGAGGTGAGCTACACACTCCACGAAGGCCATCATAACCACTGCAGGATCCTGTATGCTCACGTAGATGACGAGAGTTTTGACAGACTTCTTCACATCTTCCCTTCAAGGGAAGAGGCTATGGGAGCCTTTCTCAGTTACGCACAGGAACTGGGTTGGGAAGAGTTCCCCACCACCTTTGTGGTGTACGATGTAGAATGGGACGGCAATTCCCTACTGGCAGGTATCAAAACCAAGGAAGGCGTTGAGTTCTACACGCAGACGCAGTTGGAAAACATGGTGAGGAAGATGGCAGTCCATCACCGTGTGGTCGTCTACTCCTCCGATGTACTTACCTACATAAAGGATATATACCCGGAGGTAGATTCTAAGAGTTACGTTATAGCCAGAATAATAGCCAAGATGACGGGAAGCGCGCCGGATCTGGAACAAATAGCAAGACTTCACAGAGTCAGTGTAGGAACTTTAGAGGAGAGGCTGAACTTTATAGAAGAGCTGGTGGGTAATGTGGTACGACTTCCGCAGGGAGAGCTACAACTGCCCTCCATCAGTTTGCCGTTAGGATGTTTAGAAGATTGAGAATCTCCTCACGTTTGTTTCTGTAACTGGCTCTGTTACACACAAGCTTTGCTGTGGAAGGCATGATCTCCTCAAAGACTACCAGATGGTTCTCCTTAAGGGTTCTGCCTGTCTGAACCAAGTCTACGATGACATCAGCCAGTCCCAGAAGAGGTGCCAGCTCCACAGACCCACTCAGAGGAATTATGGAGCTCCTTATGCCTCTTTCTGAGAAAAATCTACGAGCGATGCGAGGGTATTTGGTGGCCACCTTTAGAAAGGAGCCCTTTTCGTACTTTTCCCTGTCTTCTTCCCTACCGGCCACCACCATCCTACAGAAGCCTATACCAAGATCCCACAGAAGATAAACCTGTGTCTCTGACTCAGCCAGTACATCGTAACCTACAACACCCAGATCCGCAACGCCGTTCTCTACATAGACGGGAACATCGAAAGGTTTAACCAGTATATACTCCTTATCCCCCTGCCTTACGCTGAGTTTTCGGCCCTCCTCCAGGGGTTCTTTCAGTATTCCCAATTTCAGAAAGAACTGTAGTGTCTCTTCAAAGAGTCTACCCCTGGGGAGGGCTATGCGTAACATTCTGAAAGAAATTATAGCAATTCCTTCACCTTGTTGATAACCTCGTCGTAGTTGGGTTCTTGGGTTATCTCGGGGACCAGTTGTACGTAAGCCACCTTACCCTCTTTGTCCACAATGAAGACCGCCCTGGCCAGTATGCCCTTAAGAGCACCTTCTCCTATGAGGACACCGTACTTCTCCATGTCTCTGTAACGAAAGTCGGAGGCTACCGTCACGTTGCCGATGTTGAAGCTCTCACAGAACCTCTTTTGAGCAAAGGGGAGATCCATAGAGACTACGGTAACATCCACACCTGTCATACCTGCCAGCATCTCGTTAAACTTCTTGGTTTCTGTCTCGCATACTGGCGTGTCCAAAGAGGGCACCGTTATGATAACTTGTACCACACCCTTCGCGCCACCTACGGTTTTCTCCTGAAGATCTTTTGTGACCACTATGGCCTCAGGTGCTCTGTCACCCACATTAGGTAAGGATCCTATCAGTGTAACGGGAGAGCCTTTTAGATTTACGGTCTGCGCCATGTTACCAACCTCCTGAGAGTTTTGTGGAGTATTCTAAAGGACACAACTGAAGTTTTCAAGATGATACTCATCAGTGTGGCAGAGATGGGGTGGTATAATACCCTTTATGGAACAACCTATGGTGAACCCTTTCGTTAGTTTTTTCAACTTCTTCTTTTGGATCCTCTTTCTGGTGTTCTTCCTTTTACCTCTATGGAAGAGGTGGGCCCTTAACAATGCCAGAAACTCTCTCATTGAGACCTTAGAGAAAAAGAGAGGTAGCAGAGTCATCACCCTCATTCACCGACAGGAGAGTGTGGGTTTCTTCGGCATCCCCATATTCCGTTACATAACCATAGAAGACTCGGAGCAGGTGCTCAGAGCCATAAGACTGACACCTCCTGACATGCCTATAGATCTCATAGTTCACACACCCGGAGGGTTGGCTCTCGCCGCCACTCAGATAGCTAATGCTCTGGCACGTCACAGAGGTCCCGTTCGTGTTATAGTACCTCATTACGCTATGTCTGGAGGTACCCTCATAGCTCTTGCCGCCGACGAGATAATCATGGATCCCAACGCGGTGCTTGGTCCAGTGGATCCCCAGATAGGACAGCTACCAGCAGCATCTATACTGAAGGTTCTGGAGATAAAAGATGTAAAGGATATAGATGACCAGACTATAGTGATGGCAGATGTGGCAAGGAAAGCCATAGAGCAGATGGAACAGTACGTCACCTATCTTCTGACTTCAAAGGGTATGGATAGAGAGAAGGCCCAAAGTATTGCCAAAGAACTGTCGGTAGGTAAGTACACCCATGACTATCCCCTTACGGTGGAGTACCTGAAGTCTTTGGGTCTCAACATATCCACCGATGTGCCCGAGGAAGTATACGAGCTTATGGAGTTGTTCCCTCAGCCCATGGGTTCTCAGGTTCCCTCCGTACAGTATATACCCGTGCCATACAGAACTCACAGAGCGGTAAAGTGATAATATTTAGTTTTAGTGCGGATGTCCAAATACCGCCTGCTGGGGCATGGGCATCCGCCAAGAGGCGGTATAAAAATACCCCAGCACCCGGACTGTGGACGCCTATGTCCGGGTAGAAGAGTGAAGTATGGACCATCTGAAGAGGACAGACCCAGAGATCTACCACGTGATACTGAAAGAGTACGAAAGGCAGTTCTACCATCTGGAACTTATAGCCTCTGAGAACTTTACATCCTTGGCGGTTATGGAAGCCCAGGGTTCCTTACTCACCAACAAATATGCGGAGGGACTCCCGGGAAAGAGATACTACGGGGGATGTGAGTGGGTGGACGTGGCAGAAACCCTCGCCATAGAGAGGGCCAAAAAGTTGTTTGGCGCAGAGCACGCCAACGTACAACCTCACTCAGGAAGTCAGGCCAACATGGCCGTTTACATGGCTGTCCTACAACCAGGTGATACTCTACTAGGAATGGATCTGGCCCACGGCGGACACCTTACACACGGTGCAAAGGTAAACTTTTCCGGTAAGATATACAACGCCGTCTACTACGGTGTTGATCCCAACACGGAGCTGATAGATTATGATCAGCTGTATCGTTTGGCAAAAGAACACAAACCCAAACTGATCGTGGGAGGAGCATCCGCTTACCCACGCATCATAGATTGGGCCAAGCTGAGGGAGATAGCGGACGAGGTGGGAGCTCTCCTTATGGTGGATATGGCTCACTACGCAGGTCTCATAGCGGGAGGGGTGTATCCCAATCCTGTGCCCTACGCTCACTTTGTTACCTCCACCACTCACAAAACACTGAGGGGTCCACGAAGTGGTTTTATCCTTTGCAAAAGCCAATTTGCCAAGGACATAGATAAGTCTGTATTTCCCGGTATACAGGGTGGCCCTCTCATGCACGTCATAGCAGCCAAAGCTGTAGCCTTCAAGGAGGCTATGACAGAAGAATTCAAAGTTTACGCTCGTCAGGTGGTAGCCAACGCCAAGGCCCTCGCTGAGGAACTGACCAAGGAAGGCTTCAGGATAGTGACGGGAGGAACAGACAGCCACATAGTGCTGGTGGATCTAAGAGGGACGGGACTCACCGGTAAAGAGGTGGAGGCCGCTCTCGGAAGAGCCCACATCACCGTTAACAAAAACGCTGTTCCCTTTGACCCTCTACCGCCCACCAAAACGAGCGGTATAAGGCTCGGTACACCCGCTATGACCACCCGTGGTATGAGAGAGGACGAAATGAGGAGAATAGCTAAACTGATATCCACTGTTATTAAGAACATTTCTGACGAGAAGGTGATAGAGAGGGTGAGAGGAGAAGTGATGGAACTTTGTGAACAGTTCCCTCTTTATCCAGAAATGAGGGAAAGACTCCATGAGCTTTCTGATAGCCAAGCAACCCGTCTTTGATAAGGAAGGGGACATAAGGTTATAATAAACGTATAATGTTGGTGGCTTATAGGGTGTACTTGCGGGGTGTGGTGCAGGGTGTGGGTTTCAGAGCCTTCACTAGGAAGGTGGCGGAGAGTTATGCTCTCGATGGTTGGGTGAGGAACCTACCCGACGGTAGAGTAGAGATATGGGTCCAGGGAGATAAGGATGTGGTGTGGCAGTTTCTTAAGGAGGTGTCAGAAGGTCCGAGGGGCGCTAGGGTAGATGTGATGGAGATAGTAAAGGAGGTGCCTCAGCATGAGGAGAGGGGTTTTTCTGTTAGGTATTAGCTTACTTATAACTTTAGCGTGGGGGAAAGAGTGTAAGTTCCACAAAGTGAGAAAAGGTGACACTTTGGAGAGTATAGCTCGAGAGTACGGCGTATCTCTATCCGATATCAAGCGGTACAACAAAAACCTTAAGGAGAACAGGCTGAAGGTAGGTCAGCAGATATGTATACCTGTAAAGACAAAGGCAGAGAAAAAACAAGGAGATTACGCCATCTACAGGGTGAAAAAGGGTGATACCCTTGAGGAGATAGCTCAGAAGTTTGGTGTAGATGTAAAGGAGTTGGCCAAATTCAACGGACTAAAATCTCATGTCATAAAGGAAGGTCAAGAGCTGAAGATTCCGGCACGTAGTCACGGGGAAAAAGTCAGTAAAAAAGGGAAAGAGGTTGATTACACCACTTACACTGTTAAGAAGGGGGCAAAGCTTCAGCATGTGGCTCAAAAACTGGGTGTACCGCTCAGAGAGCTGGAAAAACTAAACCCAGAGCTGAAAGGAAAATGGCTAAAGCCGGGAACGGTGGTAAAAATCCCTAAAAAAATGAAAGAAGAAAAGGTGGCTGAAAAGGTGGAAAAGGTCAGTAAAAAAGGAGAAGAGGTTGATTACACCACTTACACTGTTAAGAAGGGGGCGAAGCTTCAGCATGTGGCTCGAAAACTGGGTGTACCGCTCAGAGAGCTGGAAAAGCTAAACCCAGAGCTGAAAGGAAAATGGCTAAAGCCGGGAACGGTGGTAAAAATCCCTAAAAAAATGAAAGAAGAAAAGGTGGCTGAAAAGGTAGAGAAAGTGGAAAAGAAAACAGAGAGGGAAAAAATACCAACGGTGGAAGAGAGGGAGACACCACCTCCACCACCGGTAGAGAAGAAGATAAGCATAGGGAAACTGCCTATGCCTGTAGAGGGTAAGATAGAAAAGGCTCAGAGGGGTGTGCAGATAGTAGGAAACTGTGATCAGAAGGTAAGAGCTGTTGAGTCAGGGAAGGTGATATACAGCGGAGATGATCTTAAGGCTTACGGTAACATGGTCATTGTAGATCACGGTAGCTTTATATCCCTTTATGCCAACAACTCCACCAACCTGGTAAGGAGAGGAGACACGGTGGAAAAGGGACAGGCTATAGCAGTGATAGGAAAGGATAAGGATTCTGGAAGGTGCGTTCTTCACTTTGAACTTAGAGACAAGGATGGTATACCCCTTAATCCTACTGAGTATCTGAGATCCCTTCAATGATCCTTATCTTAGTACCCTGCTGCCCCTTAGAGTACCTTTTTATGACGTAAAGTTCCTGTATTTGATCGTCGTTGCCTATAACCTTTGCTTTTTCTAAAATATCCCACAAGCTTTTTAGCATGTTGTCTATGTCCCTCTTCCTCCGGTTGGGTAGTGTAAGCTCCACTTCCATCCGTAATGGTCCCAAAAGGGTACTTCCCGAGTACTGCTGTTTTATCTCCCAGAGGGCTCTCACCTCCCAGTTTTTTATACGAGGTGGTTTAAAAACCTTCCCACCACGCCTTCTTATGTATCTGTTGCTTTTAGGAACAGGGAGTGTGGATATGTACAGCTCTACAACTTTCTGAGTATTATCACCACCATGAGGAGGGTTATCACCAGAATGGCTAGATTCACGCTCACCGATATACCGTGCCATCTCATAAACTCCTCGTAGTTACTCTGCTTAAGTTGGTTTGCCGTTGGAAGTATGTAAAACTCCTGCAGTATGTGCAGTAGTAAATTGAGGATGGCTAGAAGGACAAAGAATTTACCTATCCGAAAACCCAAAAGGACGGACAGAAGTGCTACAAGGCCACCTACACCAAAGTAAACGGGAAACACCTTCTCCACCACCTTGCCCGCCTGCTCCTTGCCTAATACCTTAAAGAGGGTAGGTGCCACATAGAAACTGAAAAAGGAAGCCATTCCCAGATAGAGGCTGTTGAGAAAAACCAGCATCTTCTCCATAGTCTTTTATTTTAACAGCGTTGCCAAAAGGCACCACAGATGTTATTATTAGGATACTGCGGAGCTATGAACCTGCCCATTTTCCTACTTCTCATACTGCTTCAGTTAGCTTACAGTCAGGAAACTTGCTCCAGAGAGGAAACACTGCAGAGACTGAGGGAATACATACAGAGATACTACCTGTGGAAGGAAAAACTGGGTCCTTTACCCACGTGGCAGGATGAATCAGAGGCTATTCAGTTTCTCCGCCAGAAGGGTGATAAGTGGACTACCATAACCAACATAGAGGAAGACAGGAGTTGGTACTCTGAAGGAAAGTTGGTAGGAATTGGTATAAGGTGGGATGACAAAGGTCAGGTGGTTAGGGTTTTCAGAGGCTCCCCTGCTGAGAAGGCAGGCATAAGGCCCGGAGATATCATTTATTCCATCAACGGCGAAAGAGACAACACCAAGTGGAGTGTTGTCATCAGAAACACCCCTGCTGAAAAGCCCGTAGAACTAGTCCTAATAAGGAACGGTCTTTTCGTCACCGTTGATGTTTACAAAGGGCCCTTTGTGGTGGATCCTATAGAGGACGTAAAGGTGCTGGAGTTCATGGGTAAGAAACTGGGTTACATACACCTCGTTAACTTTACAATGCCTGCGTTAAGGGAATTTTCTGCAGCTTTAGAAAAACTGATATCAGAAGGTATAGATGGTCTTGTACTGGATCTAAGAAACAACAGCGGAGGCCTCATATCGGTGGCCAAAGGTATAGCGGACACTCTGATAGGTGGTGAGGGGGTGATGTTCTACTTAGAGTCGGCGGGTAACGGCGTTGTTCTTTATGAATTCAGTAACAGAAAGGGCATTGGAATGCCTATTTTGGTTCTCGTTAACAGAAACACAGCGTCAGCGGGTGAACTACTCACTGCCCTTCTCAAAAGGTATGCCAAAGCGGTTGTAGCGGGTGAAAACACTTTCGGAAAGTATGTGGGAAGTAACGTTTATCCCCTTAACTCCTGTGGGAAGGTGGTGAGGCTGGTGACCTTTGTCATGAAATTGCCCGACGGTTCCCCCATAGCACCGGATGGTGGCATAAGGCCAGACTGTCCTTTAGGAAAGGACGATTCTCTGTCCTCTGCTCTGAAGTGTATCAAACCCCTTTTGCCGAAAGAAGATTTTGCAATAACTCCCTAAGCTCCTCTTCACTTTTCTCCGTGTTTACCACCACCGCGTAAGAAGGTCTTTCAAATACCTCCTTCTGTTTTAGGTATATCTCCTCTGTGGCGTCGGAGATATCTTCTCTTTCCCTCAACCTACGCCTTATGGTCTCGTCACTTGCCTCGGCCAGTAGAAAAATAGCATCAGGGAAAGCCGATTTTACTAACTCTCTCTGCCACTCCTTCAAAAAGGTGGCGTCCAGTACCACCTTTTTCCCCTCCTTCACCAGATCCTCAGCCATCTTCACCATCTGACTATATACCCTCTCGGTCCAGTCTTGAGAGTATATACCCTCACCGAAGGCCTCCCTTACGTGCTTTGTCGGTTCTATCCCGGCCAGTTTTTTCCTTATCTCGTCACTTCTTATCCATTCGAAACCCCAGTAACGATGGAGCAACTTGGCCAGATAAGATTTACCGCTCCCCGAAAGACCCATCACCACCACTATCACAACATTGCATAATATTATCATTGTGCTGGTTCTCCTTATAGTGCTTCTGGAGGTAGTGGTTATGAGTGTTAGCTTTGCCACAACTCAGTTGAAAGTGTACAAACTCAGCAACGGAGCCACCCTCATAGTGAATCCTAGGGACGACACCACAGCGGTGTCTCTACAGGTGTGGTTCAGGGTAGGTTCCATTTACGAGAACTACCAACAGAAGGGTATGGCTCATTTTCTGGAACACATGCTCTTTAACGGTTCGGAAGAGTATCCTTACGGTGAGATAGATAGGTTGGTGGAAGAGATGGGTGGCGACATAAACGCGGGAACTTCCAAAGACTACACCTTCTATTACATCACTGTGGCGCAACCTTACTGGCAACAGGCTTTGAGATTACTTTACCAACTCACCCAAAAACCCTTACTGCAGGAGCAGATGGTGGAAAAAGAAAAGCCCATCGTCATAGAGGAGTTAAGAAGAGGCAAGGACAACCCCTCCAACGTGTTGTGGGAAGAGCTGGAAAAACTGGCCTACAAGGTATCACCCTATCGCTTTCCCATCATAGGCTTTGAAGAGACAATCCAGAAGTTCAACAGAGAGATGCTTCTTGAGTTCTTCAGAAACTTCTACCAACCCCAAAACATGTACGTGGTGGTGGTGGGAGATGTGGATCCTCAGGAGGTGCTGAAGGTGACAGAAGAAACCTTCGGTAAGGAGACGGGCAGAAGAGTTCCCTTCTCCGACTTTTTACCGGAACCTGATTGGTCTCAGAACCGTTTCAAGAAGTTGGAAGATCCGAGATTAGAGAGAGCTATGTGGGCTATAGCCTGGAAAACAGTTCCGGCTGGTGAGAAGGAGTACTACGCTCTCGTGGTGCTGGACCAGATTCTGGGAGGAGGACGAACATCCCTCTTCTACAGGGAACTGAGGGAGAAAGGTTTGGTTTACAGTGTGTCTACAGGGGACATGGGAAGGCCTCGTGACAACCTTTACGTGATTTATGCCACCTTTGATCCTTCCAAATACCAAGAGGTAAAGGAAAGGATCTTTAAGCTTATGCAAGATCTCAGTACAAACCTATCTGACGAGGATGTGGAAAAAGCTAAGGAAAGGATAATAAACGGTGAGGTGTTCACTCAAGAAAAACCTCAGCGAGAGGCTTACTTCATAGGATACTCTGCTACAGTCATAGGGAGATTGGATTACTATCTTTACTTTGAAAACAACATAAGAAGTGTAAGGAAGATAGACGTTCTTCGGGTTTTAGAGAGGTACTTCTTGGGAAGGCCTTACGTGGAACTCCTTATGGTACCTAAGAGATGATTATAATACTCCTTTTCCTGAGTTTTTTAGGTATCTCCTACGGAGGTGGTAAGGTGCATTATCTGACCCTCAAAAACGGTGTACGCATCATAGTGGAAGAGACTCACGGCAGGGGTATAGTAAGCGGCAGTATCTTCATAAAAGGGGGTACCCACGGAGAGAAAAAGAGAGGCACCACACACCTTATGGCCACTCTCCTTATAAGGGGTACTAAAAGCTACGACGCTTACAGTATAGCCAGTACCTTTGAAGACTGGGGAGGTAGTATATCAACCTCCACGGCAGATGATTACGTGGAGATAAGCTTTTCTACAAGACCACAGGGTTTTGAAAAGGCTCTTGAGGTTATAAAGAGTATACTGACAGAACCCCTCTTCTCGCAGGATGACCTCAGTAGGGAAAAGAACAACACCATAGTTGCTATAAGGGCCAGCAGAGAGAGAGGCTTTGACTTTGCCATGGAACATCTAAGAAGGATAACCTACAGAGGAACCAGCTACGAAGTATCTCCTTTAGGAAGAGAAGAGGACATACAGAACATAACACGGGAAGATCTTCTTGAGCGGTGGCGCCAGCTTGTAAAAGGTGGAAACGTGGTGGTGAGCATATCGGGAGACATAAGTTGGGATCAGGTGAGAGGAAAATTGGAAGAAGCTTTTTCTTCTTTACCTGCAGGTAGTTATCCTGTGGATACGGTGAGCACTTATATAGAAGAAACCAAGTTAGAAAAGGTGGAGAGGGAAGGATCTCAGGCAACCATAATGTGCGCTTTCAACGCAGTTCCTTACAACTCTAAGGACTACTTTGCTTTCAAGGTCCTTACCTCTATACTGGGTGATGGGATGAACTCAAAGCTTTTTAAGGAGTTGAGGGAGAAAAAGGGCTATGCTTACGCCACCTTTGCCATGTACCCAACACGCCTTGCATCTCCCCGTCTTATAGCTTACATAGGCACTTCTCCCCAAAAGGCACAGGATGCACTTCAGGACCTGGTGAAAGTGATCTTACATTCTCCTATAGAAGAAGGAGATCTTCAGCTGGCTAAGAAGAGAATGGTGGGCGACTATATCCTTGACCATCAAACAAGAGCCAGAAGAGCCTGGTACAGGGGCTTTTACGAGGTGTTAGGTCTTGGTTACAAAACGGATGATGAGTACGTTTCACGGATACAGGAGGTTAGGTGGGAGGACATAAAGCGTCTGAGGGAAAATCTAGGTGATAAGTATCATTGCGTGGTGGTGCAACCACCCAAGATTTAATAAAGACTATGGAAAAGTTGGTAGAGATACCTTTGGATTTAGCACAAAAGTGCGTAAAGTGTGGCCTCTGCAAGTCAGTATGTCCTACTTACCGACAGGAGGAAGGATCTTACGCACGGGGTAGGTTGGCTTTGGCAGAGATGGTGGTAAAGGGAGATCTGCCTCTCACCCAAGAAGTAGCCAAGCAGTGGGATGAGTGTGCCATGTGCAGAAGGTGTGAGTGGATATGCCCCAACGATGTTCAGTATAAGGAGATAATGGCCTTTGCGCGACATCACCAAAAGAAAAAACTGGGTATGGGTCTGGTAAAGAGGATGGCGCTGAAAAGCCTTATGTTACTACAGTCTCCGTTGGGCAGAAAAGTAGTTCCCATCCTAGGGAAAATACTTCGACTACTTCCTGCAGAAGGTTTGCGTATCATCTTTCCTACGGGGGCTCGCAAGTTTATGCCGAAGGCATCTCCCTCCGCCTTTGAGTTGCGTGGTAAGGTCTTTCAGGCGGATCAGGAGAAAGGTAAGCTCCTCTTCTTCACAGGTTGTATGATAGATGCCTTTTACACAGAGACAGGCAGAAACGTAATAAAGTTGATGAACAGAGCTGGTTATACGGTGATAGTCCCGGAAGATATAAGGTGTTGTGGAGCGCCTCACTACTACTCAGGTGATATGGAGAGTTTTACCCAACTGAAGGAACATAACATGAAGGAGATGAGTAAATACCAGTACGATGCAGTGGTAGTAGCCTGTCCTACCTGTGGTGGTGCACTTAAGGAAGATTACGGTATAGACAAGGATGTTTTTGACTTTACCCAGATAATACAGAAGAACCCTCTTCCTTTTAAAGGAAACGGTGAGAGGGTGACCTTTCACGTACCGTGTCACTCTTACACCGCCATGAAGCTGAAAGAGGAGGTTTTTTACGACACCCTGAAGATGGTAAAGAACGCTGAAGTTAGAAAAGCCAGCAAAGATAAATCTTGTTGTGGTTTTGCGGGTATTTTTTCCATAACCAATCCTGCCCTGTCAGATAAAATACAGAAGGAGAAGATGGATGACCTTCTCAAAACGGAGGCCCAGGTGGTTCTAACCACTTGTCCCGGTTGTGTACTCCAACTGACCGACGGAACCAGAAAATACGGGAAGTGTCAGAAGGTAATGCACTTGGCTGATTATCTGGCTCAGAGGCTTCACGATGGTGAGGATAGAGGTTCTTTACAGAGGTAGAAAGGTAGAGTTGCATTTTGAAAAGGACAAAGTTACTGCAGATGATGTACTGAAGGCTCTCGGATTATCTAGACAGTACGCCTTTGTGGTAAAAAACGGAGAAGTGGTCAGTGAGGAAGAACCTATAAAACCGGAGGACCAGGTAAGGGTCATAAACGCCATCTCGGGTGGTAAAAACCTCTAAAATATTCTCACATGGCCAAGTTTATATTCGTGACGGGTGGCGTTCTGTCTTCCTTAGGGAAAGGTGTCACCTCAGCAGCCATAGCCTCCCTTTTGGAGGAGATGGGTTATAAGGTCACCCTTCAGAAGCTGGATCCGTACCTTAACGTAGATCCGGGTACCATGAGCCCTTACCAGCACGGAGAGGTTTTCGTTACAGAGGACGGCGCAGAGACAGATCTAGACTTAGGGCATTACGAACGCTTTACCAACGCCCGTATGGGAAGATGGAACAACGTGACATCAGGAAGGGTTTACTTTAACGTCATCCAGAGGGAGAGAAAGGGTGAGTATCTGGGAATGACAGTCCAGGTCATACCCCACATAACGGAGGAGATAAAGAGACTCATTAGGTCCATAGAGGAAGATAAGGATGTGGTGGTGGTAGAGATAGGGGGTACGGTGGGAGATATAGAGAGTCTGCCTTTCTTGGAGGCCGTCAGGCAGATGGGTCTTGAAGTGGGCAGAGAAAACGCGGTGTACATACACGTCACGTATGTACCCTATGTGAAGAGCGCTGGTGAGCTAAAGACAAAACCCACACAACACTCGGTGAAGGAACTGAGAGCCATAGGCATACAACCAGATGTAATCGTATGTAGATCGGAGATAGAGATACCCGACTCCATCAAGGAGAAGATAGCTCTCTTTACCAACGTAAACAAATCTGCTGTTATCTCCGCACCCGACGTGGAGTTTATATACGAGGTTCCCATCATCTTCAGGAAGCAGGATCTTCACCGCTGGCTCACCCGAAGACTTGGACTGGAGTTCAGAGAAGTGCCCTCCCGGTGGGACAGAATAGTACACATCTTGAAGCATGCCCAAAGAAAAGTGAAGGTGGCTCTTGTGGGTAAGTACGTAGCTCTAAGAGACGCCTATAAGAGTGTGGTGGAAGCTTTAACTCACGGAGGCATAGCCAACGATGCGAGAGTGGAGATACTTTGGATAAACTCCGAGTGTGTGAGGGAGGAGGATCTAAAAGAAGCGGACGGTATTTTGGTTCCGGGTGGTTTCGGAGAGAGAGGCATAGAGGGTAAGATGCTGGCACTACGGTTCGGAAGAGTGTCCGGTAAACCTACCTTTGGTATATGTTTGGGTATGCAACTCATGTGTGTGGAGTTTGCTCGCAGTGTCCTTAAGTTGGAGAGAGCCAACTCCACCGAGTTTGATCCTTACACACCTTACCCTGTAATAGATCTTATGGAGGATCAGAAAAACATAGAAGAGCTGGG
This sequence comes from Thermocrinis albus DSM 14484, assembly GCF_000025605.1. NCBI lineage: Bacteria > Pseudomonadati > Aquificota > Aquificia > Aquificales > Aquificaceae > Thermocrinis > Thermocrinis albus. The sequence continues at coordinate 425,111 of NC_013894.1, read as the reverse complement.
TGGGACCATGAGGTTAGGAGCTTACCCGTGTGTGCTTGCAGAAGGAAGCAAGGCAAGGGCTATATACGGCAAGGAGATAGTTTACGAAAGACACCGCCACAGGTACGAGTTTAACAACGCATACAGAGACATATTCCAAAAGGAGGGTGTAGTGTTCTCGGGGCTTTCACCGGACGGCAAGTTGGTGGAGATCATAGAGCTCAAAGATCATCCGTGGTACATAGGATGTCAGTTTCACCCTGAGTTTAAGAGTAAACCCTTTGAACCACATCCTCTATTTGCATCCTTCATAAAGGCATGCTTGGGCGATTAACCTCCTTCTTTGGACCTTTTCTCAAAAATAGTCTTAGCTACAAAGTACTTTCTGTGTATCTCGTAAGCTTCCTTTGCAACGGAAGGTATTTCTCTCCACCTGTTAGGAAGTCCCTCCTCTGCAAGATCGTGAAGTTTTGTAGCGCTCTGAACGGCCATCATCCTTAACTTTTTCACCTCTTCCTTTAGCTCCTCTAGGCTCATCTTGGAGTACACACTTTCCAAGTCTTCCCTCTCTCTCTCCATATTCATATCCAAGGACAGCTTACTAACACACATGGCTACACCTCCTTACTTATTTATTGAATCGATATTATTACATTGGAAGCCTTTACTATAACAAAAATCTCCATTCCTTCCTTTATTCCCAACTCTTTAAGAGCCTCTGTAGTTATAAAAGATGTGAATGTCAGCCCACCTACGTCCACTTTTACTATACTGTTTATATTATGTTCCGTTACAGCTTTGACAGTTCCCTTCATTATATTCCTAGCACTCAGTGACGGGGCATCGTTTTCCTCAGGAACCCCCAGCATAACATCTGTGGCCTTTATGATGACGAATACGTCTCTTCCTACTTCTAATTTCAAAGATTCTACAGCCTCCGTAGTGATTATGGACTTTATGATCTCACCGTTTTTTAACATTACTGAAACCTTTGAAACCACACGACCTCTTTCTATATCGTTGACTATACCAGAGAACTTATTTCTTGCCGCAAGTTTCATCTCTTAACCTTCCATAAGTTTTTCCTTACTGTCCATAAGTGCCTTCTTCAACCAAGGTGGCGGATTAGAGTTCAGGGTTTCTACTAACTTATTCACTATGTCCTCTATAGGAGTAGGCTCGTTAACCTTTACGGGATGAATCTTGTGCTTTACTATTCTTGCGGCCGCAGTTGCCCCTATCGCTATAACGTAAACTATGGAACAGTCCATCAGTTTTTCTACTTTAGAGTTTATCTTGTCGTACTCTTCATCAGGTATGTCTTCAAAGTATCTGTACTCAACGAAACTGTAACCTGTGGGTCCCACGTCGTATATGGCAAACACCCTAGCATGTCCAAAGTGATCGTCCACCTTATCGAGACTTTTTGTAGCAAAAGCCACTCTCAACATTGCTCGTACCTCCTCTTGACATAATCAGGAACTCTGTAAGATTCTTCTTCTTCCCTTTCCATAAGAAGATTTGCTATATCCATGGTAAAGTAAGTGGAACCTTTATACCCTATAAAACCTTTCAGAAAGTGTCCCAACCTGTCAAAGATGGGAATGCCCACTCTGTAATGAGGTACATTCAGTTTAGAAGCTACATGTCTTAGATTGGTATTACCTATCAGTAAGTCAAAGTCCTTTTTGCTGTTAAGAATATCTTCAAGGTCACCCACTATGATGTCTTCTACTGGTAAGGTCTCTAAACTTTCAGTTTTGACAGTGGTGACAGCCAACGAAACTACCATTCCCAACTCTTTTGCAAGGAACTGAGACAGTCCTATAATGTAATCTGGTTCTCCCGCTATGGCTACTCGCTTTTTAGATAAGTAAAAATGACTGTCTATCATCATATCCAGTAATCTGTTTCTCCATCTCTTGACACGTTCCGGCAGATCACGGCCCGTTAGATTAATAAGCAATCTTATCAACTCATCGTAACTCTCTATTCCCATAAGATGTTCAAAGTAGTACATAGGTATCATAAACTCTTTCTCTAAATACTCACCTGCAGCCTTGGCACTCTCTCCCACCGCTATGGTTATGGTAGAAGAACTCATTCTTTGAATATCCCTCAGTGCTGTTCCATTTGGTATTACCGAAGAAAAGCCCAGCACACCTCCATCCATACTCATGGATATGTCAGGTAATACTATTACCTTTAAACCAAAAAGTTCCAAAAGCTCCTTTAAAGTATCTATGTCCTCGGCAGTCAAGCTGTAACTTACTATCAGGTTTACTTGATCTGGTACCGTTGCATACTTTGTACGCACAACATTCTTTACTATGGAAAGAAGGGCCTCTTTATAGCCCGTGTGAAAGGATCCTTCGTAGTCAGGTGTGTGCACACAAAGTATTTCTACATGACGGAAATCAGGGTAAAGCTCTCTAAAGAGTTTTATAGAACCTTCTGTATAATCTCCTCTTGTCTCCGTGACCCCAGTAGTGATTACAGCTACCACTTCAGGTTTTGCCCTTTCTATTACGTTCTTTAGGGCTGTGTGTAGTACATCGTCGTTTCCCATAACCGTTGCTATCTGTGATAAGGCAGTAGTTTGTACCGGTATGTTTTCCCAAAAGTGTCTTGTTAAGAAAGTTTTTGCGAAAGAGGCACAGCCCTGAGATCCATGAATTAGTGGTATACTTCCTTTTACACCCATAAAGGCATACATAGCTCCTAGAGGCTGACTCAACTTAAGGGGATATACGGACAGTGCCTTTTTACTCTCCACTACTCTTGCCATGGCGCTTTCCTCCTTCTGAGATTCCATACCGGGTTTTCCAGTGTTCTAACTATATCTTCTGCTAGAAGAAGCATACCCTCATAACCAGCGTATCCCCTTATCCTCTCTTGGTTAACGTCAAGGAATGGTATACCTTCCTTGAAGGCTACAAACTTGCTTCTACCTCCGGCCAAGAGTAAATCAACATTTTCTGATCTCATTATCTTAATAAGCTCCTTAGGGTTAGGGTCATCTATAAGTTTCTTCTCATCTCCTAAAAGTTCTAACATCCTGCCTTTGTCTCCCTCTGTGCTTTTCTTTGCACTGGTACCTACCACCTCCATACCGAGTTCCTGAACCTGTGCCACCATGGACCAGCTTTTAACACCACCGGTGTTTATAAGTACCTTCTTACCCTTAAGTTTTTCTATATAGGGTTTTAGTTTTTCCTTAGTCTCTGCTTCCTTTACCTCTATTAACTTCTCAACTCTTTCTATCAGGTCCTTGTCACCTATAAGAAGAGCCATGTTTCTCAAGGCATCACTTGTGTCCTTTATCCCGTAAAATGAACCTTCAAAGTACGGTATACCGTATTTTTCCTCCATTCTTCTTGCAAGGTTCAGTAATGCTTTTGAACATACTACCATATTTACCTTCGCTCTATGAGCCGTTGCTATGTCGTTGTATCTTGAGTCACCGGTTATACACGCTAGTATTCTAAAGCCAGCCTCCTGAAGAAGGGGAAGCACCTGCCAAAGTTCTCCTGCTATGTTGTATTCCCCTAACAAGTTCACATCGTAGGGTGTTGTATACTCCGGTTCTTTTGTACCTATAACGTATCTGAATAAAGCATCTCCGGCAAGCTTGTTGCCCAAATTCTTACTACCCACAAAACCTGGTGAATCAACAGGTACAACTGGTATGTTAAAATCTTTGGAAGCCTTGTTGCAGATGGCCTGTATATCGTCTCCTATCATAGCCGGTACACACGTTTGGTATACAAACACAGCAGGAGGGTTATACTTTTCCACTGCCTCCTTTATGGCCATATACAGTTTATTCTCACCTCCGTGTATCACATCTATCTCAGAGAGGTCAGTGGTGAAACCCATCCTATAGTAGGTGATAGGTGAAGAGGATCTTGTGCCTCTGTTATCCCAAGAGTTTCCAGCGCATGCTATTGGACCGTGAACTATATGAACGGCGTCCGCTATGGGAAGAAGTGTTATCTGAGCACCGTCAAAGGCACATCCTCCGGATGCACTTCCTGGTTTTGGTTTAGAGCATCCAACTTTTTTCTCTTTATCTCCCTTACTTTTATTAATACCGCACGCAGGTTCTGTAAAAAACTCTTCTAAGTTTCTCATGGCAACAACCTCCTTCAATGATCTACACTACCTGCTCCTATCTGTATCACATAATCCTTAAACCTCTCACAGACAAAGTACACGTCCTCCTCGTCCATATCCTCATGAAGAGGCAACAGTATGGCTCTCGTACTTACCTCATGAGATATATGTAGGTGAGGCATACTTTTACCTTCCTGTATATCCTGTGACACAGGATACTTTAGAGTTTCTATACCATCGTCCCACATTAGTTCTACGATACTGTCTACTGCATCCCTTCCGTATCTTTTTGCTAAATGAACACACATATATGACCAACAAGGTTTGTTTACGTATTTAGGGAAAAACTGAGGTTTCATACCTTCCATGTTTGACAGCAACTGGGAGTAAAGTTGCGCAAGCTCCCTTCTTATATTTATCCTCTCTTCCAGACTTTTGGTTTGGGAGATAAGAAGGGAAGCCATTATATCGTCCATAGGTTCCACTTTCTCTCTGATTCTTTTGTAAATAAGTGCGTCGTCGGTTAGTATTACTCCTCCGTAACCCCTCAGCACAGAGTTGGGAGAAAAAGCCAAGAAGGAAACGTCACCCAAAGAGCCTGCAGGGCGCCCTTTATAATCGCTGAAAAGCGTCTCTCTAGAGTCTTCTATCAGAAATATACCTGTTCCTTTTAAGAGTTCTCTTACAGCATCCCAATCTGCAGGTATACCAAGAGAATTGTTTACTATAAGAACTTTTGGCTTATACGATGTTATTACGTTGGACAGTCTTTTTACATCAACGTTAAAGAACCACCTCTCTACATCTGCGTAAGCAGAGTTTAGTCCCATAAACTTGGTGTATTTAGCAAAATGAGGAGCTAAGGAGAGAGGAGTGTAGGCCACCGTGTCTCCGTACGATAAACCTAAGTACTCAAGAAGAGCCAAAAGGCCAGGAACGACATCACGTGTGGCAACGGCGTATTTTCTGCCACTGTACTGACAGAAAGAATCTTCTAATTCCTTTCTTCTCAGTCCCGAGAAACAGTAAGGATGACCCATAGCCTCAACGGCAGATATCATATCTTCCTTAGAATAACCGTAAGGTTTGAAAGGTATCAACCTCCTCATATCTTACAAACCTCTTCATACTTTTCTATAAGTTGTAAAGCTTTGTTTATCAACTTCTCCGCTTCCTGTTTGATGTTATCTGTAGATTTGAAACCAAAGTTATTGGCATCCCTTATGCTTTTATTTATCAGAATTAGTCTGCCAGCGTACAGAATAACGGTTCCATTTCCTTCATGGTCTATGTTTATCACTGCGGAAGTTAGGTAACCTGAAAGTCTTTCTATGATAACACCTAACGCTTTGAAATAAGCATGAAGTTTAAGCATAGCTCTTGGGTCCAGACTACAGGACCCTCCTGCATGTGCGATCTGTTTTGAAGATGTCTTGAGAAACTCCTTAAGTATATCTTCATCCTTCCTCTTCTCCCATGTTCCGTATGTATCGTAAGCTCTTACTTGCCGCACTATCTCTTTTAATACTTCCTCACCAAGATCTATGTCCTCCTTTTTTATCACCATAGTCTTATCCTCCCGTTTTTATTCTTTATTCTTATACACTTCATCTTTCTTACAACATGCTCATAACTTAGTCCTGTTATACTTGCTATTTGGCTCTTCCTAAGGGTAAGATATGTACCTTTTTCTTCCGCGCGCCTTTCAAGTAAACACATGAGGTCTCTTATCTTCTCTGTTGCATCACCTGCAAAGACTATGGTGAGTACATTGTAGAGATAGGCCTGCTTTGAAAGTAAAGAGGCAAAGATATCGAGGGCCAGGTGCGGTTCCTTCTCTCCTATTTTGATAAGCGCGTCCTCCTTGATGTAGAAGAGGGTGGAGGGGGTGAGTGGCCTAGCCTTGTAATTGGTAAGGGAAGTATTCCTCAATAGAAAGCCTATTACATCCCCCTTAAAGAGGAGATCCAGTACCTGTTTACCTTTTCTCTTGAAGGTGAATAGCTCTATGACCCCCTCCTTTACCACATAAACCCCCTTTTCAAAACTCAGATCCTCTCCCACCTTATAGGTGTGTTCCGCAACGAGGCCCTCTTCTATATATCTTTTTAACCTCTCTACGACACTCATCTTATTTACCTGATGAGATCAAAGCTATAGTCTGTAGTGGCAATGCCTATTGTTCTTCTGTCTACTTCATCCAGTATGGAGTTCACTATCCATACGAGCATGTTGAGAGCACCCTTGTAGAATAGGATGCCGTATCTGTGAAGATGATGCCTGTCAAAGATAGGATAACCGATACGTATGAGAGGAGTACCCGTATCTCTCCAGAGGTACTTTCCGTAGGAGGTACCTATCATGTAATCGACAGGTTCCGTAAACAGAAGACTTCTCATATGCCAAAGGTCCTTTCCGGGGAATAACTGTGCGTACTTTCCATTATCAAACTTCGAACAGAGCTCCTTAACCTCTTCCGCCCACTCTTCGTTACCGTTAGTGCTCAAAATGTGAACAGGCTCTGCTCCCAACTCTAAGAGGAAAGATGTAAGTCCGTAAACGAAGTCCGGATCTCCCCACAGCGCAAATCTCTTGCCGTGTATCCAGTAATAAGAGTCCGCTATGGCGTCCAGGAGCAACTGTCTCTCGCGTTCAAGTTCTTCTGGTACAGGATTTCCAGAGAGTTTGGAAAGTAGCATTAAAAACTCATCCGTTCCCTGTATGCCATAAGGTCTTACCACATAAGTAGGCTGTTTCCACTCTTTCTCTATGTACTCTCTGGTCTTTTCGGTAGAGTACTTCTGGAAGACTATGGTAGCCATAGAAGATTTGGCTCTGTATATATCCTTAAGGGGGGTGCCACCGTAGTACAGTTTGTAATCACCAGTGAGACCAGAGTTTAGATTTTCGGAAGGATCAGAGAGAACTATGCACTCTAGCCCAAACTTTTCCACTATCCTTCTTACCTCTTTATAATCCTCTAAGTATGTATGAAAACCTAGTATGATATTTACTCTACCCGCACTCATATTAATCACCTCCTTTACCTTTCTGGAGCCAGCCTAATAAACCACCCTCCTCATAGAACTCTCCGTTTTCATCGTATTTGTCTATGTTATCAACTCCGTACTTTTCGAAGTAAGATGTCATATGCTGAAGGATAGCTTTCATCATATTATCGTAACCAGTTATATGGGATCCTACGAAGGACGGTGTATGAGCAAAACATATGGGGAAATCCTCAGGTATTAACCCCTTCTCTTTTGCTGTTGTTATAAAGCTGTTGAGGTCATCACCGATCACCTCTGCCATACATGTGGTACTGACAGCTATCATCTTAGGTTTATAGAGCGCTATGGCATTCTGGAGTCCTTCATGCATATTGTTTAAGCCACCAAATACTGCGGCATCTTCTGTCATGGAAGTGGAAACCATAGGTACAGGCTCTTTAAAGTGTCTTGCCATGTGAGTTCTGAAATAGGCCACACAACCCTGGGAACCGTGAGAGAAGGGGAGGGTTCTTTCAAAACCAAGGGCGCACAGAAGCGCGCCCAGAGGTTGACATGCCTTTGCGGGGTTTATGGAGATGGCTTCCCTCTTAAAGTTCAGTTCTCTGTACTCCCATGTCTTTGTCCATTCTGCCACTTCTTTCACCTTCTCTTCGCCTACCCAATCTTCAAAGTTCTTTCGCTTGTTGGCGATCATATTCCTAAATTCATCATTTCTAAAACACTCAAGGTGATCTTTTATGTTTAGCTCATGATGTATACCCATGGCGATTACCTCCATAAATTATTTTTTCCAAGGAGCTTCTATATACTTCCACACATTTCCGTTTACTGCCATATCGATATCTCTTGCAAAGATCTCAAAACCTTCTATTCCGTGGTACGGACCACTGTAATCCCAGCTGTGCATCTGTCTGAAGGGCTTACCCATCTTCTGGGCTTGATACTTCTCCTTAATTCCAGAAGCTACCAGATCTGGGTTAAGTTTTCTGGTGAGTTCCTCTATTTCGTAAGCGGTAGCATCATCTATTATTATCGTAGTGTTTTTGTCTATGTAGTGAAGTGTTCTTTGATAGTCATCTTGGTGAGCAAATTCGTACCCAGTAGCTATAACGTTCATACCAAGATCCTCAAAGGCTGTGATCATATGTCTTGGCCTTAAACCACCTACATACAAGAGAACTGTCTTTCCTTCTAGTCTTGGTCTGTATTTCTCTATTACACGATCCAGTCTCGGCTTATAAACCTTCTCTATAAGCTCTTCGGTTCTTTCAACTATCTTATCATCAAAGAGGGCAGCTATCTTTCGCATGGAGGCAAATATCTGAGTAGGACCGAAGAAGTTGTACTCAATCCATGGGATACCAAACTTCTCTTCGAAGTAGCGTGCCAGATAGTTGGAGGATCTATAACAGTGTACGAGTATGTATCTCGCCTTTACAGCATTTGCCACTTCAGAAAAGGTCCCGTCACCTGAAAACTGGGTAATGACTCTGAGTCCCATATCCTCCAGTATTTTTCTCGTTGCCCATGCATCACCACCTATGTTATAATCTCCCCATATTGCCACATCGTAAGGTGTGGATTCTATCTCTTGACCCTTTAAACCTTTTTCGTATATCCAATCTCTCATACTATCGTTTGCTATATGGTGCCCCAGAGATTGGGACACCCCTCTAAAACCTTCACACCTCACTGGAATTACGGGTTTTCCTATCTTTTTGGAGGCCATCCTTGCCACAGCTTCAATATCATCTCCTATAAGCCCTATGGGACACTCCGACTGTATGGTTATACCCTTTGCAAGAGGGAAGAGAGTGTTCAACTCTTCAATGGCTTTCATAAGTTTTTTATCCCCGCCGAATACGATATCCCTTTCCTGAAAGTCTGTGGTAAAGTGAGGTGTCACAAAGGTATCTACACCTGTTGTACCTATATAGTAATTCCTTCTACCAGCTCTGGAGTAGTAACCACAACCTACCGGACCATGCGATATGTGTATCATATCCTTTATTGGTCCCCATACAACACCCTTTGAACCCGCATAAGCACATCCTCTTACGGTCATAACGCCCGGTCTTGATTTGATGTTAGACTTTGGAGTACACTTATCATCTTGAGGTTCCACTACGGCTATATGCTTCTCCCTGTCTTTTTTGGCTTTCTTAGGATAAGCGCTTAGTACTTCCTCTATGATCTTGAGAGCTGTTTCTTTATCAACTAGTACACCCATGGTAAACCTCCTTATGCAACCTCTTCAGGCTTCATTATGCCGTATTCTACCAGTAGTTGTTCCAACTCATCCATGCTTAAAGGTGTAGGTATGGTGAGTTTGGTATTGTTTTCTATCTTCCTTGCTAGGGCTCTGTACTCATCAGCCATAGGATGATCTGGTGCGTATTCTATGACGGTCATTCTTCTCAACTCTGCTTCCTGAACTATATTGTCTCTGGGGAGGAAGTGTACCAACTGAGTTCCTAACTTATCAGCTAAAGCTTCGATGAGCTCTCTCTCGTTGGCAACCTTTCTGCTGTTACATATAAGTCCTCCAAGTCTAACTCCACCACTGTGAGCGTACTTAAGAATACCCTTGCTTATATTGTTGGCTGCGTACATTGCCATCATCTCACCTGATGTGACTATGTAGATCTCCTGTGCCTTACCTTCCCTTATTGGCATAGCAAAACCACCGCATACTACGTCACCTAAGACGTCGTAGAAGACATAATCCAAATCATCGTCAAAGGCACCGTTTTCCTCAAGGAAGTTTATGGCGGTTATCACACCTCTTCCCGCACATCCCACACCTGGCTCTGGACCACCGGATTCTACACACTTTATACCTTTGAATCCTACAAGCATGACTTCATCCAGGTCAAGGTCTTCCACTGAGCCCTTCTCCGCTGCCAGGTGCATGACGGTAGCCTGTGCCTTGACGTGGAGGATCAACCTGGTAGAGTCCGCCTTTGGGTCGCAGCCCACTATAAAGCACTTTCTTCCGGCTTCCGCCAAGGCGGCAACTGTGTTTTGTGTGGTGGTGGACTTGCCTATTCCACCTTTGCCGTAGATAGCGATCTGTCTCATCTTACCACCTCCTATTAAGGTTTTTCACTTTTCTTTTATGCAAACAAGATGCCAAATCTACTTTTTACGCAGATGAAGATTTTACGTGCTTTTGCAAAATACGGTCAGTGTAAGAAAAAGGACAAAACTTACAAGGAGTTGTAATGAATATGACAAAACATCACACTAACACCGGTAAATTGGTCGGGGCTAAAGCTTGACGATACCAACTGCCTAGTCCTGCGCTTTAGTTGAGTTCTACAGAGTATTACCTTGCTTACTTACTTGCTGGCAAGATTGTTATATTTTCTTTATCTTTATTCCGTACTTTTTTATTCTATAGTTCAACTGCCTTACGGTCATTCCTAAGTAGCGTGCTGCTTTTGCCTGAACATAACCACACTTTTCAAGAGCTTCTATGATAATATCCCTTTCACTCTTATTACCATGTTCTTCAATCTTGTTTTCCTTTTGGATTGTATCTTGTGGTACATCAACCCTCTTTTCCGCCGTTGACTGAATTTCCAGTTTTTTTCTTAAATGTGCATAACACATGCCGGAAGATATACAGGCCAGATGATGGGCTTCTATAACACCGTTATCTGAATTGATAGCTGCTCTGGTTAAACAGTTGACAAGCTCCCTTACGTTCCCCGGAAATGAGCAGGATAACAGAACTTCCAAAGCATCAGGTTTTATGCTTAGCTTTTCTTTACCAACGACTTTATTTAGTTTAGATAGATAATAATCTACAAGTACAGGTATGTCCTCTTTCCTTTCTCGCAACGGTGGTATGTATATGGAATACACAGCTATCCTGTAATACAGGTCCTCTCTAAATCTGCCTAGCGATACTTCCTCTTCAAGATTTCTATTAGTGGCTACGATTATCCTGACATCTGATCGCATGGTCTTGTTGCTACCCAACCTCTCAAACTCTTTCGTTTGGAGGAATCTAAGTAACTTAGTTTGTACACTAGGGCTTATGTCACCTATTTCATCAAAAAAGATAGTTCCTCCGTTTGCTATTTCCACTTTTCCCGGTTTTGTGGTGTGAGCACCCGTAAAGGCTCCCTTTTCGTAACCAAAAAGTTCAGCCTCCAGAAGCTCTACAGGTATTGTAGAGCAGTTTACTTCCACAAAGGGACCATTCCTGCGTTGGGAAGCATAATGTATTAGTTTGGCAAGTGTTGTCTTTCCCGTACCAGATTCGCCTCTTATCATCACAGTAACATCTAAATTGGCAACTTTCATGGCTCTTTTTATTACATCGTAGTAAGCCTTGCTTACACCTACAAAACCCTCTGTTGTAAAGATCTTTATGAGATCACTTTTTAGCGCCGCTATCTCTCTTTTGTAAAATTCTTCTTTCCTCTTTATATTTACATAGGTACCTATGTAGTTCCCTATAAGATTGGATATCATAGTAAGAAGCTCTACAAAGTAGTCTGAAGGTAAGGAATCCTTTCTCTTATCTATTGTTAAAACACCCACCACTCTACCTTCGTACTTAATTGGTACACCTATGAAAATAATTTCTTCAAGATTCTCTCTCTTCAGCTTATTAAGGAATAGAGGTTCTTCACTTAAGGATTTTAGTACAACTGGATACCCTTTCTCAAATATGTGACCCACAACACCTTCCTTCCTTTTTAAAGTTACCTTTTCCCTAGCACCTACACTTGAGATAACGGAGATCTTGTCATCTTCCTCCTTTATATAAAACACCACCCTTTCTACACCATCCAGATCACTTAGCAGGCGGACCACATCATCAGCTATAGCGTTAGGTGCTTTACTCATACTGCTTAACTCTCGCGAGAGGTTATAAAGAAGTTGGATCTCCTTCCTCAAAAAACGATCCACAGCACCAGAACCCATGTTGGGCACCCCCTACTATTTAAATATAAGCAAATTTTGTGCCAATATGAATTTCTGCCTTTGTCATGTTTCTTACACATCTGTGTCAGCTTTATAACATAAAATGTTATCTTGCTTACGTGGTGTAGCCCTCCTTTTTGGCATGTTTTTTGCAAAATAAATTTTTGGAAGATGAAGGTAAAGCTATTGGGATATCTTGCTTACCGTGTGGGGCATGACACCGTTGAGGTGTATGGTGTGAGGAGTGTAAGAGAACTGATCCGATCCCTTGCCAAGTTCTATGGGATGGAGGAAGTGTTCTTTAAAGATGGTGATGTGTGGGAAGGTGTTTTGATCATAGTTAATGGGAAACTTGTGGGCATAGATTTTGAAGATCTAAAAGAAGAGGATGAGATAGTTCTATCCTTACCTACTGCAGGAGGGTGATAGTGATAAGGGTGAACTTGGAACTGTGCATTGGATGTAGGAGGTGTATGATGGCTTGCTCTTTTATGAAAACGGGTGGATTCAACCCGAGATACTCCTCTTTGATTATCCTTACAGATATAGGGAACAAACCAGAGGCCTACTTACTATCATCCTGTGAATCCTGTAAAGATTACGTCTGCGTGGAATTTTGTTCGCCAGGTGCTATAGAGTACAAGCCATGAGCTACTGGAAGAGGTACTTACTCATAGATCTAACCAGTAGGACCACAGAAACCTACGATATATCTCAAGATACCGTAGAGAAATTCTTAGGAGGTAATGGTATAGGAGTGTATCTTCTACACAAACTCACAAAGAGAGGTGTAGATCCTCTCTCACCACATAATCCGGTAATTATAAATACAGGACCTGCTAACGGAACTCTTGTACCCATGTCGTCCAAGTTCTGTGTAGTATCCAAATCACCACAAACTAATGGCTTCACAAAGGGCTTTTGTGGAGGTACCTTCGGTAATGAACTCAAGTATGCAGGATACGATGGTGTGATAATTATGGGATGCAGTGATGAATGGGTTCATATACACATAGAAGATGATAAAGTTTACTTTAATCCTGCAGATTACCTGAAGGGATGTACTACTAGTTTTACTCAGAAAATGATAAGAGAAAAGTTTGGTAGAGATGTTGGTTGTTTGGTAATAGGCCCCGCCGGTGAGAACTTGGTGAAGTATGCGTGCTTAATATCGGATCTAAGGGCCGTAGGAACCGGTGGCATGGGTGCGGTACTTGGTTACAAGAAGGTCAAGGCTATATCCGTAAGGGGTACTAAGCTTGTGAGACCCGTAAATCCAGAAAGGTTGCTTACCTTCGTTAAGGAGTTTGAAAAAGCTGTTTATCAACATCCTGGAGTGAAGAATCTCGCAATGTTTGGAACTGCCGCTGGCGTACTTCATCTTCAACATTTGGGAGCTTTACCTTCTTATAATTGGCAAAGGGAGACCTTTGATGATGCAGAAAAAATCAGTGGAGAAGCTTTGAGGAGTAAAGTCATTAAGGACGTAGCGTGTATGGGATGTATAGTTCCCTGCGGTAAGTATACGGTGGGTAAAGAAACCTTCACAGTAGGACCAGAGTACGAAGGGATCTTTGCCATGGGTACCATAATAGGTAACAGAGATTTAGATACACTCATAGACTTAGATCGTTTAACAGATGAGTTAGGGTTAGGACAGATACAGGCAGGCGGTGTGGTAGCTTGGGTAATGGAGTGTTACGAAAAAGGGTTGTTAAGTAAGGATGACTTAGACGGTTTGGATATGAAATTTGGGAACACAGAGTCGGTCGCACGTCTGCTGAAAAAGATTGCATACAGGGAAGGTATAGGTGATTGTTTAGCTGAAGGATCAGAAAGAGCCTCAGATATACTGGGTGTGGGGAGGGATTTTGTAATGACTGTAAAGGGTATGGAGATAGCGGGACACTCTCCACGTGCGGTAAAGACGCAAGCCATAGGTTATGCTGTGTCCAACAGAGGACCAGTTCACTGTGATATAAGGCCGGGCATGGAGGAGAACAACATAACACCTCTTGGAGATCCAACCAACAAAGGATCAGTGGCAAAAGAGCTGGCCGTGTGGACCAGTGTAGTGAACAGTATAATCTACTGTCTGAGCGCGGAGAGGGTGGTGGGTCTCAAGCTGAACGACAGCATACTAAATATGGTTAACGCATTGATGGACTGGCATTTAGACATGTCTGATCTTAATATAATAGGAGAACGTATATACACGCTAGAAAGACTGTTTAACATACGCGAAGGTTTTTCTAAGAATGATGATACATTACCCAGAAGAATAAGAGAAGAGGCTACAGAAAGAGGATACATAACAACAGATGATGAACTGAAAAGTATGATAGAAGAGTTTTACACCGCTTTTGGATGGGACAAAGATGGTGTACCTACACAGGAGACTCTAAAGAGACTTTCTCTTGAGGAGTTTATTCATGATACTTGATGCTTATTCTTCTGCACCTCTTCCAGATATGTTGGACGAACAGAAACAAAATTTGATGTACTTCTTTTTAAATCCGTCATCTTCAAATATGATGTCAATGAGATCTAAAGAAATACTTGTAAGGTCAAGGAGAAGTGTGGCACAGTTCTTAGGATGTTCTGACTCGGAGGTGATATTCACCTCAAGTTCAACTGAAAGCAACAACTTAGCTATAAAAGGTGTTTTATTTAACAGCTTGTTAAACACAAGGAAAGGGAACATAGTAACAACAGATTGGGAACATATCTCCATCCATCATCCTATCAAAAGTATGCAAAGACTGTTTGGGTTCGGTGTGGTGTATATAAAGACTGATTCACGGGGAGAGTTTGACGTAGAAGATTTAAGAAATGTTATAAACGAGGATACATTGCTGTTTACTATAGGAGCTGTATGCAGAGAGACGGCCACCATAAGAGATGTAGCTTCCATAGTTAGGAAAGTAAAGAGCATCAATCCAAATGTCATATGTCACGTAGACCTATGGGGGCTTTATTATCCTACAGACTATATCCCTATTGGAGAGATAGATATAGCAACCTTAGATGGACCCTTTTTGTTAGCTCCTCAAGGAATATCAGCCCTATATGTTAAAAAGGGAGTAAGGTTAAGGCCCCTTATAGAAGGTGGTATACAAGAAAGGGGAATAAGGGCAGGAGAAGGAAACTTGTTTGGTATCTTTTCTCTTGGGTACTCACTGAAGTTTTTAACTGATAACAAGAATGCTATTGTCCTCTCTCTCAAAGAAGCCGACAATCTATTAACAGAATATATACATCTTCCAGCTCTCTATAACCCAAATAGAAAAGCTTTGGGGTTGTTCTCTTACGGTATAAAAACAGATGCTGAGATGTTTGTCAGTTTGTTAGAAAAACATGGATTCCTTTTGGGAACCTCCTCTCCATGTATGCTAAACGATGTAAAAAAGATAACAAAGGTAAAAATAGGGGATTTTCAGGATATTCTGTTTATAAGGATACCACCTTTAACACCACTCAGTTACCTTAAGGATCTAGCTGAAAAAATAAAAGTTATATCTGAAGGTTCCAAGTTATGAGAGTTTATATAACTGACACTACTTTACGAGAAGGTATACAGTCTCCTTCGTTGGAACTATCCCTTGAGGAAAGATACGCCTTATTTAACCATTTGGTATCTTTAAACTTTTACGAAATAGAAGTAGGGGTCCCGGCAAAAGGTGAAGAAGAGAGAGAATACATAAGAAAGCTTACGAAGGGTGAGCACGCCGACAGAGTTATAGTATGGAACAGAGCAAACATAAAGGATATAGAGTATTCCCTTTCCTGTAATGTAAAGAAGGTGGAAGTGGCCTTTCCTGTATCCGATATCATGATAGAGAAAAAGTTGAGAAAAAGTAGAGAATACCTTAAGGGTCTTGCAAAAGAAATTGTTCCATGCTGTAAAGAAAAAGGTCTTTATCTGTCGGTAGGGCTTGAGGATGCTTCTCGAGCGGACTATAACTTTCTTTTAGAGTTTGTTGAATTGGTAAAGACTCATGGAGCGGATAGAGTAAGACTGTCGGACACAGTTGGTGTTATGAATCCTTTGAGTGTTGCAAAGGTGGTAAAAGATCTTTCTAACATCACAGATGTAGAGGTTCATTTTCATAACGACTTTGGTATGGCAACAGCTAACGCAGTAGTGGCAGTTATGAGTGGAGCGAAGTTTGTAAATTCTTCCCTCTTAGGGTTAGGAGAAAGATGTGGTATTACCCCAACAGAGGAAGTTGTGATCTATTTGGAAGTAATTTTGGGAATAAATACAGGTATTGATATAAGAAAATTGTATGAAAAAATAAGAGAGTTTGTCAATATGACAGGCATAAAAGTACATGACAACAAACCTATCATAGGCACAAATGCTTTTACCAACAAATCCAGAATACACATAGACGGATTATCTAAATCAAAAGATACTTATCTTCCATTTGACCCTCAACTAATAGGAGAGATGTCAAAGATATGTAAAGGTTATTATTCCTAACAATTTACCTTTTGAAAACGTATGTGTCCTTTCCATCTATGAAAACGTAAACTTTATCTCCTACTTTTATACCCCACTCATCTATCATAGATACTGGAACGACCATTCTGATTTCTAAGTTCTTAAACTGTACCGTAAGGTCTGCGAAAAAGTAGCCTCTATCCAGCTCTATCACTTTCCCTCTGAATAGTACCTGTTTCTTGGCTTTCATCTACCACCTCCAACTCACTTCCTAAACAACCCACTAAGATATCAAGTCGTGGAAAATAAACTGTGTAAACCTTATTAGTCATAAGAAAGTAACCTATATCCATAACGACACCTACCTCACCTTTATCTACTATAACTTCGCCCCAAGGCACACCTGGAAAAGTACCATCGTTCTTTATCTTTTTTCTAAGCCTTACTATATCTCCTACAGAGATCTCACGCGTTTTCATCTTTCTTTACCTCGATATTTATAAAAAAGTTTTTCACCGCTTCTTTGTGCACTTTAAAGAGTCTTTGCTCTATTGGGCTAGTCGTTAAGAAACTATTATAAGCCTGTTTGAGACACTCTCTTATATTTTCGTAAATTGTATCCTGCGGTGCATCCTCATGTTGCATCGCTTTATGTATGCATTCGCTGAATTTTTTCATTATATGAAGCCTGTAGGGGTTAAGGATGTTTTCATCATACTCTAAGTTGAAGTATCTGAAAAAGTCTTCCGCATCCCGTAAAGATTCTAAGTCTTTGAATATATTCATGCTTTACACCTCCTCCACCTCCGATAGCTTTACTATGCAACCATCTATGGGACATATAGCAAGACACTGAGGTTCCTCATAAAAACCTTCACACTCCACACAAACGGTAGGATCTATAAAGAACTCACCTTCCTCGTTATGAGAAATGGCTTTGGTAGGGCATTGATCTTCACACGCATAACAGGAGATGCAAAGGTCTTTCTTTATAGAGTACGGCATGGCTTATCCTCCGTTAGTACCCACTGGAACTTCCTCCTTGAGTACGTATTTTTTATAGTATCTTGCCAACGCCTCATCTATACTGAGATAAGCGAATTCGTCAACACAATCTATGTTCCTCTGTTTAAGTACGTCCCGCGGTTCGAAACCTATCTTGGCGGCTATGATGGCTTTGCAGTCTGATAGTTTTGCTATGGTATCTTCTAGGATGTTTTCACCCTCCAGGCAAGATATAGAGCCGTGGCAATAAGGAGTAACTTTTCTGTGATGTATGAACTTGGCACCCTTAGCACTGACCTCATAGATAAGAAACTCTTTTGCTGTACCAAAGTGTTCGTTTACCAGCATATTGCCCTTAGATGCTACAGCAACGAGGACTTTTGGACCTTCGTTTTCCGTTTCTCCAAACAACAGTTCTCTTGCCTTGCGGAGTTTTTCTCTTTCCTTTTCTATTTCCTCATGGATCTGTTTTCGCCAGTTAGGGTCGTAGTTTATGTTTATCTTACTTAACTTATCCTTGGTAAATTCCTGACCTCTATCTTCTCCCAAAAGTCCTATAGCATCAGCTCTGCATTGTCTACAGTGTCTCATAAGGTTCATATTTCCTTCGCATTTTTCTTGCATCTCCTTCAGTTCTTGCGGAGTGGGTGGTCTTATGCCTGCTTTTGAGAATGCTGTACCCTCACCTTCTACGTAAGGCATGATGTTGTGTAAGAAGGCCCCCATGGATCTAACCTTTTTGGAAAGTTCTGGTATCTCTTCTCCATTTATCTCCGGTACAAAAACAGTGTTTACTTTTACCAGAATGCCGTTTTCAACACATGCCTGTAAGCCTTCGTACTGCTTTTCTAGAAGTATTTTGGCGGCTTCTTTATCTCTATATCTTCTGTGATTGTAAAAGATCCAAGGATATATCTTGGATGCTGTGTCTACACTCACAGCGTTGATAGTGATAGTTACGTGATCTATTTCAAGATCCTTTATCTTGTTGATATACTTGTCCAACACCAAGCCGTTTGTGGAAAGGCACAGCTTTATGTCTGGAGCCTTTTCTTTTATGAGTTCAAAGGTTCTGAAGGTTCTTTCTGGATTTGCCAGAGGATCACCGGGGCCAGCTATACCCACCACGGTAAGTTGTGGTATTTCCATGGCTACAGCCAGGACCTTCTTTGCTGCTTCTTCTGGGGTTAACAGTTCACTTACAACCCCAGGTCTGGATTCGTTGGCACAGTCGTACTTTCTGTTACAGTAGTTACACTGTATGTTGCAGGCAGGTGCAACGGCAACATGCATTCTTGCGTAAAAATGATGTGCTTCCTGAGAATAACAGGGGTGATTCTCTACCTTCCTTCTTATATCTTCTGGAAGGAAAGATAGATCATCACTTCCTAACCCACATTGTTTAGAATGGCAACCACTCATGTCACTACCTCCTCGCCAATTTTTTTCACTTCCAAAGTTATGGGGAACGACGGCTCTTTGTCGTGATATGGTACCTCCAAAACCCAACCGTTGGAGAGCTTGAAGATACCACCCCAACCATCTCCTTCCTTCTGAATTTCTATCACCACAGCCTCTAAATCTTTCTTAGGTATATACACTTCTATCTGACCATTTATGTTCTTTCTGAAAGTGGCCTTCATTGTCTCAAACCTCCTTTTCTCCAGTTCTTACCGTTATAGCTTCTTCAACTGGCATTATGAAAATCTTTCCGTCTCCGTAATTTCCCGTTCTGTTAACCTTTATGATGGTTTCTACCACAGCATCCACCTTGTCATCTGGAACCACCATCACCAGTAGTTTTTTAGGTACATATACGACAGGTCTTGTTAAAGTAGCGCCCTCGTTCACCAAGGACGCAGGTGTGGGTACAAGCTTAGGAGCACTCGTAGCGTAAGATGCAAACTCACTCTCCACCTCTGACATAACAAAACCCTTCTGCATTCCCCTGCCCCATACAGAATGTATACTCATAGCACCACACCCTATCTCGTCAAGGGCCCTTTTCGTATCTGCGTACTTATCTCTCCTAATAACGGCCCATATCTCTTTCATACCTCCACCTCCCCAGTTCTTATAGTAATAGCTTTTTCAACAGGACTTACGAAGATCTTTCCATCACCTATGTTTCCCGTTCTGGCATGATTCATTATAGTGTTGACCACCTTCTCCACTTCTTCGTCCTTTACCACGATCAGTAAAAGAGTTTTGGGTAACTCTTCGTAGGTTACGTCTCCTATTTTCAGGCCTTTCTGCTTACCCCTTCCCAAAACGGACATTTTGGTAAGGGCGGGAAACCCAGCTCCCTCCAATGCCAGTACTACTTCCTGCTCTTTCTCCGGCCTTATAAAGGCTCTCACTAACTTCATCTTTCACCTCCTTCCATCTTCCTTCATTCTTGTTGTTTGCAAAAAACATGCCAAGTAAATGTAAGGTCTATCATTATGTCATTGTTAGAAAGATAACAATTTATGGTATGAAAAATTACTACTGTTGTAAGATTTATTACAATCTTATTTTTCCAAAATTTTCTCTGAGATTTTTTGCCTAAAGGTTTGACGATTTTTAGTGCTGTGAAGAGGCCGGGCCGAAGGCCCGGCAGTTCTTTAGCCGTAGTTTTTAACTATTACAATGAGGCCAACACCTATGAAAACCACGGCCCACAGGGTGACTACAAACACGGACAGGTCACCTAAGTGATGCTCGGTTTCTGTAGCTTCCACTACTTTACCTTTGGGCACCTTTCCTGCTCTGTAAGCCATCCACCAAGCGTAAGCGTAGAGTATGAGACCTGTTGCCAACGTACCGAAGAAGAGAAGGGGGCTCAGAAACTCCAGATTTAACTTGTGGTTGTAAGGGCTGTATCCAAAGCGAGCGGTGGAGGCTAACCTCAAATACTCACGGAATACGGAAATCAAGATTATGGCAACTCCACTGGCTACCAAAGATGGTAGGGCCATTTTCACAGGATTCTTCATAGAGACGAAGAGCATACCTAAGGTGAGTATGATACCCATACCACCCAGTAAGGTGAATATGCTGCCTTTAGCGTTCCAATCAGAAGGTATGCTGAGCACATACAGGAAGTAGCTGAGAAGCCACACAGCTGCCGAGGGCAAAGCCAGTTTGGCTCCTACATGAGAAGCCCATTCCAGATAAGACTGATCCATATCCTCCCTTCCCCTGAAGTACCAACCGTAGAGCATTAGGAATATACCAGTGCAGGTTAAGGCGGGAGCCACAAGGAAAGCTACATACCTGAAAATGTTAAAGGCGTATATGTTCCAACCACTTGTGTTCATAGTAGTTCCACCGTTGGTGTACCACTCCACCCATTTTTCAGGATAAAGGGCTTGGTAGTTGACCACGTGTATGATAAAACCCACCCACAGGAGGAACACAACTCCCAAGAAGGTCAAGACGGTGGCAACCGCAGGTTTTTGTTTCATAAAATAGGCACCCCATGTGAAGTAATAGCCTATGAGGAGAAGCACTATAAACATCACGTACCAAGCTGCTGATAGGTTGGCGGAAGCGTACCAAAGAGAGTCGTAGATAACCTGATAAAAGAGGAGGGGAGCCACACCCAACACTATAGCTAAGGACACCGACACCTTTGCCAGCTCAAGGGAAGCCTGTGCTAACCTCTGCCACCTTTCATCCTTTCTGGTAAAACCAAAGAGGGCAACCAACAAGCCTCCCACAGAGGCGTATGCGAAAGTTATATGCAGAGCAAAGGTTATCACCTGAAGTACCTGCATAACTACTGGATAAAAGGGCACACCCGCGGGGTCGCGGAGTGCCTCCAAGAGCTGGGTGGTGCCAGCAGCGAAGGAAACGTTTCCACCCACTAGCAGAAGGAAAAAGACCACCAACAGAAAGAGGCGTATGAATAGTTCCCACATGGCTTAAACCTCCTTATTTCTTTGCGGTGGTAGAACCACCCGATACAAGATGAGCTATGTAAGCAGCAAGAGCCCTTATCTCTTCGTCAGTCCCCACTAACTTAGGCATGTAAGGAGGTGGGTTTTCACGCAGGTAGCTTTTGAGAAAGTTATACACAGCCTCGGGATCCGTCATACCGGCGAACTTCTGCCCGAAAGGTCTAAGACCTGTGCTTCCTGTCACGTTATGACAGCCAGAACACGCTAGTATGGCCATGGCTTTTCCTGCCTCTATCTGGTTCTGAGGAGTTATCTTCTTGAGGCTCTCCGGTACAAAGGGATGGGTTGCCAAGAGTCCTTTCTGATCTATGAGAGGAACCTCAGACTTTATACCCTTTGCGGGGACATCTCTCGCTATTATCTGGTTGACCCAAACGAACTCACCAGCCACGAAAGGTTTCCTGAGGGTCTCCCTTATTTTCTCTTCTGGATAAACGGCGGCGAAGAAGATCATGGCGTATATGGGATAGGCCAGGTAGAACTTAGCAGAGGTTGGTTTAACAGCTGTAAACACAAAGTGAGCTAGAACCACCAGTATCATGATGAGGATGGGTAGCTTGAGGTACATGGGTATCACGTTGTTGAGAATGGTGATGCTTCTTTCTGGGAGGGTAGATACATACCATGCAAAGAACATAAGGCCGAAAACTGTACCACCTATTCCCCAATAAGAGACTGTCTTAACAATGTCCTTGTAGACTTTTTCTGGCAGATCCTTCTTCATAAGAGCAGCTATGGCTATACCCACCGTACCTGCTATAGCAAACATGAAGGAGGTTCTTTCCAGAAGGTGAGGGAAGTAGTTTTTGTTGTAAAAAGCATCCAGTATGTTGCCCGTCTCAAACCACTTTTCGTGACCCGGTGACAGCATGAAGGAGAGAATACCCACTATTATGTACATAGTGGCCCACGATCCGATGGCGAAGGTCCACGCTAAGCGTAGCCAGCTTTTCTCATCCAATTTACCCAAGGTGTAGTAGAGAATGTAAACAAGGGTCACTTCCGCTACGAACCATATCCATTCTGCAGCCCACACCCACACGAAGTTGTGAATGAGGGCGGATATTCCTCTCGGGTTTACAACGGTGGCGGAAAACCATATACCAGGACCAGTTATAGAACCACTTACGTAAGAGAACACCAAAAGTCCAAGTAAGTACTTCTTGATGTACTCGTAGATCTGGGGCTGGCGCTCTCGGTACGCTTTGGTGGCCAAGTAAGCTAGCAGTATAGAAGCACCTACCGACGTGTGAGAAGCCAGAACGTGGATGGAAGCTATGATGCCTATGATGGTAGCACTGCCCACCACGGGCACGTACCACATGGGGTAGTGGAAGAATGAGCCAGATCTTGCGTCGGTGGTTACTAGCCACCTACTTTAAACATCTCCACCTTTCTGGGTACACTACCCTTCTGAAGGAGGAGGAGCCTCTCCTCCGAGTACCTGTCCTTCCTTCCTTGCCAAACCTCCACTATAAACTCTGCCAGTTCTTCGTCGGAAGCACCCATCCTGAGGAGCTTTTTAATGTCGTGACCATCTGTAGCAAACAGACACGTGAGGAGTTTACCATCTGCGGTAAGCCTCAATCTGTTACAGTCTCCGCAGAAAGGTTGAGTTACAGAGGCTATAACACCGAACTCTCTCCCATCATCTTCGTACACATATCTTAAGGCCGTTTCTCCCCTGTAACTTCTCCCTATGGGTCTTATCTTCATGTGTTGGGCTATTGTGTTTACTATTTCCTGTGCGGACACCACCTTATCCAAAGACCAACCGTTCAGATTCCCCACATCCATAAACTCTATGAACCTTACCACAACGCCCATATCTTTGAAAAACTTAGCTATAGACAGGATCTCGTCGTCGTTTATTCCCTTCACTACGCATACGTTCACCTTCACCGGTGTAAGGCCTACCTTGATGGCCTCCTCTATACCTTCCAGAATATGGGCAACCCTCACGCTTCTACCTACCAATGCTGAAAACACCTCATCTCTAAGAGAATGAAAACTTACAGTAACCCTCTTGAGTCCTGCCTCTTTTAAAGAACTGGCCTTCTCCTTAAGTAGAAAACCGTTGGTGGTAAGACTCACATCCTCCACAAAAGGGCTTATCATAGAGATGAGCTTCTCTATATCTCTCCTAAGAAGGGGTTCTCCACCCGTTATTCTCACTTTTCTTACACCCAAACTTTTGGACACTTTCACCACGCGTGTTATTTCCTCAAAGGTGAGGATCTCTTCCTTAGGAAAAAACTCGTACTGATGTCCGTCGGGCATACAGAAACTACACCGAAAGTTACATCGGTCGGTTACCGATATACGAAGATCTCTCAGCTCCCTACCCAGACTGTCTCTAATCATGCACCCATCACCCACTTTCCTGTACCGTCAGAGAAAACCTCCTTCTTCCATATAGGTACCCTCTTTTTCACCTCATCCACCACGTACCTACATGCTCCGAAAGTCTCCTCTCTGTGTCCACCGAAGACAGCCACCAAGAAGGATGCCTCGCCTACTTTCACCACCCCCAGCCTATGATGTACGAAGATTTCTCTAACGCCAAACTTTTTCAGCGCTTCCTTTCTTATCTCCTCCATAACCTTCAGGGCCATCTCGTGAAAAGCTTCGTAGTGGAGTTCTGTCACATCCCCATCTTCCGGAGCGGATCTAGCTATACCCAGAAAAACACAGCTGGCTCCACAATCAGGAGGAGGTGTGTAGTGGGAGAATATGGCCTCTGGTCCGAACCATTCCACACCCAGATAGACACGTGGAAACATATTAAAGTAATTTAGTCTCTGGGAAGAAAAACATCCTGAGCAAAGTCAGTGAATATTTCACAGAGAGATGGATGAGAGAAGACCATGGAGTACATTCTGTCGTACCACAGTGGATTATCTATAAAGGGACAAACCGCATTTATCACTTCACTTACATCAACTCCTAGAAGTGTCACGTGGCTTAGTCTACCATCCTCATCCACTATTAACTGAACAACACCTCCCCACCCGTTCACGTAGCTTTTTGTATTAGCATTAAAGGTCTTAATGTACTTTTTACCCTTCGTACCCTTGCCTACAAAGGCTAGTTCAAGGGCAGAACATATGACGGTAGGCACTCTGTGAGGTTCGTACTTTGTTTCCAGTCCCAGTATAGCTTGGCAAGCTACCCGCGCCTTGGCTAAAGCATGTGTCGCACCCATAGGTCTCGTAACATCACCGACAGCATAGACGTAAGGAAGGTTTGTCCTCATAGTATCATCTACTTTTACGTAGCCATCTTCATCCATTTGTAGAAAAGGAAAAAGCTCTCTGTGAAGGCCAGGCCTTCTACCTGTAGCCATTATTCTAATATCCGCATCAACCTCCGTGGTGGTTATCTTTACACCGCACAACTCCAACTCTCTCTCCAACTTTTCTACAATATCTTCTTCCACAGGGTAGTCTTTGAGGAGCCTATCTTGTACCTTGAGGTACGTGTCAAAGCCAAATACGGAAAGTATGAAGGCAAGCTCACAGGCACTCGCTCCAGACCCCACCACCATAACTTTTCCCTTAGGAACCAACTTTCCCGTGAGCACATCCTCTACAGAAGGCTCTTCTAACGGTAGTGAACCACATGCCAGTACCAAAAATTTTCCCTTCAGGTACCTGTTCCTGCTAACTTTCACCGTTTGCTCATCCACCATGTAAGCATAACCCTCTATGAACTCTACTCCCTCTCTCTTTAACAGGAACCGTGCGTTTTCCCTTATCTTCTCCACCCTCCTTCTTACATAATCTAGCGCTTTCATAAAGTCAGGTTTTACCTTTGTACCTAGCTTCCTTCTAAGAGAGAGAACCTCGCGAGCTATCCTGTACATACCTTCCTTAGGTATACATCCTCTGTTGAGGCACGTACCACCCAAAAGGTTCCCCTCCACAAGGGCCACCTTTAAGCCGGCCCTGGCGAGGGGAAGTGACACGTTGAACCCTCCCGGACCGCTTCCTACTACGATAACGTCGTAACTTTTTATCACTTCTCTACCCTCAACTCAAAAAGACAACTATCCTTTCCCTGAGCTTCACATTCCAGCTCTTTACATTCCCACCTTTTTCCCGTCAGCTCCTCCAGTACACCGGCAAGAGCACCCTGCAGGGGTATACACACCGGTTTCTTACTTTCCTGACCTTCTGCGAAGACAGAACCCTCAATACGGAGTCTTATCAACCCATCCACATGCTCCCAACTCTTCACTCTGCATATACCCGCTTCTTCAAGAAACACTTTAAGGTAAAGCTCTATCTCTTCCACGGAAGACTCCCCAGGTCCCATGATGTCCTTCAGGAGGTTCCCAGCTATCTTTCCCGCCTTCTTACCCGACATGTGAAGTATACCTCCTATACCCAAACCCGACAGACGTACTATGTTGGAATAGAACTCTTGCAAGGGTTTTTTGGGTACTATAAATCCCTCTTCTTTTAGGAACACCCTGATCTTAGAAACAGCCTCCAGCTCCTTCATCCGTCTCCTCCTTTGCAATATTATAAACGTTCGTTCATTTTCTTCCACCGCCAAAAGGCTTATAATCTAAATATCCATGGATGCAAAGGAACTTTTAAAGGAGAAGGCAGGTTACATTCTGTCGCGCCTTATGGGTTCAGGTGGTCAGTACGGTGAGATCTTTTACGAGAGATCCCGTATCTGCCGTATGCATTTGGAGGACAACCGTATACAAAAGATACAGTGGGGTATAGATGAGGGAGTAGGTCTCCGACTCATAAAGGATGGAAACACCTACTATGGTTACACCACCAACATAACCTTTGAAAACCTGATGGAACTGGCCAAGTTGGTCTCCAGGGGAGAGGATCACGGACCTATAGCCATTGGCAAGATTTACAGGAAGTCCTTCAACCCTGTGTTACTGGATCCTGATCAGTTGGACCTGTCTTACAGGAAGGAGATACTTCTTAGAGCCAACGATGCGGCGCGCCGGTTGGGTGGCAGGATAAAACAGGTGACAGCTGTCCTTATGGACAAAACCAGGGATATTATGGTGATCAACACACTGGGAGAAAGGGCAGAAGATCTACAGAAGAGGGTGGTGTTCTTTACGGAAGTGGTGGCCAGTGATGGACAACAGTTACAGAGGGGATACGAATCTTTGGGTGGTACCAAGGGTTTTGAGATCTTTGAGGAAAAGCCTCCTGAAATGATAGCGGAGATAGCTGCCCGAAGGGCATTACTTTTATTGGAAGCAAAGCCAGCTCCTGCAGGCAGTTTTACGGTGGTTATGTCTGCTCAAGCTGGTGGCACCATGATTCACGAGGCCGTGGGGCACGGCTTGGAGGCGGATCTTGTTCAGAAAGGCCTCTCAGTTTACGCAGGTAAGCTGGGTGAAAGGGTAGCTTCTCCCCTCGTGACGGTGTTGGACGATGCCACGCTGGAAGGTCTCAATGGATCCTTTGGTGTGGATGACGAAGGTGTACCTGCTCAGAGAAAGGTACTGATAGAAAATGGCTACCTGGTAGGTTTCATGTACGACAGAATGACGGCACTTAAGGAAGGGAAAAGTTCTACAGGTAACGGAAGGAGACAAAGTTATGCTCACATACCCATAGTGCGCATGACTAACACCTTCATACAGGCGGGAGATACAGATCCTCAAGACATAATAAAGGACACTAAGAAGGGTGTTCTGGTGGTGAAGATGGGTGGAGGTGAAGTGAATACTGTTACGGGAGACTTCGTGTTTGAGGTGATGGAAGGTTACCTGATAGAGAACGGGGAGATAACCTACCCTATAAAGTCAGCTACCCTCATAGGTAATGGTCCTAAGGCTCTTCAGGATGTGGACGCGGTAGGTAGGGATTTGGGATGGGCTATAGGAACGTGTGGTAAAGATGGACAAGGTGTGCCTGTTTCCGATGCGCAACCTACCATACGTATAAGATCCCTCGTGGTAGGTGGAACCGAGGTGATCTCATGAGAGAACTACCCGTACCCACCCACATAAAGGAAGAGGTCATAAAGAGAGTGTCCAACAAGAGACTTGCTGAGGAAGCTTTCCGCTACATAAAACTTGTAGAGAAGGAAGATGGTACTCTGTGGGTAAAGGAAGAGCTGCCTTCTACCGACAACCATGCGTTGATGTTTATGGTGCTGGCTTGTGTTAACTACACCCAAAGACTTCTCAGGGGGGAGGAACTGGACTGAGATGCCGTGGCGCGTTGTGGTAAAACGCCAGTTTAACGCTGCCCATTTCCTCACCGACTATCATGGTGCGCCAGAACCTCTTCATGGACATACATGGTGCGTTGAGATCCATATCAGAGCAGACAGTTTGGACAAAGGAGGTATGGGTGTGGATTTTGTGGAGATAGACCGGTTTCTGAAGGATATCCTTCCCGATTATAAACTTCTCAACGAGGTTTTTGAGTTCTCACCCAGTGCGGAGAACGTAGCTCGCTGGTTGTTTGAAAAGGTAAAGGAAAGGTTTCCCACACTGGAAAAAGTGGTGGTGTGGGAAACCGAAAACTGCGGTGCAGAGTACTGGGAGGAAGAGTGATTTATCCCGCTTGTGCAGATAATTTTGCCTCTCTCGCCTTCCGAGCTGTTTCTGGATCATAAGCTCTACCTTGCCACAGCATTTTGTACACCACCTCGTAGGTGCTTTCTGCCAGCTGTGTTAACTCCTTAAAGAGTTGGTTAAACCTGTCAGATCTGTGAGACTTTTCGTGACTGTCCAGATCCTTCCAGAAAGTTATTATGAGAATCTCTCTGCCTTTGAGAGGGTGTTCGGTAGCCTTGCCTGCTGTAGACCCTTCCAGCGAAACACCTCCCGTGTTAAGTACCACAAAACCTCCGTAAAAACCATCGTCCGAGTGGTAAGTTTTTACGTGTTCGCACAGATAAGCAGCCCTCTCCATAACTTCGTCCAGATCAACACCTTCTTTCAGAACCACGTAGTTTATGTTAACAACAGCATCGTCTGGTATTCCGGGTATTAAAGGATTTCCGTACATCTCTCTCACCTCCTATTAGTTCATTATATAAGAATATCAGAATATTTCTATGATAAAGAACATAAGGTGGAAAAGGAGGCCTCAGCCGTAGGCCTTTTCGTAGAGTTTGTAGATATCTTCTATGGAAGGTTCCACCGGGTTTATCAAAAACAGACCCCTTGCCAGTAAGTAAACGTCCTCAGCAAGTCTTTCTAATTTCTCCTTTTCTACACCTAGGTCTTTCAGGGTAATCAGAAGACCCACTTTTTCTAAGAACCTTACCACGCAGTCCACAGCTCTGTGCGGTTCAGACCCACATCCGAGAACTTCAGCCACTACCTTGTACTTTTCCGGGTTACCTCTGTAGTTGAATTCGGTAACCGCAGGTGCAAGCGCAGCAAGTCCCTCTCCGTGAGCTACATGAGGATAGTGAGCAGAAACAGGATGCTCCATCCCGTGTATGAGGGCGACCCTCTTTCTGTCTATCGCTATTCCCGCCAGTGTGGCAGCATAACTCATCTGGGCTCTCGCTTTAAGATTCTCCGGCTCTTCCAGAGCTATAGGCAACCATTCTTTTATGATGGATAAAGCTGTGATGGCTAAGTGATCAGCAAAGGTATCTTCCACGCGGTTGGTGAAGGCTTCCAAGGCGTGCATAAAGGCATCAACACCAGTTACAGCGGTGAGCTTTCTGCTCATGCTGACAGTCAGTTCAGGATCCACTATGGCCGCCTTAGGGTAGTTGAGAGAGTGGGATATTACCATCTTCTCCTTTCTGACGGGACTCGATATGACAGAGTAACGGTTCACTTCGCTACCTGTACCTGCTGTGGTGGGTACACATATGACAGGTCTGTTTAGAAAAGGGATAAGTCTTGGACCCTCTGGGTAATTGACGTAGTCCCACGCAGAGCCTTCGTTAGAGGAAACTAAGGAAGATGCCTTGGCAACATCCAAGGCACTACCTCCCCCCAATCCCACTATAAAGTCCACCTTTTCTTCCACAATCAACCTGCTCAGTTGGTTAACGGTGGTATCGGTTGGATTGGGCTCTACCTCATCAAAAACCAAAACTTCCTTTATGCCATGTCTTTTCAGAGAATCTATCGCTTTTTCCAAAGCACCGCTCTTGCGGGCACTCTGCCTTCCTGTCACCAAAATGGCCTTGAAACCAAAACGCCTGGCTACCTCACCCAGTCGGTTGAGAGATCCAACTCCAAAGATAACTTCTACCGGCAAATAAAACTCAAACTTCATGCCTCTGTGATGTCTTCTCTTTGAATCTCTATGTCCTCCGGTATGGTTCCCTCAAAGCCTCCGGGTACCGTATAGGTGGGCATTATACCCTCCTCTTCCACTTTCTCCGCACACTGAGCATGATAACGGGTCCACGGTATGGCTCTCAGTCTTTCCAGTTCTATATACTCGCCACAGTACTCACATATACCGTACGTTCCTGCCTGCATTTTCTGAAGGGCATAGTCTATCTCTCTCAGTAGGAAAACCTCGCGGGAGGAGAGATTGTCCAGAACTTCCTGCGTGTAGGTCATCTGGCTTATGTCTTCAAGATCTCCGGGCTCTTTCACCTCCTCCCCTATTCTGGCCTGCGTGTCTTCCATCTTCTGTACCCTCTCCAGAAGTTTTCTCTTCTCCTCCAAAAGTTTCTCTTTCAGTTCACTGAGCTCCTGGCTGCTGTACATCTTAGATACCTCCCTTCTAAGATAATTCGGTAAATTATAACCATCTTCTATAAATATGTGCCAGCAGTAGTCCGTTCACATTTTGCACTACACTAAAGACAGCACCTGGCAGTGCAGAGCTGGGAGAAAAGTTACTGAGAGCTAAGGCTACCGCCAGTCCTGAGTTCTGAGTACCCACCTCTATGGACAGAGTTCTTGCCATGTACCTGTCCAGACCCGTGAGTTTGCCGATGAAAAAACCCAACGCGAGTCCCATCAAATTATGAAGAAAAACCGCCACGAAAAGTGGCACAGACACCTGCAGTATTCTATCCTTACTGACAGCTACCACCACACCCACTATAAGACCTATAACCAATATAGAGAAAACTGGGAAGAAAGATTCCAGCTTGCTGAGCTGAGGGAACGTACGCCTCAGTGAAAACCCCAATACCACCGGCAACACCACAACCGCCAAGGCCTCCTTGGCCAGTTTTAAAAGATCTACCTCCACCACGTGGCCGGCCAGCAAGTAAGTCCAGAGAGGTGTCATTATAGGTGACAGTAGAGTAGAGAAGACCGTTACACCCACCGCGTAAGGAAGATTACCTCCCGCCATGTAAGTGAGCACGTTGGAAGCTGTACCGCTGGGAGAAGCACCTACCAGTATCATACCTACGTAAAGATCTTTATCAAGCTTGAGTAAATGGGACAAAACATAGGCCAAAAGTGGCATAACGGTGTAGTGAACAAAGGCTCCGTAAGTAACCAACAGAGGAGACTTTATAACCTTCATCAGGTCCTCTTCTCTCATAGAAAAACCTACACTCCACATAACCAACACCAAAAGGGGCACAACAAACCCTTTCAAGTTAGCCAACGTTGAGCTGAAGAAGAAACCTATCAGGACAAAACCCAGAATGACCAGTATCCCCACTATTTCCCGCATGAAGGAGATATTTTAAAATTTATAAAAATGAGACACAGTATAGAAGGTCGCTCTCTAAGTGTGATTAATCAAGTGGCTAAGACGATGAGCAGAACCCTCAGTTTTAAGGAGAGCGTAGAGGAAGTTCTTAAGACGCTATACTCCTTTTGGGACGTTAAACACAGTTACGTGGCTCTCTACGATAAACAATCCAGGCTTCTTAGAATAGTGGGTGCCTTCGGTCTAACGGAAGAAGAGATAGAAAGAGGGCTTTTTAAAAAAGGAGAAGGTATAGTGGGGAAGGTGTACAAAAGCGGTGTTCCCACAGTACTTTCTGATCTCAGTATAGCCTCCTACCTTAACAGAACAGGTCTCAGGAACCGGTTGGAGGGTGACGAAACTTTCATAGCGGTACCTATAAGGGTAGGAGAAGAGATAATAGGTGTGCTGGCTATCTTTAAGAGGTTCGAAAAAGAGAGCGTGGAAGAAGGACTACAGCTTGCCCTCATATTAGGTACTATGCTGGGTATGATGTACAAACTGAGCCAGAGGGTGGACGAAGAAAGGAGAGAGTGGGAAGAAGAGAAGAGGATGTTGACGGAGGCTCTTAGTGAGCGTTACAACCTAGAAGGTATCATTGGCAGAAGCACCGCTATGAGGAATATAATGGAGCTTGTCAAAAAGGTGGCCCCCACTGACATAACGGTTCTCATAACGGGAGAAAGTGGTACAGGAAAGAGCCTTCTGGCCAAGGTTATCCATTTCCTCAGCCGTCGCAAAGATAAGCCCTTCGTTACCATAAACTGCTCTGCCATTCCTGAGACCCTCTTGGAGGCGGAACTCTTTGGCTACGAGAAAGGTGCCTTTACAGGCGCATACACCTCCAAGAAAGGGAAGTTTGAGTTAGCCGACGGTGGAACGGTATTTCTAGATGAGATAGGGGATATGCCCTTGAGCCTACAACCCAAACTCCTCAGAGTCATACAGGATAAAGAAGTGGAGAAGTTGGGAGGTGAGAGAACGGTTAAGGTAGATGTGCGAGTGATAGCTGCCACCAACAGAGATTTGGGACAGTTGGTAAAGAACGGTCTCTTCAGAGAGGATCTTTACTACCGCCTTAACGTTTTTCCTCTCCACATACCACCTTTGAGGGAAAGAAGAGAGGATATACCTCTTTTGATAGATCACTTCCTGAGGGTTCTTTCCGCACGGTACAACAAGAAGGTGAGTATATCACCTCGTGCGGTGGAACTTATGATGGAGTACCCGTGGTACGGAAACGTGAGAGAGCTGGAGAATCTATTGGAACGCCTCGTTATCCTTAAGGAAGGCACCATAACGGAGAAAGATCTCCCCTCGTACTTT
This sequence comes from Thermocrinis albus DSM 14484, assembly GCF_000025605.1. NCBI lineage: Bacteria > Pseudomonadati > Aquificota > Aquificia > Aquificales > Aquificaceae > Thermocrinis > Thermocrinis albus. The sequence continues at coordinate 392,707 of NC_013894.1, read as the reverse complement.
TGGGTAGAGCTCCAGAAAGATAAACCGAGAAGCATACCGGAGTTAGTCCAAAATACAGAAAGAGAAGAGATCCTTAAGGCCCTTCAGATGACAGGATACGTAAAATCAAGAGCAGCCAAGCTTTTGGGTTTAACTCTGCGCCAGCTGGACTATAGGATAAAGAAGTACGGAATAGAAATAAAAAAGATATAATCTCTCACTATGCGGAGAGAACTTGTACCAATCGCTTTAGCAGCCATCCTGTTAGGTATGATCCTCTTCTTTGCCTTTCAACACGAAAAGGAAGATAAGCAGGGCGTAAGTGTGCAGACCGGGAACATTCAACTACCGGATATGGTATTTAGGACTTTGGACGGAAGAGAGGTGAGACTTTCTCAGTATAGAGGTAAGGTGGTACTCCTCAACTTTTGGGCCAGCTGGTGTCCGCCTTGCAGGGAAGAGATGCCTATATTTGAGCAAGTTTACAATCGCTACAAAGACAAAGGCTTTGAAATCTTAGCTGTCAACATGGATGACTCAGAGGAATCCATGAAGAGGTTCTTGGAAAAAAACAAACTATCTTTCACCATATTGAGACCTACAGGAGACTTAGAGAAGGAGCTGCGCTTAATGGGTCTTCCCACCTCTTACCTTATAGACAGAAACGGTAAAGTGGTTAAGATGCACCTTGGAGTGTACAGAGATTTGGAGAAAGACCTAATCTCTCAACTCCACATGGTACGTTAGAAACTTTGAGCAAAGGATTTTTACCGATTTATCATAAGCCTGCTTCCAACTCCACACGGTACATTAGAAACCGGGAGTACTGGACAGACGAAAAAATAGATACAGAACTTTCAACTCCACACGGTACATTAGAAACCCCAGCGTAGGAAGACCTCTCGTCAGCACTATCCCCATCTTTCAACTCCACACGGTACATTAGAAACATAGAGTTTGAGCAAAGGTTTATCCAGACAGAACCAAGACTTTCAACTCCACACGGTACATTAGAAACTTTGAGAGTGGTGATTTTAGGAAAGCTTTGAAAGACACTTTCAACTCCACACGGTACATTAGAAACTTGACAAGGGGCTTGGGATAATGAGCATAGATCCTAACTTTCAACTCCACACGGTACATTAGAAACCCCGGGCTTCTCCTCAAAGCCTTTATGCAGGCTGAGAACTTTCAACTCCACACGGTACATTAGAAACATAGAGTTTGAGCAAAGGTTTATCCAGACAGAACCAAGACTTTCAACTCCACACGGTACATTAGAAACGAGGACTTCATCAACCGTGTCATCATTTCATTGACTAACTTTCAACTCCACACGGTACATTAGAAACCAGAATGGCTTATCAGATAGCTGACCAGCTCGTATCAGACTTTCAACTCCACACGGTACATTAGAAACCTCGTTACTGGTAGGATGAAACAATAGAAAAGATAGCCTTTCAACTCCACACGGTACATTAGAAACCGGTGGGTCACGAGTCCACCGCAAGGATCCTAAGCACACTATTCTTTCAACTCCACACGGTACATTAGAAACCCATACATTAGCAAAGCCGACACCTTTCCTGATGTCCATCTTTCAACTCCACACGGTACATTAGAAACGCTATTTCTACCTTTACTGCTCTCTCAAGAATGGTCTCTTTCAACTCCACACGGTACATTAGAAACATGAATACTACGATATAGGGCGTAAATGGAAAGCAGACTTTCAACTCCACACGGTACATTAGAAACCCCTATGCTTTTGAGTATCTCAAGCATGTTAACTACATCTTTCAACTCCACACGGTACATTAGAAACTTTCCGACAAAAAAAATTTTTTTCTCAACTGGGACAAAACTTTCAACTCCACACGGTACATTAGAAACGTCCCTATCACAAACAGAAGCACACATCCTTATATGAACTTTCAACTCCACACGGTACATTAGAAACCTGTATGCCCTAGATGCTACCTCTATCAGCAGATAGTCTTTCAACTCCACACGGTACATTAGAAACCAAATTAGGGCAATTTACAGGTCAGGCATTTTAGCTAACACTTTCAACTCCACACGGTACATTAGAAACAGCCACAAAAGAACACTCTTTCAGTGAACGCCCGTCCTTTCAACTCCACACGGTACATTAGAAACTTTTACGGAAATACAGGATTGAGCTTCTTCGCCCTCACTTTCAACTCCACACGGTACATTAGAAACAAGATGTCCGTGTATGAGAGTGCCATCTATCTCATAGATGACTTTCAACTCCACACGGTACATTAGAAACCTCTACGAACTTACAGAGGAGCACATAAATCGCTATAGCTTTCAACTCCACACGGTACATTAGAAACGCGAAGAAGAGGTGAAAGCTCTTCCTTACAAACTTCTTTCTTTCAACTCCACACGGTACATTAGAAACTCCAGCCGTTCTCTTCCGAGAGCCAGGAGACACTCCTCCTTTCAACTCCACACGGTACATTAGAAACGGGCTTGAAAGCCACTATCGGCTATACACATGTGCCTTTCAACTCCACACGGTACATTAGAAACGCTGGTAAAGGATGGCACAATGAAAAAAGTTCCCATCCTTTCAACTCCACACGGTACATTAGAAACGCTGGTAAAGGATGGCACAATGAAAAAAGTTCCCATCCTTTCAACTCCACACGGTACATTAGAAACGATTTTCCTGAGTATAGGGGGGATATACCCATATCACTTTCAACTCCACACGGTACATTAGAAACTAGCTTCAGGAATGGAAATAATAGTAGAAGATGTTTACCTTTCAACTCCACACGGTACATTAGAAACACAGCAAGGGTCGCCCAGTAAAACCTGTAGAGTTAAACCAGTATATCTTTCAACTCCACACGGTACATTAGAAACACAATTATAGCAGGAAGAAGTAAAATTTCAAAGCATGACCTTTCAACTCCACACGGTACATTAGAAACATATTACCACGAGCGCTTAGTGTATGAAGTCAAAACCCTTTCAACTCCACACGGTACATTAGAAACAGACTTTAAACATGCTTTTAGACCAGCCAGCAAATACCCTTTCAACTCCACACGGTACATTAGAAACCCCAACTCATCATATTAATCTTATCCTACAGAATCAATAACTTTAGAGAGGGGGTACCCTTCGCAAAATGAAGTTTATTTTCGGAAACTCCAGATGTCTCGGAGAGCACCCAAAAGTACCCCTCTCTGAGCTTACTCTCTCAAGCATTAGAAATTTCTGCATCAAGACATCAATACTAAAAAATGTCCAGATGCCTAAAAGTCACTCTTGTAAAGAAATACCAACCCTCTATTCAGTTGCCAAGATAACAAGGGTCCTATGTGGACCCTCCTTACTTACCTACAGCTATATGATATAACCAAACCCTTTTTGTTGTCAAGATAGGTTTATTCTATATCCTATGAGGATACTACTGATTCTTTTTGTTCTTTTGGTACAGGGCTGGGGCAAAGTGCTGATAGGACAGTGGGATGATGTGGTGAGTCCTGTTATGGAGGAGTACGTAAAGAGAGCCATAAGAGAAGCGGAGGAAGGATCCTTTCAGATCTTTGTTTTAAAACTCAACACACCGGGAGGGCTTGAGACCTCTATGAGGAAAATACTTCAGGAGATAGAAAAAACGCCGGTTGTGGTGGTAGTCTATGTGTATCCTCCGGGTGGTAGGGCTGCTTCTGCCGGTGCTATTATTACCACCTTCGCGGACGTGGCAGCTATGGCACCGGGCACCAATATAGGAGCGGCACACCCCGTGCAGATGGGAGGAGATGGAGAGGATAAAACTCTTAAAGAAAAAGCTCTTCAGGATATGTTGGCTTTTGTAAGAAGTATGAGTCAGAAGAAGGGAAGGAACGCTACTGTTCTGGAGAGGATGGTAAAAGAGAGTTTGGCCTTAACTCCCCAAGAAGCTCTCAGAGAAGGTGTTATAGACCTCATAGCTTCTGACGAAAAGGAACTTCTGCGCCTTCTAGACGGGCGTACGGTGGTAAAGCACGGCAGAAGTATTCAACTTAAGACAAAGGATACTCAGGTGGTATACATAGAACAGAGTTTCAAGGAGAAGTTTCTTATGACGGTTACAAACCCTACAGTAGCCTATCTGTTACTTCTGATAGGGTTTTACGGCATCTTCTTTGAACTTTATAACCCGGGTACCGTGCTACCCGGTGCGGTGGGAATCATCAGCCTCCTTTTGGGGCTCTATGGCCTTGGCATTATAGGAATCAACTGGTTGGGTCTTTTGTTGTTATTGGCAGGTATAGTCCTTCTGGTACTGGAACTTGTGACACCTTTCTCGGGAGCTCTGGCGGTGGCGGGTAGTTTGGCGGTTGCCATAGGATCCTTTATACTGGTGGATCCCAACTCTCCCTACGGTAGGATTCCCATAAGCTTGGTGGTCAGCATGGCGGTGTTTACCGCCCTATTCTTTCTGTTTATAGGACGTCTTGGGCTTCAGGCTCAGAAGAGGAAGAAGATGACAGGTGCTGAGGAGTTGATAGGAGAAGAGGCAGAGGTTATAACAGATTTTGTAAAGGGAAAAGGTAAAGTAATGGTGAAAGGTGAGATATGGAACGCTGTATCACAGGAAGATCTCCGCAAAGGTGACAGAGTGAAGATACTGGATGTGAAGGGCCTTACCCTCTACGTGGGTTATAAAGGTGAAGAAGAACCATAGAAGGAATTCCCAGAAGAGCTGAGGAAACAAGGAGAAAGCTGTGAACAGTGAAAGCATGAGCCAAAAAAGGACGGATAGATTCACCCAAAAGCTTCACAGGTAGAGCAAAGGCAAACTCGTAGGTACCCAAACCCCCTAAGCTGTGTATAGGCAGAACTGTACTGAGCTCACCTCCCACAAATCCAAGCACTATAGGAACACTGGGTTTGATACCTAAAAGTACCAGAACAGCCGCCAGTTTGAGGATTACAGAGAGGGAAGAGAAGAGTAAAAGAAGAAAACTAACGGACAGATTCATGTTATTAGACACGTGTTCCCGAAGCTGTTTCAGCCAACCTACAGAAGGCAAAAGAAAAACCAGTTTATAAAGGAAAAGGGATAAAAAAAGTAGAATAGGTAGAGCAAACCACATGTAGTGAGCTAACAGAAGAAGGAGAGCCAAAAAATCGTAAAGCCTCCCCACTAAAAAGGTCCAAAAAGAGGCTGTTAGGTTCACACCCGCTCTGCTGGCATAAAAGAACCAGCTAAGTTCACCCGTTCTGGCAGGAAGAAGGTTGTTGAGAAATACATTGGCGCTGTTGATGAGAAAAACATCCACTGTAGAAAGCTCTTTCAAAAGTATTTTCCACCTTAAGCTTCTCACTATCTGACTTAATGTGTAAAACAGAAAAGCATAAAACACTGAGGTGGGCGAAAGCTGCTGCCATATATGCCATAAAGTCTCGTGAGGTATCAGAAAATGAAGAAGAAGGGCGGAGGCGAGGAAAAGAAAGGTTGGTACTATGTATCTTCTCACTCCTGAGGCACGTCGTGTATGACTATGCGTTTACCCGCCATACGAGAAAGTATCTCCGCAGCCACCTCCACCCCGGAACCTGCACAAGAAGTAAAGTGGGAGCTAAGACCTGCCAATGTACCCGTTACAAACAGGTTGGGAGCTACCTCAAAATCCACGTGTTTTATCATGATCCTTCCGGGCTTTGGTGATCTGGGATTTTCCACAACCTGAATGTCAGCACCTTTTACTTCTATGTCAAAACTGTGAAACCCAGTGGCCAGTACCACAAAGGAAGCCTCATACTCCTTACCTAGTTCGGTAGACAGTTTCCAACCGTCCTCTGTTCTCTCTATCCTGCTCACCTTCTCCTGGAAAAACTCAGCACCACCCCACTCTTGGATCTGCTTCCTGATGAACTCTATGAGTTGTGAACCTGTTTTAGGCTCTACACCCGGTACGTTCTTGAGATAGGCCTTATACAGATCCGAACCGTTGGTGTCAAAAAGGGCGTATTTTCTGTTTTCTGCCCACGCCCAGCCTCTGGACCTGGAAGAAACCAAGGTGAGAATACATGACAACCCAGAAGCGCCTCCTCCTACCACTATCACGTCGTACTTCATAAGAATGGAATTATAATATAACTTAGCTATCATGGGAATATCTGTTCGTATGGCAGAGTCACCCACAGAAGGCCATCCCGATAAGCTGGCGGATCTTATAGCCGATGCTCTCCTGGACGAGTTTTTGAAGAAAGACCCATACAGCAGGGTATCCCTCGAAGTGGTTGTCATATCAGGTATGACCTTTGTGGCAGGTCACGTGTCAACGGAAGGGTACGTGGATATACCTACGGTAGTGAGAAACACCATAAAGGAGGTAGGTTACACAAGACCCGAGTACGGCTTTGATGCGGATGCCTCTGCTGTGATAACTTCCATAGAAGAGCAGAGCCCTGATATAGCCTTAGGTATTTCAGGGGAAGGTGCCGGAGATACAGCCACGGTGGTGGGTTACGCCTGTAACGAGACAGACAGTTACATGCCTCTACCCATAACCCTTGCTCACTCTATCTCCAAGCGTCTGGCCGATATCAGAAAGTCTGGTAAAGCCCCTTTTCTTAGACCGGACGGGAAAGTTCTCATAACGGTGCTGTATGAGAACCATAAACCTGTTTCTGCCAAGGATATCATTGTTTACACACAGCACGATCCAGATGTGTCTCCCGAAAAACTCCGTGAGTTTATCTACGAGGAGGTAATAAAGAAGGTCCTACCGGAAAAGTATATGACCTCTCACACCCGTGTTTTGGTCAATCCATCTGGCAGGTTTGTGTTGGGTGGTCCGGTGGCGGATGTGGGACAGACGGGCAGAAAGATAGTTTCAGATGCTTATGGTGACACCGCTTACTCTGGAGGAAGTGCCTTCTCTGGTAAGGATCCCACCAAAACGGACAGATCAGCCTCTTACTTGGCTCGTATGATGGCAAAGCATGTGGTAGCTTCCGGTCTTGCCGACAGATGTTTGGTGCAGATGGCCTACGCCTTTGGTGTAAGTGAAATGATAGCTTTTGATGTAGAAACCTACGGTACTGAAAAACTGGAGAAAGAAAAGATAGTAAAGGCTCTACTGGAGATTTTCCCTACAAGTCCACGCCAGATAATAGAGTTTTTGGATCTTAGAAAACCCATATACAAGAAAACAGCCTGCTACGGACACTTTGGCAAGGAAGGACTACCCTGGGAGGAGCTACGCTACTTGGAAAAACTCAGAGATATCGCAACAGCTTTATAATTTTCTGCTTATGGAAAGGTCTCGTCTGGAAAAACTTCTCCGCCTAAAAGAACAAGGAAAAGCCTACCCTTACCGGTATCCCACCAGCGGATCTATAGGAGACATAAGAAGAGAGTGGGAAGAAGATCCCAAAGGTGAGAACCTGAGAGTGCGCGGAGTAGTCAAGAGGGTGTCCGCTTTACAGGAAGGCTCCTTCTACGTGAGACTGGCAGATCCCGAAGGTGGTGAGCTGGTGGTCATCACCACCGAAAGCCTTCAGACAGGAGAGGAGTGTGTTCTGGAAGGTAGTCTCGTAAGAAAGGATGGAAAACTCACCCTCCTGCAGGCGTGCAGATCCCAGGACCCTGCCCTAAGTGTAAAGGAGATCCTCCGCAGATACGACAAAGATCCGGACAACAGAGAAGTATCGGTAGCGGGAAGACTTATAAGCCTCAGGTTTATGGGTAAAGCGGTTTTTGGGCATCTACAGGACGCTACCGGAAAGATACAGATATACATAAGGAAGGATCTGCTGGGGGAAGAGGCCTTTAAAGAGTTTGAGGATACTGTGGATCCCGGGGATGTCATCGGCGTTAAAGGTAAGCTCTTTAGAACAAGTACCGGAGAGCTTACGGTGGAGGTTCAGGAATACACCCTGTTGGCAAAGAGCCTTCACCCTCTACCCGAAAAGTGGCACGGTCTTAAAGATGTGGAGGTACGCTACCGCCAGAGGTATCTGGATCTGATAGCTAACCCCAAGACCAGGGAAATCCTTTTACTCCGATCAAGGGTTATCACTGAGGTGAGGAGGTTTCTGGAGAGTAAGGGTTTTGTGGAGGTGGAAACACCTATCCTGCAGCCTGTGGCTTCAGGAGCTAACGCCAAACCTTTTGTTACCTACCACAACTACTTAGAACAGAACCTTTATCTGCGCATAGCGCCTGAACTTTACCTGAAGAGGTTGATAGTAGGTGGTCTTCTGAAGGTTTACGAACTAGGAAAGAACTTCCGCAACGAGGGTGTAGACACCACCCACAACCCAGAGTTCACCATGGTGGAATTTTACTGTGCTTACTGGGATTACAAAGACCTCATGGCCTTTACAGAGGAACTCTTCACCCACATACTCACTGAGGTGATGGGAGGTCTTACCATAACCTATCAAGGCAGACTGTTGGATTTCACACCCCCCTACCGTGTTTACCGTTACTTTGATCTTCTGAAGGAGAAAACAGGTAAGGATAAGGACTTTTTCCTCAGAGACGAGGAAGGTGTGAGGAAGCTGGCGCTGGACATAGGTATACCCAACGCGGAAAAACTGACCCACGCTAAGCTTATTGACAAGATATTTGACAGGTTGGTGGAAGAGGAACTTTGGGGACCATGCTTTGTTATAGACTTCCCTGCCCTTCTTTCTCCCCTTGCCAAGAGACACAGGGAGGATCCTGATCTGGTAGAAAGATTTGAGCTGTTTGTGGCAGGCAGTGAGCTGGCCAACGCCTACTCGGAACTTAACGACCCTATAGAGCAGAGAGAAAGATTTTTACAACAGCTGAGAGAAAAGGAGATGGGTGACGAAGAGGCTATGGAGCTGGACGAGGACTTTGTAAAAGCTCTTGAGTACGGTATGCCTCCCACGGCAGGAGAGGGGATAGGTATAGACAGACTGGTGATGATACTGGCTGACGTTGATTCTATAAGAGAGGTGATCCTGTTTCCCGCTCTGAGGAGAAGAGAATGAAGGTGGGAGTTTTGGTATCGGGAAGGGGGTCCAACTTACAGGCCCTCATAGATGCCATGGAGCAGGGAAAACTGGGTGCTTCTATAGTCTTCGTTATATCTGACAGAGAGGATGCCCTTGCCATAAAGCGTTGTGAAAATCATCGTATACCTTACGCAGTTGTAAGAAGGAAGGATTTTAAAGACAAGGTAGAGTTTGAAAAACGCATGGTGGATCTCTTGAGAGAGAGAGATGTCGAGCTGGTGGTGTTGGCAGGTTTTATGCGTGTTCTGTCATCGGTTTTTCTCTCCGCCTTTCCCCACAAAGTCATCAACATCCACCCATCCCTTATACCTGCCTTTCAGGGAGTAAGAGCCCAAAAACAAGCTGTAGAGTACGGTGTGCTCATATCGGGATGTAGTGTTCACTTTGTAACTGAGGAGCTGGACAACGGCCCTGTGATAATACAGGCTTGTGTACCTCTTTTACCCCACGACGATGAGGAGAGTTTGTCCCAGAGGATACTAAGTTACGAACACAGAGTGCTACCGCAGGCGGTCAGATGGATAGCGGAGGGTAGAGTAAAACTGGAGGGTAGAAGGGTGCGCGTGGAGGGTGCAAAGTACGGCACACTGCCTGTGAATCCGCAGCTGGAGCATTTCTGATGCAGAAGGAAGAGAAAGTGAGCCTCTCACCCTTTACAACACTGAAGATAGGAGGCGTGGCTGACCTCTTCTGTAGTCCGCAGAGGGAAGAGGAACTAAGGCAGTGTATACAGATGGCCAAGGTGAAAGACGTTCCTATACTGGTTATGGGAAGGGGAGCTAACTTGCTGGTAGGCGACGTAGAGGGTCTCGTGGTGAGTACCAGATATATGAGAGGTATGTGGGTAAGGGAAGAGAAGGATGGTTTGAAGGTTAAAGTTATGGCAGGAGAACCCCTGAAGACCCTCATCCAGCTGGCCCTTAAGGAAAACTTGGAAGGTCTATACCGGTTAGCGGGTTTCCCGGCCACCGTGGGTGGTGCGGTAGCTATGAACGCGGGAGCCTTTGGCTACGAAATATCTCAGCACCTTACCCATGTGGCCTTTCTGGACTGGGACGGTCGGCTGCACCGTGTTCCTGCAAAGGAGATAAACTTCTCGTACCGCCACTCACCTTTTCCCAGGTGGGGAATAGTGGTGTGGGCAGAGTTCCTCTTTCCAAGATCCGAAAAGCCAGTTTATGAAGAGTATCTCCAGATAAGAGAGAGGAGGAAGAAGACCCAACCCATCCACCAACCCACCTGTGGATCCACCTTCAAAAACCCACCTGGAGATTACGCTGGTCGACTCATCCAGCTGGTGGGTTTGAAAGGCTACCGATTGGGCAGAGTTGCTTTTTCAGAGATACACGCCAACTTCATCATCAACTTAGGAGGCGCCACCTTCCAAGAAGCCACAGAGCTTATCCAGATAGCCAAAGATAAAGTTTACAGAGAGTTAGGTATAACCTTGGAAGAGGAGGTGAGAATCGTTGAAGGTCGTCGTTCTGATGGGTGGAAGATCCTATGAAAGGGAGATATCTTTAAAAACGGGGGAGGCCATTCTCAGAGCTCTCAGACAGTTGGGACACGAGGCAGTTCCCCTTGATGTGACAGAGGATCTCTGTCAACGCCTCTTGGAGATAAAACCCGATAAGGTCTTCATAGCCTTACACGGCCCTTACGGCGAAGATGGAAGGGTTCAGGCTGTTCTTGATCTTTTGGGTATTCCTTACGTGGGTAGTGGTGTTTTGGCCAGCGCCCTTGCTATGGACAAGGACTTCACGAAGAAGATACTGGCTTTCCATGGTATACCTGTGCCCCGTTGGATCGCCGTAAAAAGAAACGCTCCCTTCCGGTGGAACCTATTTCCTGCGGTGGTAAAACCCGCCGACCAAGGATCCAGCATAGGACTACATGTGGTGGAGAAAGAGGAGGATCTTACGTTAGCTCTTGAAGAAGTCTGGAAAGTTTCCCAAAAAGCCCTTATAGAGGAGTTCATACAAGGAAAGGACGTAACGGTGGGTATACTTAAAGACAAACCCCTTCCACCCATAGAGATAAGACCAAAGAAGGGAGTGTACGATTACGAAAGTAAATACACGAAGGGAATGACCGAATATGTATTTGTGGAGGATCCCTCTGTGGTGGAAAAGCTACAGGAAATAGCTCTAAAGGTACACACCTTACTGGAACTGAAGGATATGTCGAGGATAGACTTCAGGCTGTCCGACGATGGTACCCCCTACGTACTGGAGGTGAACACTATACCGGGGATGACGGAGCTAAGTTTGTTCCCCATGGCTTGTAATAAAGCAGGCATTGATTTTGCTCAGATGGTACATATCTTGTTATCATAATTAACATGATGAACAAAGGGGGGAGCAAAAATAGACATAAGATATTAGATAACAGCCTAATAGGCCTCTGGATAATTTTCATGTCTGTGGCGGGCTTTTTTCTTCCTTACTTCCTTGACTCCATAGAGTTCTTTAAGGTACGCGGAGTATACCTGGAGGGAAACAGGTTTCTGCCACAGGATGTTTTCTTCAAAACTCTGATGTATTTCAAAAACAACTGGCTTTTTATGACGGAGGATAGGTTTCTGAGGACCCTTCAAAGCTACTCGGGTAACTCTGTCAAAAGCCTTCACATAAAGAGAACCTTTCAAAAGGACGGCGTCTATCTTACCATCCAGGTTCAGGAGAGGGAGCCTCTCTTTGCAGCCATGGTGGAGGACAAGGTCCTCTACTTTGATACTGACGGTCAACCCTTCTACTACCCTACCTTTCCCACACCCCCCATCATAGTCTACACCCATAGCCAAACATACCTTCTGGAGGTAAGTAAAAAGTTGGTCCAGCTTACCTCCTCACTTAAAAAACTTTCAGAGGATAAGTGGGAGATCTATCTCACAGACGGTGCCACTGTGCTATATGGAGAAGGCAAGAAGTTGGTGTTACCCCCCTGTCAGGAGATTGAAGAACCAATACTCTCAACAATAGAAAGAGTCTATAATGTTTCTAAGGGGGTTAAGGAGATAGTGGTTTTGAGAGAGAACTTGGCGGTGGTGAAGGAAAAGCCATGAAGTTGCTTATGAGTCTAGATGCGGGTACCAGCAAAACAGTAGCCCTTGTGGGGGAGATGGACAGCTATGGAGACATACATATCATAGGTATAGGCGAAACACCCTCCAAAGGAATAGACAGGGGGTACATCACACGTCTCGATCTGGCTGTTCAGACAGTGACACGCAGCGTTAAGGAAGCCCAGGAGATGGCCGGCACGAGAGTTGACAATATCATAGTGGGTGTGGCGTCGGCAGGAATAAAGAGTCAAAACGAGAAGGACACCATAAGTGTGGCGCCTCAACCTGTGGAGATTGACGAGTCCCACATAGAACGGCTGATAGAGAGGGCCACCACTAGAGCCCGTGAAGAAGGCTACGAGATAATAGCTGCCATACCCAGGAAGTTTATTCTGGATGACCAGGAAGGAGTGATCGATCCGGTAGGTCTCTTAGGATCCAGACTGTCTGCGGAGGTACACGTCACAAAGGTACACGTCAGTAGCTTAAGGAACATGGAGAAGGTGTTACACACAGCAGGTCTTAAGATAGCGGGGAGATACCTATCGGTGCTGGCGTCTGCGGAGGCTGTTCTTTCTCAGGAAGAGAAGGAGGAAGGGGTTCTTCTTTTAGACATGGGGGCAGGCTTGACCAGCTTCATCCTATTTGTGGAAGGTTCTCCCTTGCTTACAGGGAGCGTGCCTATGGGAGGTAACAGTATCACCAAAGATATAGCTCACTTTATGAAGATAACTACAGAACAGGCAGAGAAGATAAAACTGGAACACGGTTTCGCTTTAGCGGACCTTGTAAGTGAATCAGACAGGATAAAGATAAAACCCAGGGGTGAGGAGAAGGAGACAACTGTAAGCAAGAGGAGTCTATCGGAAGTTATTCAGATAAGACTGGAAGAAATAATGGACAGTGTACTACAGTCTGTAGAGTATCAAGGTATAAGCCTGAGCTCCCTTCACGCAGGCGTTGTGGTAACAGGAGGTGGTGCTAAGCTGGCAGGTATGAGGGAGTTTCTGGAGAGGTACACCGACCTCCCGGTTAGGGTAGGTTACCCCACCGGAGTGATAGGTCTAAAGGAGAGGGTACAGGATCCGTCCTATGCCACCGCGGTGGGACTCATAAAGATGGGCTTTCAGGACATAGAACGTGTAAAGAGGAGTACATCTTCGCCCAACGTCAACAAGCTTCAGGACAGTAAGAAAGGCTTTACTTCTTTACTGGAGAGGATAAAATCTTTCTTTAAGGAAGTGTTATGAGGAGGGACTTATGCAGGGACTTAACCCTACAAGAATAAAGGTCTTCGGTGTGGGTGGTGGAGGTTCCAACGCCGTCAACAGAATGTACCTGGACGGCATAGAAGGAGTCGAGTTATATGCCATAAACACGGACGTGCAACACCTCACCTCTCTGGCGGTACCTAACCGTATACAGATAGGAGAGAAAGTGACCCGTGGTCTTGGTGCGGGAGCAAAACCTGAGATAGGGGAACAGGCTGCCTTAGAGGATATAGATCGCATAAAGGAGGTGTTACGGGGAACAGATATGCTGTTTCTGGCTGTAGGCTTGGGAGGAGGGACAGGTACGGGTGCGGCTCCTGTGATAGCAGAAGCTGCCAAGGAGATGGGTATACTGACAGTGGCTGTCGTGACAAAACCCTTTCATTTTGAAGGACCCAAAAGGATGCAGACAGCTTTAGAGGGACTGGAAAGGCTAAAGGATGTTGTGGATACTTACATAGTGATAAATAACCAGAAGTTGGTAGAACTGGCTGATAGAAACTTCAGTATAAAGGATGCCTTTCGTCTGGTGGATGAGGTCCTCTCCAAGGCGGTCAGAGGGATAACCAACATAGTGGTGACGCCTGCCTTGATAAATGTGGATTTTGCGGATGTAAGAACGGTAATGGAGAAAGGAGGGTTAGCCCTTATAGGAATGGGAGAAGCAAGGGGAGACGGTAAGAGAGAAACAGCTATAGAACAGGCTGTGTCCTCTCCGTTGCTGGAGGGTAACACAGTGGAAGGTGCCCGTAGACTTCTCGTAACTTTGTGGGTGAGTGAGGATGTTCCTTTCAGGGATGTGGAGGAGGCCATCACCAGGATAAGGGAGGCAGCTCACGAAGATGCTCTCATCATATTCGGTGCTGTCCTGGAAGAAGGTAAGGAGAACTTTATGCGTGTGGCTGTTGTGGCCACCGACTTTGAGGGTGCCAAAGAACAGAGCCAGTTTAAGGTGGTAAAGAAGGAGCAGAAGGACCTGAAGAAGGTGGTACCTGAAACTCCCATAGAACCGGTACAGCCTGAGGTAGAGGACATCCCAGCCTATCTCAGGAGGAAGAAGAAACTTTGAGAAAGTTGGAGGTAAACAAAGATAAAAGTCTGGCCTTCCTGTTGGGTATCATCTACGGGTACAGAACAGCCCACATAGGTCTGGAGATAAAGGACCTTACCGAGTTTGATAAGAAGAATCATATCAACGATAGGGTGTACTACCTTAACAGGAAGAGTAACACGGTGAGTAGTGAAGAGTTGGAGGAACCTACCCATATCTGTGCTATAAGGGAGGAAAAACAGTCGGGGAAGGTCCTGATCTTCATATACAAAAGGCGTTAGGGAACTTTTATAATTTTATCCTATGGATCTTCTCAGAAGAAAGTGTTACACAGTAGAGGAGGGTAAGTTAGTAAGAAAACTGGGTGTCGTAGACCTGGTGGCTTTAGGTATAGGAGGTATCATAGGCGCTGGTATATTTGTCATAACAGGTAAAGTAGCTCACGCGTACGCAGGACCCGGTATAGTGTTGGCATTTTTGCTATGTGCTGTGGTAGTAGGTATAAGTGCCTTCATCTATGCTGAACTTAGTACCGCGTATCCTATATCAGGAAGCGCCTACAGCTACACTTACGCTACTGTAGGAGAGTTTGTAGCTTGGCTGGTGGCTTGGAACCTTATAGTGGAGTACGGAGTGGCCACCGCCGCCGTTGCCACAGGTTGGTCAGGTTACATGAGGACTTTACTGAAAGAGAATCTTGGTCTTGAGCTTCCCACCTTTCTGTCTGGTCCCTTCAATCTGGAAAAAGGAACCTTTATAGATCTTCTGGCCTTTCTTGCTCTCGTGGCTGTCTTCCTGTTACTCACCGTAGGCATAAAGGAGAGTGCTACTGTTAACAACATTATGGTGGGCATAAAACTGATCACTTTGTTGGTTTTTGTTGTCTTCGGTCTACCCCATATAAACTTTGATAACCTAAACCCCTTCCTCCCTTATGGTCTTACAGGTGTGTGGCATGCCGCTTCTATGATAATATTCGCTTACTTGGGTTTTGATGCAGTATCCACCGTGGCAGAAGAGGCGAAGGATCCCAAAAGAACGCTGCCTGCGGGCCTGATACTGTCTTTAGCTATAAGCACAGCCCTCTACATAGTTGTAAGCTTTACTCTGGTGGGGATGGTGAACTACAAAGAACTGAACGTGCCGGATGCCCTTGCTTACGCCATGTTTCGCACAGGGAACCACACACTGGGATCTTTGATAGCCACCGGAGCCATCATCACCATCACCAGCGTGATGATCGTGATGGGACTGGGGTTCACACGGGTTGTGTTTGCCCTCTCCAGAGATGGACTCTTACCCCTTTGGCTTTCTGAGGTGCACCCACGTTTCAGAACACCTTACCGTGCTACCCTTTTGGGGGGTCTCGTCATCTCTCTCTTGGGTGGCTTCCTCCCTCTGGAAGATCTAGCCAAGTTGGTCAACATAGGTACTCTCTTTGCCTACTTTTGGGTGGCGGTAGGTCTTATTCTCCTAAGATGGCGGGGTGACGCAGAGCCTACCTTTAAGTTGCCAGCTGCCTGGTTCTTCGTGCCTCTTAATATGGCCCTCTTGCTGTTTGTTATGGCAGGTCTCGGAAAGGAGACGTGGGTGAGGTTCCTTCTCTGGAATCTGCTGGGACTTGTCATCTACTTCTTTTACGGATATAGGAACAGCAGATATTACGAAAGAACACCTGCGGAGATGTAAGATGATAAAGTTCGGTACAGATGGTTGGAGGGGAGTTATAGGGGATACCTTTACTTTTGAAAACGTACGCAGGGTAGCTTTAGCTCATGCGAGGGTTCTGGCAGATAAAGGTGCCAAAAGGGTAGTGGTGGGATACGACAGAAGATTCTTGAGTGAGGCTTTTGCTACTCAGGTAGCTGGTGTTTTCAAAGAAGAGGGGTTCGAGGTGTTCCTTTCGGAGAAGGAATGTACAACCCCTATGGTGTCCTTTGCAGTGCGATACATGGGCTTTGACGGAGGTGTTATGATAACGGCATCCCATAACCCTCCCCAGTACAACGGGTATAAGATAAAGGAATCTTCAGGTGGAGCAGCAACCACAGAGTTTATAAGAGAGGTAGAAGAGCACTTGGAGAAGATAACTAACGTGAAACCTCCACCCACTACCGGAATTGAGAGAATAGACATAGAGAAGACATACATAAACATTGTAAGACAGAAGGTGAACATGGAGCTTCTGAAAGAGTACCCTCTTTTGGTGGTGCATGATCCTATGTACGGTTCCTCTGCCGGTCTTCTGGAGAAGGTCCTCGCAGGTACGGAAGTATCAGTAGTGTCAATAAGGCACAGACACGATCCTCTTTTCGGTGGACATGCACCCGAGCCAGTAGAGAAGTACCTTTCTCCCCTCATGGAGAAGGTGAGAAGTATAGGAGCCCATCTGGGAGTGGCCAACGACGGAGACGGCGACAGGTTAGCTTTAGTGGACGAAAAGGGAAGTTTTGTAAACACTCAGCTGGTTTACGTGCTTCTACTTCTTCATCTGGTGAAGGATAAAGGTATGAAAGATGGTGTGGTGGTAAAAACGGTATCTACTACTCAGCTGGTGGATGTTGTGTGCGCGAGGGAGGGCTTGAAACTGATAGAGGTACCTGTAGGCTTCAAACACATTAACGAGATAATGCAGCGGGAAAAGGTGCTGATGGGTGGAGAAGAGAGTGGGGGTTTTGGTCTCACCCATTTCCTACCTGAAAGGGATGGTATATTCTCGGCCCTCAACATAGTAGAGATGCTTTTAGAGAGAGGTAAAAGCCTCTCAGATTTGGTGCAGGACGTATGGAGAGAATACGGGCGCACCTATTACAGCAGAATAGATCTCCACGTAGATGAGAAAACCAAGGAAAAGCTGAAAAACTTGCTGCAAAACCCACCTGAGAAGGTAGGGAGGTTTTCTGTTAGCCACGTGAGTACCTTGGACGGTCTTAAGCTCTTCTTCCAAGGAGGAGGATGGCTTTTGATGAGAGCATCCGGAACGGAGCCTCTCATAAGGGTTTACGGTGAGATGAACACACAGGAGGATCTCCAGCAACTTTTAGCCTCGGCTACAGATATGCTAGGTTTATAATTTGGGATAGGAGGTTAAGAAGGTGGGTCAGATAGTAGTGTCACCTATGACTTTTGAACCTGTTTACCAGCAAGATGTGGAGATAGTGGAGAGGAAGGGTACAGGCCACCCTGACACCATATGTGACCTTTTGGCGGAGGAGCTTTCCAGAAGGCTCTGTCGCTGGTATTTAGATAAGGCGGGTTTTGTATTACACCACAATGTGGACAAGGCGTTACTGGTGGGTGGTGTGGCAGAACCTGTCTTTGGTGGGGGTGAGGTAAAAGAACCGATAGAGATATATCTGGTGGGAAGGGCTGTTCTCCAAGTGAACGGACATAAGCTAAATGCGCAGGATCTGGTAGAAGAAACCGTCAGAGAATGGCTTTCGGAAAACATAAGACATCTGGACTTTAACAGACACGTGAAGGTAGAGGCTCGCATAAGACCGGGTAGTAAAGACCTGGTTGGTATTTTCGAGCGTTACCAGAAGGAGGGCGATGTACCGCGTGCCAACGACACCTCCTTTGGTGTAGGTTTTGCACCCTTTGACCCTCTGGAAAAAGCCGTTTACGAAGCGGAGCGGTTTCTCAACGAGCATCTAAAGGAAGAGCATCCCGAGATAGGGGAAGACATAAAGGTGATGGGAGTGAGAACCAAAGATAGGATTCGTATCACAGTAGCCTTAGCCTTCGTAAGCAGGTACATCAAAAACTTGGACGACTACTTCCAGAGGAAGGAAGCTATACAGCTAAAACTGAAAGAGTACCTTCAGAACCTTTTGGGAAGAGAACTGGAGGTATTCATTAACACAGGCGATAAGAAAGAGGAGGGGAACGTTTACATAACGGTGACAGGTACATCTGCGGAGAACGGAGATGACGGACAGGTGGGCAGAGGCAACAGGGTCAACGGTCTAATAACACCCTACAGACCCATGAGCTTGGAGGCTGCTGCAGGTAAAAACCCCATCTCTCACGTGGGTAAGATCTACAACACGGTGGCCAACATAATAAGTAAGAGAGTGGTGAAAGAAGTGGAAGGTGTGGAGGAAGCCTACTGCTACATAGTTTCCCAGATAGGGAAACCCATAAACGAGCCACAGGTGGTGGACGTGAAAGTGAGGACCAAAAGGGATATAAAGGGTATAGAGGATGTGGTACAGAAGATAGTGAAGGAGGAGCTGGAGTGTATGCCAGAGATATGGAGAGCTTTTGTGGAAGGTGAGTTTTCTGTAGCGTGAGGGTTGACAACATGGAGTACGTAGGTATTCTCATCTTCTTTTTGGTGGCGGTTGTTATAGGTCTTGTGATGACCCTTATCAACGACCTTCTGGGGCCTAAGACAAAGGAGAGGATGGAAGACTATCCTTACGAGTGTGGTGTCCCTCTGTATGATCCTGAGGCCAGGGGTACTTTCAAACAGGGCTACTATCTGCTCGGCCTTCTCATAATCCTGTTTGATATAGAGGCTGCTTTTCTCTTTCCCTGGGCGGTGGTGTTTAGGGAGATAGGTCTTTACGGTCTTGTAACAGCCCTCCTCTTTATCCTCATACTGGCGCTGGGCTTTGCCTATGCGTGGAAGAAGGGAGCACTGCGTTGGCAAATATGATATGAATCATACTTTCTTGGTACAGAGGTTCCTTGGGCTTATCTTATTATTGCTCCCGTTTCCTGGGGCGG
Organism: Thermocrinis albus DSM 14484; assembly: GCF_000025605.1. Taxonomy (NCBI): domain Bacteria; kingdom Pseudomonadati; phylum Aquificota; class Aquificia; order Aquificales; family Aquificaceae; genus Thermocrinis; species Thermocrinis albus. The sequence continues at coordinate 373,581 of NC_013894.1, read as the reverse complement.
GAGCTGTGGTTGGGGAAATAGCGCCTGCCGGGTTCTCCCCAACGTGTAAAGGCGCTATATAAATAGCCCGGCACTCCGGTCGTTAGGCCGGAGTAACCAGGATGGTGTCATGGTTATGTTGAACTCTAACGGATTTGTACTTACAACAGTGGAAGAACTACTCAGTTGGAGTAGAAGAAACGCCCTGTGGCCTGTGACCATAGGCTTAGCTTGTTGTGCTATAGAAATGATGCACGCTGCCGCCTCTCGTTTTGATCTTGACAGATTAGGAGTCATCTTCAGGGCTTCTCCAAGACAAGCAGATCTCCTCATAGTGGCCGGAACGGTGGTCAACAAGGTGGCTCCCATGCTTAAACTTATATGGGAGCAGATGCCCGACCCTAAGTGGTGTATAACCATGGGAGGATGCGCATCCGCCGGTGGACCCTTCCCCACCTACTCTACTTTGCAGGGTATGGATAGGATAATACCTGTGGATGTGTATATACCCGGTTGTCCTCCCCACCCACAGGGCCTCCTTTACGGTATACTTCAACTTCAGAAGAAGATAAAGGAACAGGGAGTGAGAAAGTACGATAGAGCCTTTGAAGAGTTCAAAAGGGATATGCAGAGACAAGGGTTGCTTCCTCAAGAGGTGGAGGTCTGAATTATGCCCTGGATGAACAGGGCCACGGTAGACAGAGTAAAACAGGTGTTTAAGGATGTGCAGGTAGAATGGGGTGAGCACACAGTCAGCTTTCACGTAAGCAAAGATCTACTTCTTTCTTTTCTTAAACATCTCAAGGAAAAAGAGGGCTACCGTCACTTCATAGACTTTACCTGTATAGACTTTCCCGAAAAGGAAGACAGGTTTCTGGGTGTGTACATTCTGTATAACCCGGACGACAACGAGAGAGTTATTGTCAAGAGCTGGGCCAAACACGGCAAGCTACCTTCTGTGGAAAAACTCTGGCCATGCGCTCGCTGGGCAGAGCGGGAAGCTTACGACATGTTCGGCGTAGAGTTTGAGGGACACGAAAACCTACGACGTATGTTCATGTGGGAGGGTTATCCTTACCATCCCCTAAGGAAGGACTTCCCGCTGGGTGGTTTCCCTGAAGTGGAACTTCCCTCTTTAACGGAAGTGTTGCAGGGTAGAACAGACCCTCCCAGCCATGATTTTGAACTCTTACACACAAAGGTGGCAACGCTAGAGGACCTTGAGAGGACTGAGAAGAGCCGTCTCCAGAAGAAGGCCCAGTTGGTTCTCAACTGGGGTCCCCTTCATCCAGGAACTCACGGTACTATATGGTTCCTCTTTGATCTGGATGGAGAACAGGTGGTTCAGTGTGACATCATACTGGGTCAGCTTCACAGAGGGATGGAGAAAATTGCCGAGAACCTCTACTACTTTCAGTTTCTTCCTTACACCGACAGAATGGACTATATATCCGCCATATGTAACGAGCTTGCTTACGTCACAGCGGTGGAGAAGCTCCTGAAGGTGGAGGTTCCAGAGAAGGCTCGTTACATAAGGACTATGTTTGCCGAACTACAGAGGATAAACTCCCACCTTCTGTGGCTGGGAACTGGTGCGTTGGATCTGGGGGCCCTCACCGTCTTCCTATACGCCTTCAGGGAAAGAGAGAAGATAATGGACATCATAGAGGGTAACGCAGGTATAAGACTCACATCCGCCTTTCTCAGAATAGGAGGGGTCCATTATGACCTGGCAGAGGGAACCTTGGATGTGGTTAAAGCCTTTGTGAAAGACTTCCCTAACAGACTCAGGGAGTATCATCAGCTCCTTACAAGAAACAGAATATGGCTACGTAGAACGAAGGAGGTGGGTATAATAACGCGCGAAGATGTTTTTAACTACGGACTTACCGGTCCGGTTGCGCGAGGCTCAGGTGTTCCTTATGACATAAGAAAGCTGGAACCTTACGCTGCCTACGATGAGGTGGACTTTGATATCCCGGTGGGAGAGGTGGGAGACGTATATGACAGGTACTTGGTGAGAATGGAGGAGATGTGGCAGAGCCTGAGGATAGTGGAGCAGTGCGTTCAGAAACTGGAGAAACTTCCTAAGAGTGCACCCTACCTTAACACAGATCATCCCGCTGTTATGGCCCCCAAGGAGGAGGTCTTCAACGCTTTAGAAAGTATGGTTAAAAACTTCCACATAGTGGTACACGGAGAGAAGGCACCTCCAGGTGAGGTGTACGCCAGCGGTGAGAACCCAAGGGGTGAGCTGGGATTTTACATATACTCTAAGGGTGGCTCCAAACCCTACCGTCTGAGGATAAGGTCCGGAGCCCTTTATAACCTCTCCATATTTCCTAAACTGATAGAGGGTAGGACTATAGCGGATGCTATAGCGTTACTGGGAAGCCTAGATCCTGTGGTGGGGGAAACGGACAGATGAGTAGTTGGGTAGTTGATCTGATAGTGACTTTCGTAAAGGTACTGGTGGCGGTAGGTGTGTTTATGGGTTTAGGTGCATACCTTACGTGGTTTGAGCGTAAGCTGGCGGGCCACATACAGGCACGTATGGGTCCTAAGTTGGTGGGTCCTTTCGGTCTCCTCCAGCCTCTGGCGGACGGCCTTAAGCTCCTCACCAAAGAGTCCGTGATTCCCAGAAACGCAGATAGGGTGGTTTATTACCTTGCCGTGGTGATGGCCCTTACTCCTTCTCTTCTACTCTTCTCGGTAATACCCTTTGGTCCGGCCTTCACCATCTTTGGTTATCAAGTGAAACCGGTAGTGGCAGACGTAAACATAGCTCTTCTTTTGGTGTTTGCCTTTGGTTCTCTTTCTGTTTATGGAACCATATTCTCCGGTTGGGCTTCCAACTCTAAGTACGCTTTCATAGGTTCGCTGAGAAAAGCGGCTGTGGTGATAGCTTACGAGGTGGTGTTGGGTTTCTCAGTCTTAGGAGTTATCCTACTGGCGGGTACTATGAGTGCTTCTGGTATAGTGCAGGCTCAGGTAGAAAGGGGTGTGTGGTTCATCCTGTATCAGCCTGTAGCCTTTGTTCTTTACCTCTTCTGTATGTTGGCCGAGTCAGGGAGAGTTCCCTTTGATATACAGGAGGCGGAAGCAGAACTGGTGACAGGCTACAATGTGGAGTACGGGGGTATGCGTTTCGGAGCTTTTCCTTTGGCAGAGTGGTACCTTAACGTGGTGGCCCTCTCTGCTATAGGAGTCATACTCTTTTTTGGTGGATGGTCTGGGCCTCACATCTTTGGTCCACTATCTCCTTACCTTTGGTTCCTCATAAAAACCTTTGGTCTTGTTTTCTTCGTCCTTTGGCTCCACTGGACTTTACCCAGATTTCAAGCCAAAGACATAACGGAGATAGGTTGGAAGGTTATGTTACCTATCGCTCTCGTAAACGTGGTAGCAACAGCTGTGGTATACTACCTCTTAGCGTAGACATGCTAAAGGGGGTACTTCTGTTCCTCACGGCGTGCTTTCTCACCTCCTGTACACCTACCCTGAGGCAGACCCTCTATCCCGACAAAGACAATGCGGTTTTTCTACAACGTGGACAGTTGGTCTTTTCGGAGGAGGAGGAACGCTTCTTGCAGGAAGAAGCTCGCCAGTTTCAGATAGAGGTTCCTGACAGAGAGGAGATAAGAAAGTACATAAGATACTTCCTCTCCAACAAAAGATTCACCCAGTATGCTCTCAAAAGAGCTAACTACTACATGCCCCTCATAAAACCCGTACTGGAAAAACATGGTTTACCTCCAGAGTTGGCCCTACTGCCAGCCATAGAGAGTGGTTTTAATCCTTTTGCCGTCTCCAGATCGGGAGCCGCAGGCCTGTGGCAGTTCATGCCTCAAACCGCACGCAGGTATGGGCTCAGAGTAGACAACTTAGTGGATGAACGCTACGACATACAGAAGTCCACAGAGGCGGCGGCCCGTTACCTCAAGGATCTTTACTCTTTCTTTAAAAACTGGGAACTGGCTTTAGCTGCCTACAACTGTGGTGAGGGATGTGTGTTCAGCAGGACCGGTGGTGTAGACTTTTGGCAGACAAAAGAGTTCCTCCCTTTGGAAACAAGGAACTACGTGCCTGCCTTCATGGCTTTACTACTCTTAGCTAGGTTCCCAGAGAAGTACGGTCTTGACATAAGCGTGGACAGTATAAGCGTTGTGAGAAAGAGGGTTGAGGAAGATACATCCGTAAAGGATCTTATAACGGAGGCACAGATACAAAAGAGTGTGTTTTACGATCTTAATCCCCACATAAAGACGGATAAGATACCTGCCGGTGCGTACGTGTATCTTCCTGCTAACCCTGAAGAAGAGAGAAAGGTCATAAGGTGGGATAACGGTGCCAAATTCATAGTTAGATGATAGATGAAGTCTTCGTGCTGGCAGGTGGTCAGAGCAGGAGATTTGGCAGTGATAAAACCCTCTATCCCATAAGAGGAAAACCTGCCATAAGCTTTCTCATAGAGAACATCCTTCCTGTGTGCCGGCGTGTGGTAGTGGTGGCTAAGGATACAGAAAAGTTCCGTTTCATAGAAAAGGTGGAACTAGTAGAGGATCTTATGGAAGAGCAGATGGTCTTAGCTGGCGTATACACTGCCCTGAAGGAGGCACGAGGCAAAAAAGTGGTCATTCTGTGTGCCGACATGCCTCTTGTAAAACCCCACCTGCTTTTGTATCTCTGGGAGATGTCTCATGACCATCTTGTGACCATCTTCAAAGTGGGTGGAAAGCTCTATCCCTTTCCGGGTGTTTACCCCGTAAAGACGCTACCGCATGTAGAGAGATTCATAAGGGAGGGTGACAGAAGGCTCACCAAACTTTTAGAGCAGGTAGGGTACATAACGATACCCACCACCCATGTCCTTTCCATAGATCCGCTGATGCAGTCCTTCTTCAATATGAACACACCCAGTAGTCTTCACCTGTTGGAGATGCTCTTAAAGTGGTTACAATAGATAATATGAGAGAGATAAGGTTAAAGGTAGAAGGTATGACGTGTCAACACTGTGTACAACGTGTGAGGACTGCCCTTTTGCAGGTAGAAGGTGTTTCTTGGGTAGATGTAAACTTAGAGGAGGGTACGGTGACGGTAAAGGTTGAGGATAACGTGCCCTTAGAATCCTTGCGGGAGGCCATAGAGAGCTACAACTACCGAGTGGCCGGTGAGGTTTAAGGAGTTCAAAAAGCTCCTTAGGGATGTACAGATCTTCAACAAAGGGTGGAGGGGTTACATCTACACGGGGTTTTGGGAGGGTAGAAAGGTAGCTGTTAAGGTGGCAAGGTCTCCCGAAAAGGAGTACGCCATAAAGAAGGAAGCGGAGATCCTCACCCTTCTTAAAGGGCTGAAGAACTTCCCTCAGATACTTTACAGCGGCGAAGATTTCTTTGTGTACCAGTTTATTGAGGGATTACCTCTTCAACAACTCTCCCTCTCTCCGGAAGAAAAAGTACGCATTTACAGAAAGGTTCTCGATTTAGTGGTTCTTTTAGATAAGATGCGCATCAACAGAGATGAGCTTCAACGTCTAGATAAGAACCTATTAGTGGGAGCGGACGGAGAGGTGTATCTCTTAGACTTTGAAAGAGGGCAACCAAACGCTACGAAACCTCATAACTTTACCCAGTTCCTCCAGTTTCTCAGAAAGGAGGGTATTCTCTCTCAGGAAGAGGCTGTACGTATAGGCAAACTCTATAGAACAAACCCTGAGGAGGCCTGCAATGAAGTTAAATCCCTCCTTGATGGGGCTTTACCAACTCCTCCTTGACACCTACGGTCCACAGAACTGGTGGCCTGTGGATCACCTATATCACCGAGAGCACAAGACAGACCCAAAAGACGAAATCATAATAGGAGCCGTACTGACTCAGAACACCTTGTGGAGTAGGGTGGAGATAGCCTTGGATAGACTCAAGAGGATGGGCGAGCTGTCTCTTAACTTTGTGAGAAAGTGTCCTTCAGAGATATTGGAGGAGATAGTAAAACCCGTTGGTTTTTACCGTCAGAAGGTCCGCACTCTGAAGGCGTTGGCAGAACTTTTAGAAAAGGTTAGAGAACCCAACTACGAAGACCTCATAAAGTTAAAAGGTATAGGACCAGAGACAGCCTGTGTTATCCTTCTTTATGCCTTCCATCAGCCTACTTTTGTGATAGATAAATACACCCTCAGGATATTACAGAGGTTATACGGTTTGAAGTTAACACCTAAGAAAGCTAAGAAATTCATGGAAGAACATCTACCGAAGGATGTAGGGATCTACAAAGAGTATCACGCTCTTTTGGACCAACACGCTAAAAAGTTCTGTAAGAGCACCCCCCTGTGCGGAGGGTGCCCTGCGGCCACTTACTGCCTCAGTGCAAACCCATCTTTTTGAGAAGTCTCCCACGCCACACGTAGAGAAGTACTCCCATCAGTATGAGGTAGCCTATGGTAGCCACTCCCATGACCACTCTCTTGGCTTTCTCCTGAGGTGGTGGTTCTGACACAGACTTAAGATAGGCTATTATCTTGGCGGTTTCTTCTGGCCTTCCCGTCATGACAGGTGGCATGGTAGTCCCCGGCAGAACCTTCTGAGGTTCCAGAATGAAGTTAAAGAGATACTCCTTACCCTTCACCAGATAAATGGTGGATAGGTCGGGGGGTACCTTACCGAAGGATTCTTTAAGGGCATTCAGGTCGTTCATGAACACCGACTCGTATATATCTCTGGGCAGTACCTTACCGTACTCCTTCTGAAGCTGTCCCAGTAAAGGATTTGACTGCACAGAAGCTACGTACACTCCATCGTACCTAACTGAGTGACAGGAGTTGCAGTTTTGTAGAAAGAGCTCTTTGCCTTCCTTGGCATACTTGACATCATCCGCTATCTTGGCATACTGGGCGGGCATGCTGTACTCCTCGTGGGGTGCAAAGGGGTTTTCGAACCATATGATGGCAAAAAACACTAAGGTAATGGCCGTTAAGAAAACCGTCCTTATCATGACCTGTTACCTCCTTTAGCTTTGTACCATCCCCACTCCAGTATGGATATGACGGGCAGTGAGAGGAAGAAACTGAGGAATCCCAACGTGAATATCATACCCAGCATGGCGTTGGTGGGAGTGGGAGGCATGGTTCCCAGTATAGTGAGGGCCATGGAGGATATAACAAGCACCAAGAACATGGCGAAGAAGAGGGGCCTGTTGCGGGCACTACGTATAGGAGAGAAGTCTAAGAAAGGTAGTAGTAGCAGTAAGAGCAAAGCTAAGTTGAAGACAACAAACCCTAGGAACTTGTCGGGTATGGAGCGGAACATGGTGTAAAAGGCAAGCAGGTACCACTCGGGAGCTATATGGGGAGGTGTCTTGAAGGGGTTGGCGGGATCAAAGTTGTCGGGTGGTAGGAAGTGATGCATGTAGAAGAACACAAAGAAGAAGAAGACGGCAAGATAACCCATCAAATAGGCACCTTCCTTGAGGGTTATGTAAGGATGGAAAGGTACGCCTTCCTTCTTCTTGTCTATCTCCCTACCGTCCGGGCTGGATATACCGTTGGCCCTTACCAGGTACAGGTGTAAACCTACCAGGCCGAGAAGTATCAGAGGTAGTAGCCATATGTGGAGACCGAAGAATCTACCCAGTGTTATCTGACCTAGCTCATAGCCACCCTTCATCCACACGGAGATAGTCTCTCCTATCTTTAGACTGCCTATTATGGGAGCACTGTCTATAGAAGTTGGTATCTCTGTAGTAACCACCATTCCCCAGTAGGAGAGCTGACCCCATGGGAGGAGGTAACCAGACAGAGCGGTCATGAGAAGTACAAAGTATATGAAAAAGCCTACTATCCACGTGAGTTCCCTGGGTTTCTTGTAAGCGTTGTAGTATATACCCGTAAATATGTGCAAGTAAACTATAGCGAGAAAGAAGTTAGCTCCTGCAGCGTGAATGTGCCTTATGAGCCACATGAAAGGTATCTCTTTCATTATGGTGTAGTTGACACTGTCAAAAGCTGTGTGCACGTTGGGCTGGTAATACATTACCAGAAATATCCCCGATATTATCTGTATGGCAAAAGCGACGAGGGCCATAACACCAAAGGCGTAAGGGAAGGTGAGATTTTTGGGGACTTTGTAATCCACCATCTGAGACTGCCAAAGTTGGCTGAACTTACCCCTCTCGTCCAGCCATCTGACTATACCTTTCAACATGTTTCCACCTCCTGCGAGAGTGTCTTTTTTACGTTAGATCTTTAATAAATCCGGGCTCTCCTATAACCAGTTTGTTACCTTCCCTCTTCTGAGGAGGCAGGTGTAGAGGTCTGGGTGGTGGACCAGCTATGTTATCACCCCAGGGAGAGTAAAAACCTCCGTGACAGGGACAGTGAAAAACGGGATAGTTAAACTCTCCCTCACCGTTGGGCTTCCACAAAGGAACACATCCCAAGTGGGTACACACAGCTACCATGGCGTAAGCATCCTGTCCCTGCAGGAGCTTTCTGTTGTTGTCCTCCTTCGTCTTGCCGTTCCACTGGAAGTTCTGAGGTAGTTTAACCACAAAGACCGGCTTTCCCTTCCAGGAGACGACCCTCACCTGCAGGTCAGGTATCTGGGATACGTCCACCTCTACCCTTGCTCCTGCAAGGGAAGCAGCACTTGGTGCTAGAGACTTCACGAAGGGATACAAAGCGCCCACCACACCGACGGCACCCAGTCCGCCGATGATGAGCCCCAGAGCATCTCTTCTTGAGGTTTCCATGGGCTCACCTCCTGACGAGAGTCATACCTGCTTAATTATAACACCATATAATGATAAGGGCCATGCAGCTACGTTGTGGTAGAATAGTATCATGGTGAAAATGGCTTACGCACAACAGGGTGCACCACACGGATCCGATCCTCTGTCAGCACTACTTTTCCAATTCGTTTTCTTCTTATTCCTGATGGCCATCTTTTACTTCTTACTTATAAGACCTCAACAGAAGGCTAGAAAGAGGCATCAGGAGTTTCTGGCAGGTCTTAAGAAGGGGGAGAGGGTCGTGACCAGTGGTGGCATAATAGGAACGGTGGTGGAGATAGGAGAGAAGACGGTCACCCTCCGCGTAGATGCCAACACGCGTGTGACCTTCCTCAAAGAGAACATAGTGGGTTACTATACGGAGAAAGAAGAAAAAGAATGATGCATGAGGCTGGACCTTGAAAACGGTTTCCTCGTTCCGGAAGTAAGAGACTTTGGCAAGACGGCCCTCGTACAGGGAGAGAGGGAGATCTCCTATGCGGAGCTGATAGAGAACTCAAGGGCCTTCGCTTCTCTACTGGATGTCCTGCCAGAAGACAGGGTGGTGATTTTTATGGAAAACAGAGCCGAATGGGTCTATGCCCTTTTCTCCATATGGCAGAGGGGAGCTATAGCGGTACCTGTGGACTTTATGTCTTCGCCAGAGGATCTGCAGCTTGTCCTTACGGAAACAGAACCGGCGGTGGTGTATTGCTCCGAAAGAACAGAAGGTCCTCTAAAACAAGCCCTCTCCATGACAAAAGTAAGCCCTCATATCCTCAACGTGGACACCCTGATTCCTCCCAAACCTGTTGAGAGAATAATGCACAGAAATCTTCAGGACGTAGCTCTGATCCTCTACACCTCTGGAACTACAGGAAAACCGAAAGGCGTCATGCTCACCTTCAAGAACATTCTGTCCAACATAAGATCAGTGGAGAAATTGAAGATGGCGGGAAGTGAGGACAGCACGCTAGCCCTCCTGCCTTTCCATCACGCTTACCCCCTGGTGGTCTCCCTCCTATTACCCCTCTATTTGGGTGCCACCATCGTGTTTTTGGAAAGGCTAAGTACTGAGGATCTTATGCGCACCATGCAAAGACATCGCATAACAGTTCTCATAGGTGTACCCAGACTGTACCAGGTATTGCACGCACGTATAATGGAACGTGTGAAAGCCAGCGCCGTAGGTAGATTCTTGTTCCTTTTAAGCCCTTACCTTCCCATGGGTCTACGAAAGCTTCTCTTCAGGAGGGTACACTCTGCCTTCGGCGGAAACCTAAGATACATGGTAAGCGGTGGTGCAGCTCTCCCCCTTCAAGTGGCCAAAGATCTTACCTATCTGGGTTTCACCGTACTGGAAGGGTACGGACTCACAGAAACGTCTCCCATAGTCTCCTTTAACCCTCCCCACAGAATAAAACTGGGATCGGTAGGTACTCCCATAGAAGAGGTATACGTGAAGATAGCGCCCGATGGGGAAGTTTTGGTAAGAGGTGTAAACGTTATGAAAGGATACTACAAAAGGCCTGAGGACACAAAAAAGGCCTTTGTGGACGGTTGGTTCATGACGGGAGACCTGGGATACCTGGACCAAGATGGATACCTCTATATAACAGGTAGGAAGAAAGAGATAATAGTGCTACCGGACGGCAAGAAGGTGAATCCGGAGGAACTGGAAGATCTGATACTGAGGGAAAGTCCGGTGGTGAAAGAGGTGGGAGTTCTGGAGATGGAGGGTGTCCTACATGCCCTGCTGGTACCCGATATGGAGAAGGTAAAGCAGATGGGTATAGTGAATCTGGAAGAGTACATAAGGTGGAACGTTTTGTACAAGGTAAACAGAAAACTGCCTGAGTGGAAGAGGATAGGAGGCTTTAAGCTAACAACAGAGGAACTCCCTCGCACCAGGTTAGGTAAACTTAAAAGGTTCCTACTTTATGACCTTTACAGAAAGGCAGGCGAGATAACGGAACGTGAAGAAGATGATACGATGCGTACAGAAGAAGCGGAACTTATAAGAGAGTTTCTCACCAAGCTATCAGGAAGAAAGGTGATGGGACACCACCACATAGAGCTGGACTTGGGGTTGGACTCTCTCGCTAAGGTAGAGCTCCTCTCTTTCCTGGAAATGAGGTTCGGTGTGGAAATGGAGGAGGAAGAGCTCAGTAGGTACTCCAAAGTACGGGACCTTGTGAACTACGTCAGGGAAAGGAAAGAGGGCCTTTATCAGGAAGAGATAGGTTGGCAGAAGATACTTACCCAAGCACCTTCCTTCTTACCTTATCACAACGGCTTTCTTATGAGGATGGGATTGATACCCCTCAAAGCTTACTTTAAACTTTACCATAGGTTGGAGGTGGAGGGTACGGAGAACTTCCCGGAAGGACCCTTCATAATAGCTCCTAACCACGCCAGCTATTTGGATGGGTTCGCCATAGCATCCGCTCTTCCTTGGAACGTGCTGGAGAGAACTTACTTTGTAGGTGAGGAAACCTACTTTAAAGGTCCTCTAAGGCAGGCTTTTGCAAAGTTAGCTCATATAGTCCCGGTGGATCCTACAAGGCGCGTCAAAGAATCCCTTCAGAAGGCTGCATGGCTTCTGAGACTGGGCAAAGTCGTGGTGATATTTCCGGAAGGTGCAAGAACAAGAGACGGCAAGCTCCTCCCCTTTAAGAAAGGGTTTGCCATACTCAGTAAGGAACTCAGTGTACCTGTCGTACCCACAGCCCTCATAGGAACTTACGAGGCCATGTCCTGGAGGGACAAGTTCCCCAAACCCTATCCCATAAAGGTGATCTTTGGAAAACCTATACAGCCTGATGGCAAAGGTTACGAAGAGATCGTCAGGGAGACGGAGTATACTCTGAGAACAATGCTTTTACAGGTCTGAAACTCTTTCTGTGAATGGGACTTTCTCTGTACTGGAGGAGCCTCTGTAGGTGCTCCTTAGTAGGGTAACCTTTGTGGGATGCAAAGTCATACTGAGGATAGAGCCTATGGTAATGTTCCATGATCTTGTCCCTTAGGACCTTTGCCACCACAGAGGCACAGGCACAACACAGACTCCTCTCATCACCTTTGGGAATAGCTATACAGTTATCCACATCCAGCTTCACCCAGTCTGTTATGACCACATCATAGGGATGCTTGAGATCCTCCAAAGCTCTCTTCATGGCCAGACGTGTGGCCTGCAGGATGTTTATCCTGTCTATGACCTCACTATCCACCACCGCCGTACCTATGCTGAGGGCTCTCTCTTTGATGATCCTGTAGGCCTCCTCCCTCTCGGAGGGGGAGAGTTTCTTAGAATCTCCCTTCAGAAAGGGTTCCGTATAAGGAGGGAGTATGACAGCGCAGGCCACCAGGGGACCAGCCAAAGGTCCCCTACCTGCCTCATCAACACCCGCCACCAAAAGTCCCTTTTCCCAGAAGGGAAGCTCGTATATCTCCTTCACTTCTTCTTCAATTCCCAGGGCTTGATCTCCCTTATCTTTCCTGCGGCTTCTTTACCTCTGTAGTCTCTTAGGAAGTACAGCTTAGCCCTTCTCACTTTTCCGTACTTAACTACCTCTATCTTCTCTATGTTGGGACTGTAATAAGGGAATGTCCTCTCTATGCCCACACCGTAGGACTCCTTACGCACAGTGAAAGTCTTGCCTGCACCCGATCCCCTTATCCTTATAACCACGCCTTCAAAAGGCTGAATTCTCTCCTTGTCACCTTCCACTATCTTGTAATGTACGCGTACTGTGTCACCCACCTTGAAGGGTGGATAGTCTTTCTTGGGTAAGTATCTTTCCTGTAGCTTCTGGAGAATAAGATCCATGGCTAAAACCTCCGTTTTCCGTAAGTGAGATAGGTTATTATAATACACAACGATGAAAAGGGGGTGTAGAGAATGAACGTGGAGTTCATAGGCAAGGGTATTGAGTGGACTGATGCCATGAAGGCTTTTGTGGAAAGTAAGCTGGAGCGCCTTAAGAGATACCTAAAGGAAGCCGAAGAGGACCAGGTAGAGGTGGTGATAACCCTCTCCACATCCAGAGCCAAACAGAAGGACTATGCAGGAGACAGTAGACCGACCGTTTACAGGGTGGATCTGGACATATACCTGAAGACGTGGGGTGGTGGTACCATACACGCGTGGGAAGAGGATGTGGATCCCTTCTCCGCCCTTGACCTGGTATTGGACGAGGTGGAAAGACAGCTTATAAAACTTAAACAGAGGAGACTGGAGTTTCGCAGAAGAGGAGCAAAGCTTAAGGAAGAACTTCACACAGCCCCATCAGAACCTCCAGAGGAGAGGGAGAGACCTCTTATAGTGGAGGAGGACCTGATTTTGGATAAACCGATGAGTGTGGAGGATGCCCTCTTAGCTCTTCAGGATAGTGGTATGTACTTTTTGCCCTTCTTGGATATAAAGACGGGTAGCCTGAAGATCATCTACAGGAAGAGGGGTGGAAACTACGGCGTTATTGATACCAAGTGTAAGGGACTGTAGTGGCAGTTTACAAGACCTTTGCCATCTCCCTGGCCTTGTGGTAACCCCAGCGCACCGCTTCTATTATGTCTTCCAGACTCTTCGGATCAGGAAGATTCACCGCGTTGAGAACTTTCTCTATAGTTTCCACTATACCGGTGAAGGGTATCTCACCAGCCAGGAACATCTCAACGGCGGCCTCGTCGGCCCCTAAAAGGACAGGTACGTAGACACCTCCCCTCTTGGCCACCCATCTGCATATGTCCACAGCCCTAAACTTTTGGGTATCAACAGGCTCAAAGGTTATGGGAGATAGATCTAAAAGGTCCATCTGCTGGAAAGGATACTCCACCCTTTCAGGATAAAAGAGAGCATGCAGAAGGGGTACCTTCATATCCGTTTGGGAGGTGTGAAAGAGGAAACTCCCGTCCTTCAGACTCACTATACCGTGTACATAACTCTGGGGATGGATGACCACCTCTATCGTCTCGGGAGAGAGGTCGAAGAGTACCTGAGCTTCTATTATCTCTATCCCTTTGTTGATGAGGGTGGCAGAGTCCACGGTGATCTTTTTACCCATTTTCCAACGAGGGTGGTTGAGGGCTTGCTCCACCCTAACGTAGGGAAGTTCCTGCAAAGGTGTGTCCTTAAAAGGTCCACCGGAGGCGGTGAGGTACACCTTCTTAACGTGATGGGGATCTACGAAAGATAAAAGCTGAAATAGAGCGTTGTGTTCGCTGTCAACAGGCACCACACGAGATATGTGCTCTCTGATAAGATCTGGAAGACATATGACAGACTCCTTGTTGGAAGCCAGAAGAACCTTTCCTTTTGTGAGTGTGTGATAGGTGGGTAAAAGACCGTCTACACCCGATATGGCGTTGAGGATACGTTCTGACTCTTCCAGAAGGGCCATGAGACCTTCCTCACCTCTGAGATACTTAGTACCCTCAGGAAGGGAAGAGAGCCAGTGGGAAGTAGGTTCTTCGTAGGACACCACATAACGCGGTCTGAGTTGCTGGGCCTGAAGTAAGAGTTGGGGAGAAGCTCTCCGGGCCATTATACCCACCAGTTCAAACCTACCGCGGTATGCGGAAACTATCTGAAGAGCGTTGCTACCCACAGAGCCTGTAGATCCCAACACGCTAAGCTTCATACTATACCCGCTCTCAGAATATCGTGCATGTGAATTATACCTATGGGTCTGTTCTCTTGGTCCACTACTATGAGAACCGTTATCTTGTAACTTTCCATACGACTCAGAGCCTGTGCCGCCAGCTCGTCTGGGTAAGCTACCTTGGGATTTCTGGTCATGGCGTCTTTGGCGGTACTTCTCGATAGGTCTCCCCCTCTGTTGATGAACCTCCTTAGATCTCCGTCCGTGATTATACCCACCAACTTACCCTCCTTGTTGACTACGGCGGTAGCACCAAAACCTTTACTGGTTATCTCCAGTACCACTTGAGGCATAGGCGTGTCTTCTTCCACCACCGGTAACTCCTCTCCTGTATGGTAAAGATCACGTACCAGCTTGAGTTTTCTCCCCAAGCTACCGGCAGGGTGGCGTAGGGCAAAGTCTTTCTCTGTAAAACCTCTCAGCTCCAGCAGAACCATAGCCAGAGCATCACCCAGTACCAAAGAAGCGGTGGAACTACTGGTGGGTGCCAGGTGAAGGGGACAGGCTTCTTTCTCCACGTTGAGGAATATATGAACATCGGCGTGTTTTGCCAAAGTGGAGTCCCTCCTGTTGGTGATGGCTATAAGAGGAACACCCAGTAGTTTGACGTAGGGCAGAAGATCCAAAACCTCCTTGGACTCACCACTGTTGGATATAGCGAGGAGAACATCCTTCTTGTCTATGACACCTAGATCTCCGTGCAACGCTTCCGAGGGATGTAGAAAGTGGGCAGGTGTACCTGTAGAGGATAAAGTGGAAGCTATCTTACGCGCTATGTGTCCCGATTTACCTACACCTGTGGTGATAACCTTTCCTTCACAGGAAAGAAGTATCTCCACCGCGCGCACAAAACTGTCATCCAAACTGTCCATAAGTCTCTTTATCTGGCTTATCTCTATCTCAAAAACACGCCTTGCCTTCTGTAAGATGTCCTCCTTCATCCACCCGCTTTCTTTTTATAGTTCTCTATGCCCTTCTTTATCTCCTCTATAGCAAACTGGACACCCTTAAACTCCTCCACCTTCACCCATTTGCCCGGTTCCAACTCCTTGTAGTGTTCAAAGAAGTGTTTTATACGATCAAGAACCACAGGAGGAAGATCATCCAACGTCTTGACTCTGTCGTAAGTAGGGTCCAGTTTGGTGTGGGGGACCGCTATCAGCTTTGTGTCTACACCTTCCTCATCCCTCATCTGAAGGGCTCCTATGGGCCTGCAACGGAGGACGCTACCCGGAACCACCGGATACCGGGACACCACCAGCACGTCTACAGGATCACCATCATCTGCTAAGGTCTGAGGTATGAATCCGTAGTTAAAGGGATAATGCATGGCGGTAAAGAGAAACCTATCTACGAAGAGGACACCACTCTCTTTGTCCAGTTCGTACTTTATGGAGCTATCCTGAGGTATCTCTATCACCACGTATATGTCCTCGGGAGGGTTCTTTCCTGGAGGTAGATCCCTAACACTCATGGGGTGTGTCCCTTCCCGGATACTACCATACCGGGGCCGGGCTATTTTTAACGCGCCCTTTATGGGTGTCCAGAGACCCGGCAGGCGCCATTTGGACACCCAGAGGATTATTATAATCTGTAGTGGCCGTGAAGAACTATTACGAGATACTGGGCGTCAGTAAGTCTGCCACAAAGGATGAGATAAAGCGGGCTTACAGGAGATTAGCCAAAGAATGGCACCCTGACGTAAATCCTGATCCACGAGCTGAAGAACAGTTCAAGCTCATCAACGAGGCTTATCATGTATTGTCCGATGACGAGAAGAGAGCTCAGTACGACCGGATTCTGGAGAGCGGGGACGAAAGGAAATACCGGGACTTTATGGAGTACATACAGGAGTTTTTACAGGAAGTTTGGAAAGGTATAAGGCGGAAGCCGGGACCTCGTAAAGGAGAAGATATAAGACTTAGACTGGAACTAAGTTTGGAAGAGGCTGCCTTCGGCTGTGAGAAAAGTATAGAGTACGAAAGGTGGGTGGACTGCCCACAATGTGAAGGTAAAGGATACTTAGGGGAGAGTATAGAGAAAGAGACATGTCATGCCTGCGAAGGAACAGGTAGAAGGGTGAGCGGTATATTTGACTTTCCACGTCCCTGTTCTGTTTGTAGGGGCAGAGGTTACCTGATAAAGAACTCCTGTAGCTTGTGTGCAGGAAGAGGTAGAGTGGCACGTTTGTCCACCGTTAAGGTGAGCATACCACCGGGTACCGACGAAGGAGATGTTCTGAAGGTAAAGGGTTTTGGCCATACGGGAGAGAGGGGAGGAGAACCTGGCGATCTTTATCTGCGGGTTGTTCTCAAACCTCACCCTGTTTTCAGAAAGATAGGCAAAGACCTTCATAGGGAGGTCTTCATATCCTTTCCGTTGGCTGTTTTGGGAGGTGTAGTTAAGGTCAAAACTCTGTCGGGAGAGGAACTGGAGGTGTTTCTTCAGCCAGGTGTGGAGTGTGGATCCACCAAAACTATACCTGGTATGGGTTTCCCATCCAGTGGCTCTGCAGGAAACCTCGTTCTCACCTTCCGTATAGAAGTTCCCAAGGACCCTTCTGGCAAAATCAAAAAACTACTGATGAAACTGGCAAAAGAACTGGGAGAGAAGGGGGTAGATACAGAGCCTCACCTGATGGAGAAGATAAGGAGAGCCATACAATCTGTGTTATAATACTCCCTTCGAGAGGAGGTTTCAGATGGCTGTGAGGATAAGACTTGCCAAAATGGGAAGAACTCACCACCCCATTTACAGAATAGTGGTTATGGATTCCAGGTCACCGAGGGAAGGTAAGTATATAGACATACTGGGAACCTATGACCCCAAAAGGGGGGAGATACTTGAGATAAAGCCTGAGAAGGTGAAGGAGTGGTTAGCCAAAGGTGCACAGCTGACGGACCGCGCCCAAAGTATACTCAAAAAGGCCAACATACTCTGAAGGAGGTGGAAAGATGAGCCAACTGAGAGATCTTGTGGAGATAACCGCCAAGTCCCTTGTAGACAATCCTAACGCCGTGAACGTGGTGGAGATAGAAGGAGAGAAGACTATAGTTATAGAGCTGAGAGTAGAGAAAGGGGACGTGGGTAAAGTCATCGGAAAACAGGGTAGAATAGCCCGCGCCCTGAGAACCATCCTGTCCGCCATGGGCAGGAAACAGAACAAGAGGGTGGTTTTGGAAATACTAGAGTGAGATGTTCTTTAAGTGTTCTACTTCACTACCTCTTATAACTAAGAGATCTACCCTACAGTCCTGTGCGGGGAACTCGGCCATGAGCTTCTCCGCACATTTTAGTATTTTGGCTAGCTTAGTGGTATCCATCCTGTAGGCGGGGTCCGTCGAGCTGTGCCCTGCACCTCCCTTCACTTCCACAAAAACCAAGGTATCACCATCCAAAGCCAAAATGTCTATCTCTCCATATCTACAGTGTACGTTGCGCCTCAGAACCTTGTAACCTATCCGGGTAAGGTACAGGCAGGCCACATCTTCAAACTCCCTTCCCTTACCTTTCATCTCAGATTTTCCAATATTTCGTGAGGTTTTACGGTGGCGGTTCCCAATTTACCTACCACTATTCCCGCACACACATTAGCCAGCTCACAGGAAAGCTCCCAATCACCACTCACCAGATAGGATGCTGTAAGTACTGCAACCACTGTGTCACCTGCTCCGGAAACGTCGTACACTTGCTTAGCTCTTGCCGGAAAGCTCTTCTCTCTGCCTTCTCTAAAGAGCATCATACCTTTTGGTCCCATAGTTATGACAAGGGTCTTCAAACCAAGGTAGTCTTTCAAACTGAATCCTAAGTCTCTCAGATCTTCTATCGGAAGCATCTGGCGTGCTTCCTTTTCGTTGGGAGTCATCAGATCCACACCGCGGTACAGGTCCCTGTTGTGAGGTCTTGGATCAACAGCCACGAAAACACCCTTAGCCTTTACCCTCTCCATCAAGGAGCCTGTTACCACACCCTTAGCATAGTCGGAAACAATGATCCCGTCCACCACCACCTCCAACCTCTCTAAGATGTCCTTTAACACGGAAGGGTCCGGTGGCCTTCTCACCTCTCTATCTACTCTCAGAAGTTGTTGAGATAGAGCAACCATGCGGGATTTTTCTGTGGTAGGTCTTCCCCTCTCTTGAATGGTAAGGTCCCTTATACCTCTCTCAAGTAGCATATTCTTTACCTTGTTGGCAGCCTCATCGTCTCCCAGAAGACCACACAGGTATGTCTCCACTCCCAGATCCGCCAGATTGGCCGCTACGTTACCTGCACCCCCCAATCTAAACTCCTCCCTCTCCACTTCCAAAACTGGTACAGGTGCTTCCGGAGATATTCTCTCTACCCTTCCGAAAACGTATCTGTCCAGTATTATGTCACCCACCACAAGGATTTTGAGGCCTCTGAAGGATTGAAGAAGGCTCCTTACTCTCTCAGGTTCCATCGTTGACGATCTTTATCTCCTCTCCTTCCTCCACAAAGGCGGAGTGCAGTTCTCTGACCGCTAACTCCCCGTACTTTTGATCTATGAGACAGGATATCTTTATCTCCGACGTGGATATAGCCATGATGTTGATGTTGTTCTTATAAAGAACCTCAAACATCTTGGCAGCTGTACCGTAAGAACTTTTCATACCGATACCTACTACCGACACCTTAGCCACGTTGTCATCCCTCACCACTTCTTGGGCACCTATCTCCTGAGCCACCTTCCTCACTATCTCTTCCGCTCTCGGAGCGTCTGCTTTGTTGACGGTGAAGGAAAGATCCGTATAACCTTGGTGGGAAACGTTCTGCACTATCATGTCCACCACTATGTGGGCATCCCCCAGCGCTTTAAAGATTCTGTAGGCGATACCCGGTCTGTCGGGAACTCTCACCACCGTTATTCTGGACTCCTTAGTCTCCAGGGTTATAGCCCTTACAGCCACTTTCTCCATGACTTCCTCCTCCGGTACTATCCATGTACCTTCCTGATCAGAAAAGGAACTTCTGACATGTATTCTCACGTTGTATTTCATGGCAAATTCCACGCTACGCGCTTGCATAACCTTTGCTCCCAGAGAAGCCATTTCCAACATCTCCTCGTAGGATATACGAGCTATCTTACGGGCAGAGGGAACAATACGTGGGTCTGCGGTAAACACTCCCTCCACATCGGTGTATATCTCACAGTCTGCTCCCAAGGCGTAGGCGAGGGCCACCGCCGTCAGGTCAGAGCCTCCCCTTCCCAAAGTGGTTATTTCCCAATCTTCCGTCACGCCTTGAAAACCTGCCACCACCGGTATGTAGCCTTCTTTCAGTATATTTTTAAGGCGCTGAACACCTATCTTTCTCACACGGGCCTTGGTATGAACACTGTCTGTGATGATGGGAACTTGCCAACCACACAGACTTACGGCAGGATACCCCATACTGTTCAGTACCATGGCAAAGAGGGCTATCGCCTGCTGTTCTCCGGTGGACACCAGCATGTCTAGTTCCCTTTCGGGAGGTAACGGATCTATCTCTTTGGCAAGATTTATGAGTCTGTCTGTTTCTCCCGCCATGGCTGAGGATACTACCACCACCTTATAACCCTGTTGTACCTTGTCGATTACTTTACGGGCTGCGTTCTTTATCCTCTCTATACTTCCAACAGAAGTTCCTCCAAACTTGACCACCAGCAGTTTATCCATAGGTGAAGTATTTTAAGATATGTAGCAGTTTTCTCAGTGCTTTACCTCGGTGAGACACACTGTCCTTTTCTTCCGGAGAAAGTTCTGCCATAGTTCTGTGATCACCTTCGGGTACAAAGACAGGGTCGTAACCAAAACCCCTGTTTCCCCTTCTCTCGGTAGTTATACTTCCCCAACACCTTCCCTCTGTCCACACACCCCAGTCTCCTGCGTACAGAACCACGTAGGCCACAAAGTAAGCCCTTCTGTCTTCCTTACCTTCCATAAGACGGAGAAGCTTCCTTATGTTGGCCTCATCCTCTGTTTCTGTAACTTCCTCCCTTCCGCCCCACTCTATCTGGTAAAATCTGCTGGAGAAAACTCCCGGATATCCTTCCAAAGAAGGCACCACGAGACCTGAATCATCCGCCAGAGTGGGTATCCCGTAACGCTCCCAGTAAGCCCTTGCCTTCAGATAAGCGTTTTCCAGGAAAGAACATCCACCTTCCTCCACCTGCAGGGATCTGTCAGGCAGGATTACCTCAATACCGGAGGAAGAGAGCAGCCTGATGATCTCCTGGGCCTTCTTAGGGTTAGCGGTGGCCAGAAGTACTCTATCCAGCATTTTCCCTCAGAACCTTGTGAAACCTCTTTATAAACTCGTGACGAATCAGGGCTCTATCTTGGAAGGATTTAAAAGGTATCAGCACATCCAGCAGTACACCAGTATCTTGAAAGGTATGAAACCGGACCTTTACCTCCTCCTCAGGCATGTCAGAGGGGTAGAGTTCCTTCAAAACCGCCTGCGCCACATCTATGGCCAGTAGCTCTGCGCGGTAAAGCTCTACCGAGTGGGGTACATGAAGGGTTACCACCAAGAGACCATCGTCCCTTCTGTAGTTTTTAACTACCGATTGAGACAACCTTTCGTTGGGAATGAGAATCAAGTTTCCTTCTTTATCCTTTAACAGGGTACTCCTCCACGTTATATCCAGAACCGTGCCTTCCTCACCTGTGGAGAGGCTTATCACGTCACCCGGCCTAACCTGCCTTGCCATGGTTATGTATAGGCCAGCGAAGAGGTTTGCGAGAGTGTCCCTCAAAGCTAAGGAGACCGCTAAACCCGCCACACCTAAGGTGGTGAGTATAGGTGTGACGGATATCCCCAAGTTGTCCAAAATTATCAGCAAAGCCAGTAAGAGAAAGGCAGCCCTCAGAATATACACGGAGAGAGCGGTTACCTGTATGCCTCTCCTGGTAGCAAAAGATGTCCAAAGATGGATAAAAAAGCTGGAAACAAACAGAGAGATTATCAGCACGTAGGCTGTCATGAGACCTCTGTTGAGAAGTTTCTCGTATCTGGGAGGAACCCCTTCCATTTGGACAGCCACGTGCAGAGATACCACCATCAGAAAGGGATACAACCACTTTCTGAGGGAAGCCACCAAACTTCCAAAGGGACCCCGCCTTTCCCAAAAACGCAGAAGACTCACATCTATAAAGAAAGCCGCTATTAAACCCACCAATGGAGCTACCCAGACCAGCATAGGCATGATAATAACTTTATAGAAAAACTTGCGGGCTAAAACCCCGTATCTGTATGGTTGACCATATAATTAAATCTTAAATGGTTGCGGAAAGCGAAAAGAGGTATATTGAAGAATGCCAAAATCTCTAAGATGTATCACCATATCCTTAAACGACCTTCCCGAAGAGTACAGGATTGTCCTCGGGTATCTTACCTACCACTCGGGCAAGCTCTACAACCAGGCTCTCTACCTTCTCAAAAACAAACTCGCCAAGGTTAATATGTTTGACCTCTACAATAAGCTAAACTCCTCAATCCACCTCAAAGCCCTCCAGTCAAGAACAGCTCAGATAGTCTTAGATGAGCTTGTGAGAGCCTACAAAAACTGGTTTGAGTTCCTCAAAAACCCTCAGAAGTTCAAAGGACAGGAGATAAAGCATCCCAAATTCAGACCCAAGAGAAAACCCCACAGAACCTTAACTTACGACAGGACAGGCTTTAAGGTGATAGGCACTAAAGTGAGGCTCAGTCTCTCTAAGGAGCTAAGAAGGTGGCTCAGAGAAAAGCACGATATACACGTCAAATACCTCTGGATAGAAACAGGGCTTGAACTGAGAGAGGAGCTCGTGAAGAATATTCAGATTGTTCCGAAAGGGACTGGATATGAGCTTCACATAATCTACGAGCATAAAATAGAAAACAGGGAGTATTCAGGAAACAAGGTAATGGTAATAGACCCAAACTCAGGAAACTTCATGGTGGTGGGGATAGAAGGGATAAAGACTCCTTACATAATAGACGGAAAAGGATTGAAAAGCCTGCTAAGGAAGTATTTAAAGAAGATAGCAAAGCTTCAGAGCTTAAAAGACAATCTCAAGAACAAGGGACTTCCCTACCACAGGGTGGAGGAGAGGATAAGCAAGCTCTGGGTGAAGATAAAGAGGCTTTTAAGATACTACGCTCATACGGTATCAAATCTGATACTTGAGCTTGCAATCAAGCACGGAGTGAAAGAAATCTACATAGGAGATGCGGTGAAGAATAAGAACAAAGAAAGCAAACTGAACTCGGTGGCGGACCAGATATGGAGCCTGCTTCCACACGGTAAAGTGAAAAAGTATCTGGAGTATAAAGCTCTGGAATACGGTATAAGTGTGGATTACATAGATGAGAGCTACACTTCAGGGGTAGACTCCACGCTCTTTTGTGGAGTTAGCAAAGAAAACTACACCCCTGAAGGAAGGATAAAGAGAGGACTTTTCAGAACCTCTCTTGGACTTTTGAATGCTGATGTTAATGCTGTGAGGAACTATCTTAAGAAGCTCGGAAAGTTTGACCTTGAAACCGCTTTGGGAAGACCTGTGAGGCTGAGGGTATTTTACAAGCTAAAGGGAAGTAGCTCCGCTATACCGCTGTATTGTGGTATGGGCAGGAGTAGGGGCGGTGTGAACCCGCCAGTGGTGGTAAGGAACGCGTTAAGCGTTCAAACCTACCACGAAGCTCCGCATCTTTGATGCGGGGTAGTTCACAATAACAGAGCCACAGGTTAGATATATCATATATGTCAAACATATTGACAGCATCCAACTTACTGTGTATATTTACCTGTATGGAGGATGTGGCCAGAGTCATGGCCAGGGGGCTGATAGCTATACCCAGCGAGTTGAGGAAAAAGCTGGGTCTAAAGGAGGGAGATCTTGTTAAAATCCAAGTAGAGGGGGATAAGCTCATCATAAGGAAAGAGGCCCGTGTGTATGACCTGAAGGGTAGGCTTGCAACCTCAGAGGGAGGTTCCGTCTCCTTCGCTCAAGTGCTTCAGGAGGAGCTTAAGAAAAAATGGGGGAGAGTATGACACAGGTGGAGAAGGTTCGTATCTTACCGCCCAATTACACACAGGGAGTGGATAACCTGTCTCCACAGGACTTTTTGAAGATATATTTGGAGACGTTGAGGTTTCAGGATCCTTTCCAGCAACAGGACCTTTCCAAGATGTTGGATGATATGGTAAAACTGAACCAGGTGAAGTTCTTCAATGATGTGAGGAACACTCTGGAGAACTTGAAAGATCTCACCCTTCAGATGACTCTGGCTGCGGGTCTGAGTGTGCTGAACAGGGAGGTGTATGTATCTTCGGAGGATATCATACCCAACGGAGCCACCTACTACCTTATGTCGGACCGAGATATAAAGGGTGCCGTTGTGCAGTTTACCAACGACAGAGGTGATGTTAAGACTATCCGGATGGATATAGAAAAGGGTGTGAATGTGTTATCTACGGAGGCTCTGTCTGAAGGAACGTGGAAAGTTAACGTGCTGTATGGGGGGGAGCAGGTGCAGGGTGTTTCTCTTCTTGTGAAGGACAAAGTAAGGTCCGTAGAGCTTATGGGCGGGCAAGTCATGCTGGAGCTTTACAAGGGGGGAAACGTTCCCATCACAAAACTTGTACGCGTGGAGGGTTGACCATGCTGAGAAGTTTCTTTAATGCGGTCACAGGACTCAACGCCTACAGGACATGGATGGATATAACTTCTGACAACCTGGCCAACGTGAACACCATTGGGTTCAAGGCTAGCAGGCCTATATTTCAGGATGTCATCTCCTCTGTGACGGTGGGTCTCAACACTGTAACCAACACTATAAAGACCACCACATACGGTGCCGGAGTTTTGATAGACAGCACCCAGAAAATATGGACAATAGGAAACTTCAAGCAAACGGGAATAAACACGGATCTGGCCATACAGGGCAGAGGGCTCTTTATACTGAAGGATCCTATCAGCGGCGCTCATTACTACACCAGAGACGGTGAGTTCCGTTTGAGTAGGGATGGTTTCATGGTTAACTCTGCTGGACTCAAGCTGCAAGGTTTCCGTGTTGATGAAAACGGGAGAACAGTAGGAACGGGTTTAGAAGACATAAAGGTTGTTCCTCAACTGGAACCCAAACCCACTGGAGTTATAAACTTCCTGCAACCTTCTAACCTTAATGCCACGGCCACTGAGCCACCTAATCCCTTTAATCCTCTGGATCCTTCCTCTTACAACTACAGATACACGCTGACCATCTACGACAGCTTAGGGACACCCTACCAAGCGGACATGTACTTTAGAAAAACCAATCTACCTAATCAGTGGGAGATACACCTCAGAGCTGACATAGACCCTAACAGTCCGGGCTATGAACTCAGTGGGGATTGGACCGTTACCTTTGACAGCTACGGTAAGCTGATCTATGACAACGCCACCGTTCTGAGAGAACCTCAGGGTAGTAACTTCGCCTACTATCTTAATCCCGCCAATTTAAGCGTTCCTGCCTCAACTCCCAGTGGTGGTACTTTCCCATCTGCCTCTGTGTGGAGAATCTACGTAGGAACCTCCCTTCAATCCGGTGCCCCAAATCCAGGACAGCCTATACCTACATCCTTCGTAACTCAACACGCTTCTGATTTTGTTGTTACTGCAAGTCAGAACGGTTACGCCAGAGGAGATCTGGTGGACGTATATGTCCTTTCGGAGGATGGTGCCGTGGTGGGTGTATACTCCAACGGAAAATCTCTGCCCCTTTACAGGGTCGCTGTGGCGGTGTTCTCGGATCCTGAAGAACTCATTAAAAAGGGAGCCAACCTATACACCTCCATATCCACTCCCACCGTTATGGTACCCGGCGGAGCCGAAAAGGTAAGATCCGGTATGCTGGAAATGTCCAACGTGGATATAGCCACCGAGTTTGTGAACCTCATATCGGCACAAAGAGCTTATCAGGCCAACGCTAAGACCATAACCGCCACCAACGCCGTGCTGGATGAGACGGTCAATCTGGTAAGATAGTTACCTTGACATTTCTTCACTACAGGACTACTATTAAGCCTCTATGGTGGAGGAAGTTGTAGACAGGCGTAGGGTTCAGTTTGAGTTTGCTAAGAGGAGTTTTGAGGCCTTCTTGTCGGAGAGGGAGCGTTTTCTTCCTTACTTAAAACCACAGGTTACACCTGTTCTGTACATGGACCTGGAAGGTATAAAGAGCAGGTATATCGAGCTAAGGTATCACCTGCCACAGGTGAAGGTCTACTACGCTGTTAAAGCTAACGATCATCCCGAGATCATAAGGGTCCTGGCGGAGCTAGGATCTGGTTTTGAGGTAGCTTCTTCCGAGGAGTTGAGGAGAGTGTTGGAAATGGGGGTGAGTCCAGACAGGGTTATATCCAGCAACCCTGTAAAGCCTATGGACTTTATAGAGTACGCTTACAGTAAGGGTGTAGACCGGTTTGCGGTAGACTCCTTTACGGAGGTAGATAAACTGGCTAAGGTAGCAAAGAGATCCAGGGTTTACGTAAGGCTTGTGGTACCCAACGAAGGGAGCGACTGGCCACTCTCTAAGAAGTTCGGTGTTGACGTAAACACAGCTCTGGATATACTGGAGTACGCAAGGGAGAAGGGACTTATACCCTATGGAGTAACATTTCACGTGGGGTCTCAGTGCAACAACTACAGAAACTGGTTTATCGGTATAAGGACGGCTGCGGAACTTTGGAGTAAGGCTAAAGAGAGGGGTTTGAGATTACAGATGTTAAATCTGGGAGGAGGGATACCAGTACGCTACACCTACGAGGCCCTGAGTGTGGAGGACATAGCCTATTACGTGAGGGGTCTCCTCCAGAAGTTCTTTCCCAGTATGCCCCATGAACTCCAGATAGAACCGGGAAGGGGTATAGTAGGTGATCAGGGAATAATGGTAACGAGGGTTATAGGTAAGGCTCGGAGGGGTAACGAAAACTGGATATACATAGACACAGGTGTTTTCAACGGTCTTGCAGAAGCGTTGGGGGGTATAAGATACGCCTTCTATCTGGATAGGGAAGGGGAACTGGAGGAGTGGACCATAGGGGGTGTGTCCTGTGACAGTATGGATGTGGTGGCACGCAGTGTACCACTACCTGAACCAGAAGTAGGCGACTACCTATACATACTGTCCGCAGGTGCCTACACGACGGTTTATGCGGCCAACTTCAACGGTTTTCCGGTTCCTCAGGTAGTGTTTCCATGATCTGAACCTTAAGCTTTCCTGATACACCTGAGGGCCGTACCTCTATCTGCACAACTCCTGTAGAGTGAAGGAGATGTTCCTCCGCCACAGGAGCCTGAAGTAGAACTACAGTACCCATGTGGGACAGACGTACCAACAGGTCCAGCTCCCTTTGGGACATTACATCCTGAAAGTTGATGTACAAAATATCTGGGTTTATGCGCATAGCATCCAGCAGACCCTCCTCGAAACTCTCCACGTCTAAACCTACCTCCCTCTGTACCACCAGGGAACTACCGTGTTTCAAAAGAAAAGTTAGGTTCTTTTCTAGCACGAAGATAACCTTAGACATGGTGTTTACTATGTGCTGGAGTAGAGAGTAGACAAAGGTGGAGGTTCTTATGGGATCCCTTCCCTTTATCACGTAAAGGCGTTGATGGCTCAGCCTGAGAAGCTCCTCCAGTCTTGGTATTATACCTTCATCTTCACAGAGGGTGTAGAGGCGTGGTATCTCCATAGGCGTTTTGATGATAGATACTACATAACTTCCTCTCTGGGTGATGTAACTCACTCTGAAACGTCCCACGCCGTGCATGCCGAAGGAAAAACTACCCTCTCTACCAAGAGGTCCCATGAGAGTGGGAGCATGTGTCCTTAGAGCTACAAGGGTGTCTCTCACGTCATCGGCACTTAGTACTACATCCATAAACTTTATGAGTTTACCTTCCCTTCTTTCGGTGGGTGGCGCTTTAGGTACCAGCAGCACCTCCGTTATGTCTTTGGAGCTACTCATGTAGCTGAGGATCTCCGGCGCGTAGTTCATGGCATCACCTCTTGGAAGACTCCCATGGAGGAGAACTTTTTAATCCTATCTTCTACGAGGCGCTCTGGAGTTAACTCCAGCAGTTCTCTCAGGGCTTTCCTCAAGCATCTTTTTATAAGTCTTGCTGTCCTCATATAGTCCCAGTGGGCTCCACCCAAAGGTTCTCTTATTATACCGTCTATAACACCCAGTCGGAGTAGATCCCACGAGGTGAGTTTGAGAGCTTTAGCTGCCTCCTTCACCTTGCTCTGATCCTTCCACAGAATGGCGGCACACCCTTCGGGAGATATAACAGAGTACACAGCGTTCTCCAACATGTAAACTCTGTTGGCCACTCCAAAGGCCAGTGCACCTCCCGAACCACCTTCTCCTATCACCACCGACACCACCGGTGTTCTCAGGTATCCGAAGGTGTAAAGACACTGGGCTATAGCCTCCGCCTGTCCCCTCTCCTCCGCACCAACACCTGGGTAAGCTCCCGCAGTGTCCACAAAGGTTATCACCGGCATACCGTAACTTTCTGCCAGTTTGGCTATTCTCACCGCCTTTCTGTACCCTTCGGGATGAGGCATACCAAAGTTCCTCTCCATCTTCTCTTTAGTACTTCTACCCTTTTCATGGCCTATCACCGCCACGGGCATACCCTCAAAGTAAGCAAACCCTGCTACCACCGCTCTGTCATCTCCAAAAAGTCTGTCTCCGTGGAGTTCTGTAAACTCCTCAAAGAGGATAGGTATGAGGTCCATGGTGTGAGGTCTCTTAGGATGGCGGGCTAACTGTACACGGTCCCAAGGATCCAGCTTCTGATAAGCCTTCCTGGCCTTTTCCCTGAACTCCCTTTGCAGTCTTCTCAGCTCACTCTCTCTGTGTCTCTCTCCTAACTGAAGGAGCTTTTTGAGTTGTAGTATCTTTTGAGCCAGTTCCTCAAGGTCTTTCTCTATCTCCAGCATGGTGTGTCTCGCATAAATAGGCGCGGGCGGACTTGAACCGCCGACCTCTGGCGTGTCGGGCCAGCGCTCTGCCTACTGAGCTACGCGCCTTACCTTAGAAATTATAACATCACCCTTTTGGCCTGAAGGCCTTAACCTTATTCTCATCGGTAGTGATGTAGGGACCACCTATGAGATCTATACAGTAAGGTACTGCAGGAAAAACAGCATCCAGACAGAGTTTTATAGACTGGGGTTTTCCTGGCAGGTTGATGATGAGGGTTCTGTTCCTTATACCTGCCAGTTGACGGGATAGTATGGCGGTAGGAACCTGCTGCAGAGATACCTGCCTCATGAGTTCTCCGAAACCCGGTAGTATCTTGTGGCAAACGGCCATCGTGGCTTCCGGGGTCACGTCACGGGGGGCTGGGCCTGTGCCTCCTGTGGTTAGTATAAGACAACAACCCTCTTCGTCCGCCATATGGATGAGGGCACCCTCTATGATGTCCCGCTCGTCCGGTACCACTCTGTAGACTATCTCGAAGGGTGATGTCACCACATCCTTAAGATACTCTATTATGTATTTTCCGCTTATGTCCTCGTACTCACCCCTACTTGCTCTATCGGACACCGTAAGGACACCGAACTTGGCCTTTTCCATGATTTAATATATTAATGTAATGAGTCTGCGTCTTTACAACACCCTCACAGGTAGAGTAGAGGAGTTTGTACCTCTGAACCCGCCCCAAGTGCTCATCTACACCTGTGGTGTCACCGTCTATGATGACTCTCATGTAGGGCACGGCAGAAGCCTTATAGTGTTTGACGTGCTGAGAAGGTACCTGGAGTATCTGGGTTACAGAGTGAAGTTTGTGAGAAACTTTACCGATGTGGATGACAAGATAATAAACAAAGCAAGGGAAGAGTGCACCCATTTCATGACGGTGGCCAACAGATACATAGCCAGTTACTACCGTGACATGGAAGCCATAGGTGTAAGACCGGCGGATGTAGAACCTAGAGTTACAGAACATATACAGGAGATAATACAGCTTATACAGGGACTTATAGATAAGGGATACGCCTACGTGTCGGGCGGTGACGTTTACTTTTCGGTGAAGGCTTTTCCTGAGTATGGGAAACTGTCCCGTAGAAACCCCGAGGAACTGGAGGCAGGCGCACGCGTTGAACCTTCCGAGAAGAAGAGGGATCCCTTAGACTTTGCCCTTTGGAAAGCTGCCAAGGCGGGAGAACCGGCATGGGACTCACCGTGGGGTCCGGGAAGACCTGGCTGGCATACCGAGTGTGTGGCCATGATCTTCAAGCACCTGGGCACCACTATAGACATACACGGTGGTGGTCTTGATCTTGTCTTTCCCCACCACGAGAACGAGATAGCTCAGGCGGAAGCTCTCACAGGAAGGCCTTTTGCCAGATACTGGGTACACAACGGACTGGTAACGGTAGGTGGGCAGAAGATGTCCAAATCTTTGGGAAACTACGTGACCCTTCGGGAAGTTTACAGTCGGTATCATCCAGATGTGCTGAGGCTTCTTGTGCTTATGACCCATTACAGAAGTCCCTTAGATTTTTCATGGGATAAAATGGAAGAAACAAAGCGTTCTTACGAGCGCCTAAAAAACGCCATAACCGACGCAGAGCTTCTGAAGGAGCTTCCTTCGGAGGAAGTCAGAGAGAAGCACCCACTTCTTGATAAGATAAGAGATGCGGAGGAAAAGTTTTTTGCGGATCTTGCCGACGACTTTAACACACCCTCTGCCCTTGGAAGGCTCTTCACCCTCGTGAGTGAGATGGGAAAGCTGAAGAAGGAGGTTTTGGAAAGAAGGCGGGTAAAAACATCGGAGCTGGATGCCTATCAGCAGGCCTCCGAAACTCTTCTTAAGCATCTGAGGGGTATCTTCGGTCTCTTTGAGGATCTTTATCCTGTGTGTAGCGTAAGGCGGGTGGTGGAGAAGGAGATGGAGGCGGGGCATGTGCTGGACGAAAGGCTCATAGAACTACTCATAGAAGTGAGATCCAAGGCCAGACAAGAGAAAGCTTATGCCATAGCGGACCTCATAAGGGATAGACTGAGAGAACTGGGCATAATCTTAGAGGATACTCCGGCAGGTACCAAATGGAAAAGGGCGTGATACCCCAGATTTTGGACGGCAAGGCGGTAGCAGAGGTCATAAGAGAACAGATAAGGAGAGAGATAGAGTTTTACGTAACGAAAGGTTTAAGACCCCCGTGTCTGGCGGTGGTTCTGGTGGGAGACGATCCTCCAAGTCATATATACGTAAAGAACAAACGCCTTGCCTGTGAAAAGGTGGGTATAACTTCCTTACTGTACCATCTTCCTGCCAACACATCCAGTGAAGAGCTTTTGGATCTCATAGCGGATCTTAACGCTCGCGATGAGGTGGACGGTATACTGGTTCAATTGCCTTTACCTCCCCATATACCCCTACACGAAGTGATAACGGCCATCTCTCCTCGCAAGGACGTGGACGGTTTCACACCCGAAAACATGGGTAAACTGATAGCCCGCATGGAGGATGGTTTTATACCCTGCACTCCCTTAGGGATAGACCTTCTCCTCCGTCACTACAACATACCCCTCAAAGGTAAAGATGTGGTGGTGGTGGGTGCAGGTTTCATAGTGGGAAGACCTCTCAGCATGCTACTGCTGTGGAGGGATGCTACCGTAACCGTATGCCACATTCACACCAAGGACCTGAAGCGCCACACCCTTACCGCAGATATCCTCATATCTGCCACAGGAGTCCCACACCTCATAAAAGGTGACATGGTGAAGGAAGGTGCCGTGGTCATAGACGTAGGCATATCCCGTTTGGGAGACAAGATAGTGGGGGATGTGGATTACCAATCTGTGAAGGATAAGGCTTCGGCCATAACTCCCGTACCGGGTGGTGTGGGTCCCATGACGGTAACAGCTCTCCTTCTTAATACTCTAAAAGCTTACAAGAGGAACATAAAGGGATTAAATTTAAACAGGTTATAAGGAGGCCACACCATGTTGGAGGAAAGGGTACCTCTCATAGATTTGCTGAGTAGAGAAGAGGGAAGTATTCTCATAGCTTCCCACGAAAACCCGGATGCAGACACTTTGGGTAGTGCGTTGGCCCTTTATCTCTTCCTCAAGAAGAAGGGTAAGAGGGTTTACGTAGGTTGTAAGGATCCTGTGCCTCACTTTTTGGACTTTCTGCCAGGAGCTTCGGAGGTGGTGAGACTTCCCCTACCTCAGGTTTTCAGCGTGGCGATAGTGGTGGATGCCTCCGGCTTTTACAGGGTAGGAGCGCCCGTTGATGCCTACACACGGGTACGTATAGACCACCACATAGGAGGAGAGTTTTACGGAGAGTACGATTACATAGATACGGAGGCTCCTGCCACAGCCAGTTTAGTTTACAAACTCCTCAAACTCTGGGATGAGAAGGAGATAGATCCTCAGATAGCCGAGTGTCTCTATGCGGGACTTGCTACCGATACAGGCTTTTTCAGGTACTCCAACACCAACGCCGAAGTGTTTCAGATGGCCAAAGAACTAACTCAGCTGGGAGCAGACCCTTACAGAACTTACACCATGTTCAGCGAAAGAGAGTCTTTGGCCAAGATGAAGCTCATATCCCGTGTTCTGGATACCCTCACCCTCTACGAGGACGGTAAGGTGGCCGGTATAGTGATTCTGGACCGTTTCCTCCGTGAGACAGGTGCCCAGTATCCGGACACAGAAGGTTTGGTGAACTTCCCACGTAGTATAGAGGGTGTAGAAGTGGCCTTTGCCCTGATAGAAAAACCCGACGAAGGTGTGTTTAAGGTGTCTTTACGATCCAAAAACGGTGTCAACGTGGCACGTATAGCGGAGAGATTGGGAGGTGGTGGTCACAGGTACGCCAGCGGTTGTAAGATAAGAGCCGGTTCTGTGGAAGAAGCCCTTCAGAAACTCCTACACTCCATACGGCAAGAGCTGGTGGAGGAAAAGGTAAAGGTCTGATGCCCCTTTTTGGACTTCACGTCTCTTCAGCGGGTTCTTGGGTCCTCACCTTTGAAAGGGCTAAAGAGCTAAATGCGGAGGTTTTTCAGTTCTTCCTTAGAAGTCCCAGAAGCTGGAAGATAAAAGAGTATACCCCCGAAATCTTACATCAGTTTATTGAAAAGCGTAAAAACTGGAAAGGCCCCCTCATGGTACACGCACCTTACCTTATAAACTTGGCCACAGATAAGGAGGATCTCCTGGAAACTTCCGTCAGAGTTGTGGCGGAGGAATTAGCGCTGTGTGACCAGCTTCTGATAGACTACTACGTTTTGCATCCTGGAACCGCTCACGGAGATGTGAGGGAAGCCGTCAGAAAAGTTGTGTCTTCCTTAGAGAAGATCCTGAGTATCTACGAACCTAAACACACCATGCTACTCATAGAGAACACTGCCGGGGAGAGGGGAGATATAGGTAAGAGTGTGGAGGAACTGGCCCTTCTTACAGAGCCTTTTCCTCACGATAAGGTGGGGGTGTGTATAGACACTTGTCATGCTTTTGCTTATGGTTATGCCATCAACACAGCAGAAGGCTTTGAACTCTTTAAGCTATCCCTGGACGGTAAGGTGGGTATACAGAGGGTTAAGGCCATACACTGCAACGACTCTAAAGTACCTCTGGGAGCAAGGAAGGATCGTCATCAACACATAGGGTATGGTTACATAGGGCGTGATGGCTTTGCCAACTTTCTTCGGGACGAGTATTTTTCCCAACTACCCTACTATCTTGAGACACCTAAGGAAGGGGATTGGGATACTAAGAACCTAAACACCCTTAAGGAGCTCTACAGTGAGGTCACATCCTGAGTGCGTTCCGTGTCTTCTTCAACAGGGACTCAACGCAGTACAGAAGTTGAACCTTTCGGCAGACCAACAGATGCATATACTTCTGGAACTGGCACGCTACTTAGCTTCTCATCAGGACCTTACCCTCTCACCGGCTCACTACGCTTATCACATACAGAGACTGGTAAAGGAAGTTACGGGAGTGGAGGACCCCTTCTACCAAGTCAAAAAAGTATCCAACCGTGTGGCTCTAAAACTTTTGCAGGAGCTTTCCCAGCTTCCTACAGAGGATCCTCTGGAGAGGGCCATAAAGCTGTCAGGCGCTGGCAACGCGGTGGACTTTGCCATAGCCCAGCAACTGGACCTTGAGGAAAGGGTTAAGGAGATCCTCAACACCGAACCTGCCCTCTTTGAGTACCCTCTCTTTTTGGAGAGACTTCAGAAGGCAGAAAAGGTGCTCATTATAGGAGATAACGCAGGTGAGATAGTTTTGGATCGCTTGCTGGTGGAGGAACTCATCAAGAGAGGTAAGGAAGTGATATACGCCGTGAAAGGTGCTCCCATCCTCAACGACGCTCTTATGGAGGATGCAGAGGAAGCCGGCCTCACTTCCCTCTGCCGAGTTGTCAGTAACGGTTCCGATAGGGTAGGTACAGTTCTGGAAGATTGTTCCCAAGAGTTTCGGCGCCTTTTCCAAGAGGCTCACCTGGTTATAAGTAAGGGGCAGGCCAACTTTGAAACCCTATCAAAGGCAGACAGAGAGATCTTCTTTCTTCTCACTGTGAAGTGTCTTCCTATAGAGAGGGAGACAGGAGGGAAGAAAGGTAGGATCTTTTTCGGAACTTGTCAAGGGAAGAAAAATCGTTATACTTTTTAATTGGTGCAGGTGGAAGAGAGGATAGACTTAGGAAGTTTCGACGAGAGGTTTTACGCTATAGTAGGCAGAGGCGACGAGAATCTAAAGCAGTTTTCCCAGCTCTTCGGTGTTAAAGTGACGGCAAGAGGCACCGAGGTCATCATAAAGGGGGAGGAGGAGAAAGTAAGGGCGCTTGCCGACTTTATAAGAACCATCATGAGGGAGATAAAGACCACACCCATGACGGCACAGGAAGTAAGAGAAAGAGCGAAGGCTCTGTTGAAAGCACGTCCTCAAGAAACAACACCTCAGACCCAGGAAGAAGTTATCTTGGTAACTCACAGGAAAAAGGCCATAGTTCCCAAGACACCCACCCAGAAGTTGTACGTACAAGCGATAAGGGAGAAGGACATAGTGTTCGGTGTGGGTCCGGCAGGTACCGGTAAGACCTATCTGGCTATGGCTATGGCGCTGGCTCATATAAAGGAGGGTAAGGTCAACAAGATAATCCTCACAAGGCCAGCCATAGAAGCGGGTGAGAAGCTGGGTTTTCTACCGGGGGGTATAGCGGAGAAGGTAGATCCTTACCTAAGACCCCTCTACGATGCCCTCTATGATATGGTGGATTACGACAAAGCTACTTATATGCTGGAGAGGAACGTTATAGAGATAGCACCTCTGGCCTTCATGCGGGGTAGGACCCTCAACGATGCCTTTATAATACTGGACGAAGCTCAGAACGCTACAAGAGATCAGATGAAGATGTTCCTCACCCGTATAGGTTTCGGCTCCAAAGTAGTGATAACGGGAGACATAACCCAGATAGACCTTCCCAAAAAGGAGGAGTCGGGTCTGGTAGAGGCTATAAAGGTACTACAGGGGATAGAAGAGATAGCCTTCGTGTGGTTTTCCCAAGAAGACGTAGTTAGGCACCCCATAGTGGCGAGGATAATAAGGGCTTATGAGGAGTACGAAAAACAAAGTTCTTCTGAGAGTGGAGAGAGGAAGAGTAAGAAGAAGGTGGTTAAAGGCTCTACTGCTGAAGGCTCTTGACCTTCTCCACCTTAAGAAGGTGGAGCTGAGCCTTTACATCACCACAGATCAGGTGATAAGAGAACTCAACAGGGAGTATAGGGGAAAGGATAAACCCACCGACGTGCTTTCTTTTCCCATAGGGGAAAAGGTGGGTTCCTTTACCCTCTTGGGAGACATAGTGATATCCTGGGACACCGCTAAAAAACAGGCAAAGGAGTACGGACACTCCACCGAGGAGGAGATAAAGAGACTTGCTTTACACGGTCTTGTACACCTTTTGGGTTACGATCACGAACTGGGTGGTGAGGAGGAGAGAAAATTCTTCTCCTTAGAGAACTATCTTCTCTCTGAGCTTTCTCATATTGCACCGTGGAGTTGGGGGGCTAATTTTTTGAAAAGGAAAAACTCTTAAGGAGGTAGTAAGATGCAGAAGGTAAGCTTTAACTTTTACGCCACCGAGAAGGCTGTGCAGGAAGTTCTCAGGATAGCACAGGAGAATGGAATAACCGAACCTATCCTGAGGATAAGGGTTGTTCCCGGAGGATGCTCCGGATTCCAGTACGCCATGGGTTTTGACGACACGGTAGAGGAGGGTGACCACGTTTTTGAGTTCGGTGGTCTGAAGATAGCTATAGATCAGTTCTCTATGCCTTACGTCAACAACGCCGAGCTGGACTACGTGGTGGACTTTATGGGAGGTGGTTTCACCATAAGGAACCCCAACGTGACGGGATCCTGCGGTTGCGGCAACTCCTTCTCCTGCGGCTGAGGTTATCGGTCCCCCTCCGGGGGGGCTTTTGATATCTTCACTTTTACATACTCTGGGTGAACGCTTTCAGGGAAAGCGAGGAACTTAAAGGGTGTCTCTACTTGAACCTTCAGTGTATAACTACCTTCCGATAAACCCCTTACGTCCACGTAAGCCTTAACACCCTCTACCACGTCTTCAGGCATAAGCCTCTCTATGAGAAGGAGCTTTATCTTCACCTTTTTTACGCTGAGGTGATAGGAAAACCCCTGTTGAGGGTGGAGGATCTCCACAGGTTTTTCCACTGTGACGGGTACCCGGGTACCGAAGTTGACCACAAACCACAGGGAAAAACCCACCGTAAGGGCTATCAGTTTGAGGGGTATATCTTCCGTTAGCAACCCCTTGAGCATCTTCTGAGTCTCTCTTGGGCATCGTAAACCCATGGTCTTTCACCTCCCGCCAGCTGAAGGGCCGTTCTGTAGTTTTCCACAGCTCTCTCACTATCTCCCATAGCTTCGTAACACCTACCCAGGTAGTAGTAAGTGTCTGGATAGCTGGGTATGAGATCTCTGGCTCTTCTCAGGTAATTTACGCTTCTAGGATAATCACCTGTTATAAAGAGGACATAACCGTAGGCGTAGTTGGTGGAAAAGACTTGAGGCATTTCTCTGTAAGCTCTTTCTACGTAAGAGAGGGCATCTTTCCCTCTTCCCATACGGGCCAGTATCATACCTGCGTACACTCTGGCCATATAGTTTCTGTCATAGAGTCTTATGGCCCTCTCCATGTAGAGGAGTGCTGTTCTCAAGTCACCTTTTTGGTAGTACTTCTTTCCTTCCGCAAAGGCATCAAAGGAGGGTTTTGTGGCAAGGAGGGACCTCTTTATCTTCTGAAACTCCTCGGTGTCGTCCACCAAAGTACCGCTTGGCCTTAGCGATCTTATTAGATCTTTAGTTTCTTCAATGCGCGTCTTGGGAAGGGGATGGGTGGAGAGCCACTCTACCCTCTCATCACCACCCACCTTTTCTAAGATGCGAAAGGTGCCTATAAGACCGTTGGGATCATAACCTGCTCTGATGGCATAGATGACACCGTATCTGTCTGCCTCCCTCTCTTGATCCCTGCTGAACTTAAGACTCATAAGCTGGGCTCCTATCTCCCCAAAGCGTACCAAGAGAGGGCCGTAAGCTTTATCCTGAAGAAATACTGAACCTATCTGTAAAAGCAGATTCATGGCCACCATTTTTTCCATAAAGCGAGCGTGATGTCGAGCGTTGAGGTGGCCCAGCTCGTGTCCCAACACACCCGCCAGCTCACTCTCCTTTTCCAGGCGCATCAAAAGTCCCCGCGTTATCATAATGGGTCCACCGGGCAAAGCAAAGGCGTTTACCTGATCAGAGTTCACCACGTAAAAACTGTAAGGTAGGTTCCTTTCGGTGTGTCTTGCCAGCCTCATACCCACTTCCGACACGTACCTTTGCACCTGAGGGTCCGGATACAGACCGTCCATCTCCTCTATAGCCAGAGGCACGTATGCTTTTCCTATGCGTATCTCCTCCTCCTCAGGCAGGAGGGTAAAGGAGGAAGAAACCTGAGCACACGAAAAGAGGAAAAGAAGGATAAAACTCAAAAGAGCCCTCATAGGTTAAAATATTAAAGCCTCAATGCGCATTCTTCTGGAGATAAACAGAGATGCCCTTTTACAGAACGTAAAGAGGATAAACACCTTCACCGGTAAAAAACTGATAGCGGTGGTAAAGGCCAACGCCTACGGCGTAGGAGCAACTCTGATAGCATCTCTTTTAGAACCTCTTGAGGAAGTAGCCGCTTTTGCGGTAGCCTGCGTAGAGGAGGGGGTAGAACTGAGAGAGGCTGGTGTGAAAAAACCCATTCTGGTGCTGGGAGGTGTTCTCCCAGAGGAGCTGGAGGAACTCGTAAGATGGAACCTCACTCCCGTAGTGTCCCATCCCTCCCATCTGAAAGCTTTAGAAGGGAGCTTCGTTAAGTTTCACGTCAAGTACGATACGGGGATGGGACGGTTGGGTTTTCTGGAGGAAATTATTCAGGACCGTAGAGTGGAAGGAGTTATGACTCATCTTTCTCATCCTGCCGACAGATCTTTTACTTTAAAACAGATAGAAACCTTCAGAAAGATAGTGAGTCATTACAGAGGAGTAAAATGGGTGCATCTGGAAAGTTCTGCTGGGTTAATTTACCGCGTAGATTACGCCACCCACGTGAGGGTAGGTCTTGCCCTTTACGGTGAAAAACCTCTTTCCTCTTACCCCATAGAGCTGTCTCCAGCTCTATCCCTAAAGGCCCGTATCATCTCGGTGAAGGTGTTGCCTGCAGGACACCGGGTGTCTTATGGTGATAGCTGTGTACTGAAGAGGGACACTCGCGTAGGAGTTGTGGCCATAGGCTACGCAGACGGCCTTCTTAAGAGTCTCTCAGGGAAAGCCCGCTTTTATTACAGAGGTGTTCCTGTCCCCCTTCTGGGAAACATCACCATGGACATGACCATGGTGGATCTCTCCTCTGTGGAAGCAGAAGTAGGTGACTGGGTGGAGATAGTAGGACCCCACCAGAGCTTTACTCAGTTGGCAAAAGAAGCAGGTACCATACCTTACGAACTCATGTCCCTCCTTTCCAGAAGGGTTCACAGAGTTTTTGCGTAAAAGCAAAAAGGCCCCCTTACCAAAAGCCTTACTTTTCAAAAAGGAATTTTTACATTTTGCAAAAAAACCACTTCAAAAAAACTTGACAGATCTTCATCCATGTGCTATCATAAAAACTAACAAAACCTCAAAGGAGGGTAAGCTATGAGGAAAAAGCTACTTCTGACGGCACTACTGGTGGGAGCCACCGGTGCCAACGCAGCGGTCATCAGAATCGACGAAGACACCTTTGCCAACACGGGCCTCAAACTCCAGATCTGGGCTCAGCGCTTAGGAAAAACCACTCCCGGTGGTAAAGACTACACGGACTTCTCTATAAGCAGCGCACGTATCTACTTTAACGGTCAGGTCAACAAGTACGTCCAGTTTGGTGCCAACTTGGAGTTTGCTGTACACCCTGGTCCTGCCGGTAGGGGAACTCACCAAGGCATTGGTACCAAAAATACTAGCACCTCAAGGGCCCAAGATGCCTTCATCAACCTGAAGGCTTCCGACGAGCTTCAGCTGATGGCAGGTCTCTACAGGTTACCCTTCAGCAGAGCATCCCTCACCGACAGCTACCAATACATAATTCCCACAGGCTACGGTTACAGCACAAGGGGTAACTACTTTGCACCCTTTACCATAGGATCTAACTCTAACATGGGTAACAGCTACAGAGATGCGGGTGTGACCCTCTGGGGTAACCTGCTGGACGGTATGATCAAGTACCAGCTGGGTGTCTTTGACGGTAGATGGGATCATGTAAATCCAAATGGTCTTGGTGTGAAGGACAACCTCGCCTTTTCCGGAAGGATCCAGTTCACACCCACCATGCTGGGCTTCAAACCTGAGAAGGGCTATACCCTTGCTGACACCTATCTCGGAAAGCAGAACGTGCTGAGCATAGGTCTCGGTTACAACGCCCAAAAGTGGGACAATGGCCAAGGCTTTAGCGGTACCGCCAAGGCATGGGTGGTGGACGCCATGTGGGAGCAGAAGTTTGGAGACTTGGTGCCCAACCTCCAGCTTGGCTACCAAGACAGAAAGGACATGCCTGGTACTGCACCCAACAAGGTGAAGGACAGGGCCTACTACGTGCAAGGTCAGCTCCTCTACGATCAGGTGGTGGGTATAGGTAAGCCTGCCATAGCCTTCAGATACGAAAAGCAGGATGACAGAAGTGCTGCCAACCAGGATACAGACAGGTACGGTGTGTTTGTCAACTACTACATAAAGGGTCATGACGCCAAGATACAGCTTGGCTTTGACTCCGTAAAACTGAAGAACAAAACACCTAACGAAAAGAACTACACAGACGTAACGCTGGCTTTACAAACTCAGTTCTAAGCTAAGGAAACTCTGTGGCCCCCGTCAGGGGGCCTTTATTTTTTTATGGTATGAGAAGGGGTGTTCTAGTCCTTAACTTTGGTTCTCAGTATGTTCAGCTTATAGCACGGCGTATAAGGGAACTGGGTGTTTACAGCGAGATAATCCCCTACTGGACCAGTGCGGAAGAAATAAAAACCAAGGAGCCTTATGGAATTATCCTGTCGGGTGGTCCTGCTTCCGTTTACCAAGAGGGAGCTCCCCTTCCTGATGCTGGTATCTACCGTCTGGGTGTTCCCCTTTTGGGTATCTGTTATGGCCTTCAGGTGATGGTGCATCAGTGGGGTGGTAAAGTGGAGAGGGCCACCCGTCAGGAGTATGGGAGAGCTCGTCTCACGATCATTAAGAGAGATATCCTCTTTGAAGGTCTTCCTGAGGAAATGGATGTTTGGATGAGTCACGCCGACAAGGTCTCTTCTCTGCCGGAAGATTTTGAAGTGCTGGCCATCTCCGAAAACTCCCCTTATGCGGTGGTGAGACACAGAGAACTTCCCCTTTACGGTCTTCAGTTTCATCCCGAGGTTTCTCATACTCCTTACGGTAAGGATCTTCTGGCCCGTTTCCTCTTTGGTATCTGTAAAGCTCCCGCCCACTGGCAGATGGGTGATATCCTTAAGGAAAAGATAGAAGAGATACGCTCTCAGGTAAAGGGAAGGAAGGTGATATCTGCCCTTTCGGGGGGTGTAGATTCCACAGTAGCTGCAGTTCTTACCCACAGAGCGGTGGGAGATCTTCTGGAGTGTGTCTTTGTGGATCATGGCCTTTTGCGTAAGGGAGAGTTAGAACAGGTCACAGAGGCCTTTAGAAAAATGAACCTTCCCTTTCGCGTAGTGTCGGCAGGTAAGCTGTTTCTGGAAAGGCTGAGGGGAGTTGAGGATCCGGAGGAGAAACGCAGGATCATAGGTCACACCTTTATAGAGGTGTTTGAAAAGGAGGCTGAGAAAATAGGTGCCCAGCTTCTCCTCCAGGGTACTCTTTATCCTGATGTGGTGGAGAGTGCAGGTATAGCTGGTTCTCAAGTTATAAAGTCCCACCACAACGTGGGAGGATTGCCAGAGAAGATGAACCTGGAACTTCTGGAGCCTCTGAGGGACATGTTTAAAGATGAGGTGCGTCAGTTGGGTAAGCTTTTAGGCATACCCGACGAGATCTTAAACAGACATCCTTTCCCGGGTCCAGGTCTTGCCATAAGGATACTGGGTGAGGTAAAAGAAGAAGACTTGGAACTCCTCCGTGAGGCCGACTACATCTTCGTGGAGGAACTCAAAAGGTGGGGACTTTACCACCGCGTGTGGCAGGCTTTTGCTGTTCTTTTGCCGGTAAAAAGTGTGGGTGTTATGGGAGATCAAAGAACTTACGAGAGGGTAATAGCCCTCAGAGCTGTGGACAGTGTGGATGGTATGACGGCAGACTGGTCAAGACTACCCTATGACTTTCTGGATCACGTGATGAGAAGAATCATAAACGAAGTTAAGGGGATAAACAGAGTGGTTTACGACATATCTTCTAAACCTCCCGCCACCATAGAATGGGAGTGAACTACCCCGCATCAAAGATGCGGAGCTTCGTGGTGGGTCTGGACACTTAACGTGTCCCTTACCACCACGGGCGGGTTCACACCACCCCTACTCCTGCCTATACCACCGTACAGTGGTATAGCGGAGCTACTTCCCTTTAGCTTGTAAAATACCCTCAGCCTCACAGGTCTTCCCAGAGCGGTTTCAAGGTCAAACTTTCTGAGCTTCTTGAGATAGTTCCTCACTGCGTTGACATCAGCATTCAAAAGTCCAAGAGAGGTTCTGAAAAGTCCTCTCTTTATCCTTCCTTCAGGGGTGTAGTTTTCTTTGCTAACTCCACAAAAGAGCGTGGAGTCTACCCCTGAAGTGTAGCTCTCATCTATGTAATCCACACTTATACCGTATTCCAGAGCTTTATACTCCAGATACTCCTTCGCCTTCCCGTGTGGAAGCAGGCTCCATATCTGGTCCGCCACGGAGTTCAGTTTGCTCTCTTTGTTCTTATCCCTCACCGCATCTCCTATGTAGATTTCTTTCACTCCGTGCTTGATTGCAAGCTCAAGTATCAGATTTGATACCGTATGAGCGTAGTGCCTTAAAAGTCTCTTTATCTTCACCCAGAGCTTGCTTATCCTCTCCTCCACCCTGTGGTAGGGAAGTCCCTTGTTCTTGAGATTGTCTTTTAAGCTCTGGAGCTTTGCTATCTTCTTTA
Source organism: Thermocrinis albus DSM 14484 (assembly GCF_000025605.1). Classification (NCBI taxonomy): domain Bacteria; kingdom Pseudomonadati; phylum Aquificota; class Aquificia; order Aquificales; family Aquificaceae; genus Thermocrinis; species Thermocrinis albus. The sequence continues at coordinate 331,464 of NC_013894.1, read as the reverse complement.
AATACTTCCTGAGCAGGCCCTTTAGTCCTTTTCCGTCTATTATGTAAGGAGTCTTTATCCCTTCTATCCCCACCACCATGAAGTTTCCTGAGTTTGGGTCTATTACCATTACCTTGTTTCCTGAATACTCCCTGTTTTCTATTTTATGCTCGTAGATTATGTGAAGCTCAAACCCTGTCCCTTTAGGGACTATCTGGATATTCTTCACGAGCTCCTCTCTCAGTTCAAGCCCTGTCTCTATCCAGAGGTATTTGACGTGTATGTCGTGCCTTTCTCTGAGCCACCTTCTTAGCTCCTTAGAGAGACTGAGCCTCACTTTAGTGCCTATCACCTTAAAGCCTGTCCTGTCGTAAGTTAAGGTTCTGTGGGGTTTTCTCTTGGGCCTGAATTTGGGAGGCTTTACCTTCTCAGACCAGTTTTTGTAGGCTCTTACAAGCTCATCTAAGACTATCTGGGCTGTTCTTGACTGGAGGGCTTTGAGGTGGATTGAGGAGTTTAGCTTGTTGTAGAGGTCAAACATATTAACCTTGGCAAGTTTGTTTTTGAGAAAGTAGAGAGCCTGGTTGTAGAGCTTTCCCGAGTGATAGGTAAGATACCCGAGGGCAATCCTGTACTCTTGGGGAAGGTCGTTTAAGGATATGGTGATACATCTTAGAGATTTTGGCATTCCTCAATATACCTCCTGATGATCTAAATCATATCATAGATACGGGGTTTTAGCCCACAAGTTTTTCTATAAAAGTTAAAAAAAGTGTTAAAATATCTTCCAAGGAGGTGTGAAAAATGGCAAGAAGAGGAAGAAAGAGAGGCGGAGCAAGATACAGGAGAGTCACCATATCTCTTCCCAAGAGACTGTATGCTATCCTCAACGGTATAGCTATGGGAGACGAGAGAAAACTCAACAGACTTATAAAGGGGATTCTTGAGGACAAACTTTTAGAATCCACCGTGGCTGAGTTGGAACTCTATCTTGGAAGGGGTGAGGAGGAAGAGGAGGAGGAAATGGCCGAATCCGAAGAACAGCCTAAGGAATGATAAGTGCGCGCATAAAGGGTCTGTCTCCTTACAAGACCGAAAAGAGGTCTGCGAAGGTAAAACTTTCCTCCAACGAACTTTCTTTGGATCTGCCGGCTGAGGTGAAAGAAGAGATAGCGCGGGCTGTGGCCCGCATTCCTTTTAACCGTTATCCTGATCCTCAGGCAACAGAACTCAAAGAAGCGGTGGCCCTAAGGTTCGGAGTGGACCCCTCTTGCGTGGTGTTGGGTAATGGTTCTGACGAACTCATTCAGTATCTGTGTATGGCGGTAGGTGAATCGGGAGATGCGGTCTTCTACCCCGTCCCCACTTTCCCCATGTATGGTATATCTGCCCAGACGGTGGGTAAAGAAAGGCTGGAGGTACCTTTGGGAGAGGATCTGGACATAGATCTGGACTCTTCCCTGAAAGAGATAAGGCGTAGAAAACCCATTTTAGCCTTCTTCTCCTACCCCAACAACCCTACAGGTAACTGCTTTGACAAAAACAAGATAACCGCCATAAGGAACGAAGGTGTCTTCTGTGTAATAGATGAAGCCTACTACCACTTTTCCGGCAAAACCTTCCTGGAAGAAGCCCTATCCAGAGAAGACACGGTAGTCCTAAGGACCCTTTCCAAAATAGGCATGGCTGGCCTCAGGGTGGGAGTGTTAATAGCCAGACAGGACGTGGCTGACTACATAAACAGGATGCGCTTACCCTTTAACATCACTTATCCTTCCCAGGTGATAGCGGTTCTGATGCTTACCAAGTTCTACCATTTTGTGGAGGAAGCGGTAAACACAGTAAAGAGGGAAAGGGATAGGCTAATGGATGCACTGCGTAGTATGAAGGGTGTGGAGGTGTTTCCTTCCGAAGCCAACTTCTTCCTGTTTAGAACACCGCTACCTGCCCCTTTGCTCCAGGAAAAGCTGCTGGAGGAGGGGGTTTTAGTGAGGGACGTGTCCTATCTTCCGCGCCTAGAAAGATGCCTGAGGGTAAGTATAGGAAAGCCTGAAGAGAACGACGCCTTTCTGGAAGCTCTCCACAAAGTTATAGAAAAGATGCTATAAGAAAGAGGGGAACCACCAAAAGCTTTCTGTAACCTTTCGTCAGGTATAGGATCAACATACCTACCACCTCCGTAACCACCACACCATAAAAGCTTACCTCCCACTCCAATTGAGGTGCCACTGTGGAGGCGTAGGCTACCGTGATGTTCATAACTTTTGCAAGGAATTCTAAAGGAAGTGAAGGGAGACTAAAGCCGGTAAAGAGATCCACAAACCCATAAAAACTGAAGGGTAGCACTATGGGTGTGAGGAGAGGGGTGAGGATCACTGTGAGGGGAGTGATGTGGGTAAAAAGGGCCAGTATGGGCGAGACACCCAGGAAAGCAAAGAAGGAGGCCCAGAGGGAACTAATCCACCAACCTTTTACACCCTCTGGAAAGGAGATGTTCCTGAAGGAGAGAATCAGAAAGGCTGTACCACAGAAGGACAGCCAGAAAGAGTAAGAGTAAACCATTTGGGGAAAGAGTACCAGTAACACCACTCCTGAAAAAAGAAGCAGACCGAAGATATCTGGTCTTTCGTAGAGAAGTCTTAGGATGATGTAGAGGAGGATCATAAAGTAGGCTCTCAGAACGGGGGGTTCCTGAGGGACCAGTAGTAAGGCGTAAGCGCTTATGACCACAGCCGACAACACAAGGCCGTACCTGTAGGGTAAGAGATGTCTGGTGAGAAGAAACAGAATACCCAGATGCCCTCCCGAAACCACCAGAAGGTGCACCAAACCTGTAGCGGTGTAGTAGTACTGTACGCGGAGGGGAAGAAGGCTCATGTCCTCACCCATAAAGAAGGTGGCCACCAAAGATCTCACGGAAGGATCTTTTATCTTTTCCTCTAATCTCTGTAACAGCCTTTCCCTCAGAGGCATGGGTCCGTAGTAAGGTTCCAGATCACCTGCATAGGTAGTCATCCATACCCTTCCCTCCTTCACCCTTACCTTCATCCAACCTTCTACTCGCCATGGATGATGAAAGTGAGAAGCACCGTACACTCTAAGGTAAGCTTTTTTCCCATACAGCTCAGGAAAGTCTCCACCCGTTATCTCACATCTACAGAGGACTCCTCCTTCTTCCTCTTGGCAGAAGGAAAGAAACCTGACGGACACCTTACCCTCTCCCATGTCTTCATCCCACAGAAAAGGATCCGGTTTTCCTCTCTGAAGGGCCAACAGAAGAGCCAGTGTAAAGAGGAGGAATAACTTCAGGTGTGGGAATCGGGCAGACATATTATAATTTTCTTTCACTTATGGAACTCTACTCAGCTTTTGGACTGACACAGGAGGAGTATTTAAAGATAAAGGAACGTTTGGGGCGTGAACCCAATCAGGTGGAGTTGGGTATACTGGGAGCTCTTTGGTCGGAGCACTGCTCTTACAAATCTTCCCGTAGGGTTCTGAAGCTCTTTCCTACGGAGGGTCCTCATGTTATACAGGGGCCGGGAGAGAACGCCGGAGTGGTGAAGCTGGATGACGAGGTTTGGTTAGCCTTTAAGATAGAGAGCCACAACCATCCTTCTTACATAGAACCCTTCAACGGTGCTGCCACAGGTGTAGGTGGTATCATAAGGGACGTACTGTCCATGGGCGCAAGACCCATAGCTCTTATGAACTCCCTCCGTTTCGGTTATCCCGTTAAAGGAAGAACCAGACATATCCTCAAAGGTGTAGTGAGAGGTATATCCCATTACGGTAATTCCATAGGGATCCCCAACGTAGGTGGTGAGACTTACTTTGAAGAGTGTTACGTTACCAACCCTCTCGTAAACGCCTTCTGCTTAGGTGTTATGCCTGCCGGCAGACTTTACAGGGCCAGAGCCACAAGGGTGGGACAGGTTCTATTTCTCATAGGTTCTTCTACTGGTAGAGATGGTATTCATGGTGCCGTTATGGCATCTGCCGAGGTCAGCACAGAGACGGAAGAGAAGAGATCTACCGTCCAGGTGGGAGATCCTTACTTTGGTAAAAAGCTGATAGAAGCCATTATGGAAATACTGGAAAAAGATCTCATAGTGGGTATGCAAGATCTGGGAGCCGGTGGTTTGGCAGGTGCTTCTTCGGAACTTGCCGGTAAGTCTCAGATGGGGGTAGAGTTGTTTCTGGAGAAGGTGCCCCAAAGGGAGGAGGGTATGACACCCTTTGAGATACTCCTGTCAGAGAGTCAGGAAAGAATGCTGTTGGTGGCGGAAGAAGAGGCCACAGAGGAGCTCTATCGCATAGCGAAAAAACACCATCTGGAAGGTGCGGTGGTGGGCAGAATGACAGATGATGGTTATCTGAGAGCCTTTTACATGGGAAGTATAGTGGCAGAGCTACCGGTAAGTCTGATTGTGCGAGAGGCACCCCTTTATCACAGACCCAGCGAGGAACCTGCTTACCTTAAGGAGCTGAGAAACTATAAGGACGAAGATCTACCTCAAGCACCCCTTAAGGAGTCGGTTTTTTTACTTCTGAGGTCTCCCAACGTATGTTCCAAAGAGGGGATATACACCCAGTACGACTATCAGGTAGGTACCAACACCGTTCTTAAACCTGGTGCTGACGCTGCTCTTCTGAGGATCAAGTGGGTGGTAAGACCGGAAGTGAAGTCTGAAAAGCTGGTGGCTCTCACCTGCGAAGGAAACGGTAGGATGGTGTTTCTGAATCCATACGAAGGGGGTAAATATCTGGTGGCAGAAGCTTTGAGAAACTTAGCGTGTGTAGGTGCTGAGCCTCTCGCCATAACGGACTGTCTTAATTTCGGCAATCCCGAAAGACCTGAGATCATGTGGCAGTTGGAGAAAGCGGTGGAAGGGATAGCGGACGCTTGTAGGTTCTTTGGTGTGCCTGTTGTGAGTGGAAACGTTTCCCTTTACAACGAAACTGTAGAGAAGGAAGGTGCTCGTAACGTGTATCCTACACCCATACTGGTGGCGGTAGGTAAAGTGGCTGGGCGTAGGTGGGTGTCCCACAGCTTTAGAGAAGAAGGTTCAGCCGTGTTCCTTATAGGTGATCTTAACAGAAAACTCACCTTGGGAGGGAGTGAGTTCCTTAAGGTGGTCCACTCTAAGGTGGCGGGAGATGTCCCTCCCGTAGATCTCGGGAAAGAGCTGGCCCTTCATAATCTTCTGAGGGAGGTGATAGAGAACGGTCTTATTCTCTCCGCTCACGATGTGTCGGTAGGTGGGCTTATGATAGCTCTTGTGGAAAGTGTGTTCTCCACAGGTTTAGGTTTAGAGATAGACCTTTATGAAGACGAGCGGCTGGATCTTTTCTTCTTTGCGGAGGATCCTACGAGGGTGGTGGTTAGTGTCCCGAGGGGTAAGGAGGAGGACTTTAAGGATGCTGTAGAAATGGCAGGACTTGACTGGCTCCTCTTAGGCAGAGTCATCGACAGACCCATCTTGGTGGTGAGAAACTACGGAGAGGAGATCTTTAAAGAAGAGGTAGCATCCTTGGAGAAGGTATGGAGAGAAGCGTTGGAAGAGTTTCTCTGATATACCTGCTTACTTCTGCGGTGGTCCTTGTGGTGGATCTCTGGACCAAGAAGCTGGCAGAAGAACTCCTGGCAGGGAAAGAGATACAGATACTCCCTTTTCTCAGCTTAGTGTTGGTGTATAACAAAGGTGTTGCCTTTGGACTGTTCTCGGACAGTCATGATCTTATAAGACTACCCATCCTCCTTTTGGCTCCTGTCCTAGCTCTCATAATTACCTTCTTTTACTCCCTCAAAAGGAAGGAGCCGGTGACCGGTTTTCTCATGGGACTGATAGGGGGTGGTTCTCTTGGGAACCTGTATGACAGGCTGTTTCTTGGGCAGGTGAGAGATTTTCTATACTTACACTACGGTTGGTTTTCATGGCCAGCTTTTAACATAGCAGATGCTTCCATCACCTGCGGTATCTTTCTCTATCTCCTTTATTCCTCTGGATTACATCTGTTCACGTTACCAAAGCACTGGGGACAGAGATCAAAGAACACCTGAAGCCCCAAACCACCCAGCATCATGTTGACTTGGGTGATGACCAGATTCTCCTGCCTTTCGGGCAGTATCTGATACTGTTGGAGACTCTTCCCACACTGAGTCACACCTTCCTGATCACCCAGCTTGTGAAACTGGAAGACAAGTCTTCTGGTACGCCTGCACTTCATCCACCTAGGTGACAGATCCAGCATCACAAAGTTTATGGTGATATTAGGATCTACCAGTTGTGCCTTTTGCAGGAGTTTCTCAAACTTTTCCTTCTCCGTCATGGCCTAACACCTCTTCCAGTAATGCTTGTACCATCTCTTCTTCTTCAACTCGTCTTACCGGTTTACCCTTCTTAAAGATCCACCCAAAACCTCTACCACAGGCCAAACCTACGTCCGCTTCTCTGGCTTCACCTATGGCGTTAACCACGCATCCCATCACCGCCACCTTGATGGGCTTCTCAATACCCTTGAGTTTTTCCTCTACTTCCTTCACTATTTTGGGAAGGTCCACCTCTATCCTGCCACAGGTGGGACACGCTACTATCTCCACACCCCTTCTCCTTATGCCGAGAGACTGGAGGATGGCGTAAGCTACCTCTACCTCCACTACAGGGTCGTCTGTCAGGGACACCCTCACCGTGTCTCCTATTCCTAAGTAGAGGAGAATGCCTATACCCACAGAAGACTTTACTATACCCTTGGTTCCCATACCTGCCTCTGTTATCCCTATGTGAAGGGGCACGTCTGTCTCCTTTGCAAACAGAAGGTTGGCCTTTATGTTTTCCATAACATCGGATCCTTTTATAGAAACCTTAAAGTTGTAAAAGCCCCACTTTTCAAACTTTTCCGACCACCTTATGGCACTTTCAAAGAGAGCCTGTGCACAAGGATGACCGTACTTTTCCAAAAGGTCCTTCTCTAATGATCCTGAGTTAACCCCTATCCTGATAGCCACACCCTTTCTCTTGGCCTCCTCCACTATCTCCCTCACTATCTCCTCCTTTCCTATGTTTCCCGGGTTTATCCTTATGCCGTGTACTCCCGCTTCCATGGATCGGAAGGCATAGGAAGGTGCAAAGTGGATGTCCGCTATCACAGGCATGGGAGAGTTCCTAACTATGTCGGGCAAGGCTATCACATCTTCCTCGTGGGGCACAGCCACCCTTATGAGCTCACATCCTGCCTCCCACAGTCTCTTTATCTGCTGTAGAGTCTCTTCCACCTTGTGGGTCTTAGTGGAGGTCATAGACTGAACCACCACGGGGGCTGATCCACCCACCTTCACCCATCCTACTTGGATCTGGCGCGTCTTTCTGCGCTGTATCATGTCAGTTCCAACATCCTCCTTATGGGAATCACTGCCCTCTCTATTATTTCCTCCGGCAGTGTCACTTCGTTGATCTCATCCCTTAGGGTGGTGTAGACCTTTTCCAGTGTTATGGCCTTCATGGTACAACAGTAAACGCTACCACAGTAGTTCATAGAATCCGGGAAGATATACTCCTTGTTGGGGTTCTTCTTCATGAGGGTGTGCTTGAGACCCACCTCCGTTATCACTATAACTCTCTGTGCGGGACATGTGGTAGCAAACTGCACTATTTGGGATGTGGATCCTACGAAGTCTGCCATGTCTATAACTTCTTGATGACATTCGGGATGAACGGCCACCGGAGCATCCGGATACTTCTCCTTCAGTTTTTTCACCTCACGGGCTGTGAACTCAAAGTGGGGGGGACAGAAACCCTGCCATATTATGAACTCCTTGTCGGGTACATGCCTCTTTACCCAGTTACCCAGCGCCTGATCGGGAACGAAGATGATCTTTCTGGCGGGCAGTTTCTGTACCACCTTTATAGCGTTGGCAGAGGTCACGCATACATCAGAGACGGCCTTCACCTCTGCGGTGGTGTTTACATAAGACACCACCATAGCATCGGGATGCTTCTCCTTCAGAGCCATAACCTGCTGAGGTGTTATCATGTCCGCCATGGGACAACCGGATTCCGGGTTGGGATGCAGAACCTTGCGGGTAGGGTTGAGGATCTTGGCTGTTTCGCACATGAACCTGACACCACAGAAGACTATTATCTCCGCATCTGTTTGGGCAGCTTTCCGTGAAAGCTCTAAGGAATCACCTACAAAGTCCGCTATCTCCTGAACCTCGGGTCTTTGGTAGTAATGGGCCAGTATAACAGCCTTTTTCTCCTCTGCCAGTCTTCTTATCTCTCTCTGAAGCTCTTGTACGGACCTTGTATCTTCCTTCTGGAGCTGGAATGTAAGCATAGTAAAGATAAAAATATATCCTTCCCTTTAGGAGAACACTTTTATGCTTACCTTTGTACCCATACCTTTTGTACTCTCTATGATGAGCTGAAAACCGTGTTTTTCTACCACAGCCTTTACTATGGCTAGGCCAAGGCCGAAACCTTCCGTGTCTTTAGCCTCACGGTAGAAGGCTTCCAGAATCCTCCGCGTGTCCTCCACTCCCCTCCCTGTGTCTTCCACCACGATACTGTCCCCCGAAAAGTAAAGTCTTATACTGCCTCCTGCCGGTGTGTACTTGTATGCGTTGTCCAAAAGGTTAGAGAGGGCCAACTTAAGATAGCTTCTGTCCGCTCTGATGATAACGTCCTCTTCCATATACTCTACCCGAAAGTTATGACTACTCTTTACAAACTCGTACTCCTCCTCTAACTCTGCGAAGATCTCATTAAGGGACACATCCTCCATCTGGAGAGGTACGTGGGATTCTAAACGCATGAGGGTGAGGAGTCTGTTGATGAGGTTCTCCATTCTCCCCACCTGGACCTGCATGTTTCTGAGAACTTCTTCCTCCTTTACAGGATCGTATATGCCTTTCTGCAGAAGTTCTAGCTGACCCTTTATGTAGGTGAGAGGTGTTTTGAGGGAGTGGGCAAAGTCTCTCATAAACTGTATCTGCCAGCTTACCGATTCCCTAAGGCGAAGGATCATTTCCCTGAAAGCTCTCTGAAGAAGTCCAAACTCGTCGGACCTATCTGTGGACTCCACATCCACCTTCAGGCCTCCCCTTGACACCTCTTTGGATACATAGGTGAGGTACTCTAAGGGCTGGAGAAGTTTTTTGAGCACCAACATGAGGACCACCGACATGATTACCGACAGGAGACTGAACGCCACTAAGTTGGATCTTAGTACCCTTACCTGAATGTTCTCTATGCGATCTATATCCATAATGAGGAGGAGTCTGTAGCGTCCGTTGATCTCCTTGACAAGGTAGGCGTAATCTCCCCACACGCCTCTCTTGGTTCTTAGGAACTTCTGGACGAGGGCTTCATCTAACTGAGGTTCTTCCTCTCCCAAGAAGGGTTCCTTATGAATCACGCGGTTGTTCCTGTCTGCTACCACCACCGCCATCTCCCTGGAAACTATGTCAGAGGCTAGAAGTTTCACGTAATGTTTTTCATCCACCGGGAAGTTTTTGTAAAACTCCAGTACTGGCTGTACGTATCTCTCCATATAGCTGTAGGTATACTCCAGCAGATAACTGCGGAGGGCAGCTAAGGAGAAAATCAGCAGTAGGAGAAAACTGATGGTGTATATACCCAAAAAGTAAAGAGTGAACTTAAGTCTGACCGACATCTTCTGTACGCAGTATGTAACCGTATCCCCTCACCGTCTGTATGAGGCGTGGTGGTTTGTCCCCCAGTTTGTTCCTAAGATTCTTTATGTACACGTCCACTATGTTGGATCCTTCCTCGTGAGAGTATCCCCAGACCTTGGCGTATATCTCCTCCCTGCTGACTACCCTGTTGGCGTTTTCGGCAAGAAGCTTCAGAAGTTCAAACTCTCTACGGGTGAGGTGTATCTTCTGCCCTCTGTAGGTAACCTCTACCGCAGAGGGATCTATGCGCAGATCTCCCACCATTATCACCCCTTCTTTTTTCCTGTACCTTCTCAGCACGGCCTGTATGCGTGCGGAGAGTTCCTTGAAGGAGAAGGGTTTTGTTATGTAGTCGTCTGCCCCCGCAGATAGACCCTCTACCTTGTCCTCTATCTGCGACCTTGCGGTGACCATGATGACGGGTATATCCTTCGTTTCTCTTATCTTTCTGCAAACTTTCATGCCATCAAACTTAGGAAGCATTATGTCCAGTATTACAAGATCGTAGTTCTCTTCCACCACACGCCTGAGGGCAGTAAAGCCGTCCTGAACCCATTCCACAGTGAATCCTTCGTGTCTGAGCCCCTCCACCATCATCTGCCCTAAGTAGAGATCGTCCTCCACCAGAAGGATCCTGGGCATGGTTCTAAAATATTACCATGGACCCTGAGAAACTTCTCAGGCTGATGGAAAGCAGGAAGGAGGAGATCAGAAGGGAGTTGACGATGCTGGACAGCGATATAGCTCGTCTTGAGAGCCTCCTGCGAGAGTTGGTGAAGGAAATGGAACTGGTAAATGATGGGTTCAAGGTTGATCCCTCCGAGAAGGTACGGACAAGGTACGCATCTCTTTCTGCCAAGAAGAGGGATGTCTACCGCCAGCTGATGGCACTACAAACCAAGAGAGAGGAGCTTTTAAGATCCCTCGAGGATGTTATGATAGACATACAGGCCCTTAGAATCCTCTGCAGAAACAGAAAGAGGGAGGAGGAGGCTACCTTGCTAAAGAGGGAGATAACGGGCGTCTCCTTCTTACATATGCTGAGAAAGGCATCGCTTCTCCTCCTGTTCATAGTAGGAACGGCTGGGGGTGAAGGAGCACTTCAGAAGAAGATGAAGGAGCAGCAAAGGAGGGTGGTGGAGGAGGGTCTGACAGAGATATCCAAAGACATAGATCTTAAGCTAAAGCGGTTGGAGGAAGAGAAGAAGAGGCTAAACATGTTGAGGAGACAACAACCTCAAGAGGAAAGGAGCAAAGAGTACGTGGAGAAACTGGTGAATATCTTCAACAAAGCTTCCCCCGATGAGGCGGGTGCCATAATGAACAACATGGACCCTCATCTGGTGGCCCAGATCCTCGTAAGACTCAAGGAGAGACAGGCAGCTTCCATACTGGAGGCGATGGATCCTCAGAAGGCGGCGGAGGTATCTCAGATAATTTTAAAGATAAAGGGCTCACGGTGATGTATAGGTATAATAGAGAGGGCTGGGGAAATAGCGCCTGCGGGGTCCTCCCCAGCTTCAGAGGGCGCTATACAAGTAGCCCCGCACCTGGTCCTTGGAGGATCAGGTAAGGAAGGGAGTCATGGACCGAGTTCTTTTAGAAAAACTCACCCAGCAGAAGGAGAGTCCCGAGTATCTTCAGATAAGCATGGCAGCAGCTATGACGTTGGGCCTCGTACCCGGTATGTTTTATAAGAACACTAAACTCAGCTGTATAAACACCCTCCTCACGTATCCTTCCGGTTGTCATGCCACGTGTGCTTACTGTGGTCTTCAGAAGGCGAGAGATGTGGAGTACTCTAAGAAGAACTTCATCAGGGTAGAGTGGCCCACCGTCAAACTGGAAGATATTATAGAGCGCTCCAAAAAGGTGGGTCATGTGGAAAGGCTCTGTATAGCCCAGATCACCCATCCGAGAGCTATATCTGATACCAAGTATGTGCTGGAGAGGGTGGTGAAAGAGTTGGGAGACCAGATATTTGTCTCTTTGCTGATAAATGCTACGGGAACCACCTATCAAGACATGCTGGATTACAAGAAGTTGGGTGCAGATACCGTTACGGTGGCTCTTGACTGTGCAACACCCCAACTCTTTGAGAAGCTGAGAGGAAGACCTATGAACAGTCCTCACCGCTGGGAGACTTTCTGGAAGGTTCTGGAATGGGCAGTGGACGTAATGGGAGACGGCTACGCAGGTTGTCACTTGGTGGTGGGACTAGGTGAGACGGAGCAGGAGATGGTAGAGACCATACAGAGGGTGAGGGACTTAGGGGCGCGTACACACCTGTTCTCCTTCTGGCCAGAGGAAGGTTCTATGATGGAGAAAGAGCCTCCTTGTCCGGCACCTCAGTACAGGAGAGTGCAGTTTGCCAGATATCTCATAGACAACGGTATGGCCCGCTACGAGGATATGAAGTTCAACGAGAAGGGTCAGATAGTAGATTTCGGTATACCTAAGGAGACCTTTGAGGAGATATTCTGGAGTGGGAGGCCTTTCATGACATCAGGATGCAGGGGTAAAACGGTAGAGGTGGCCTGCAACAGGCCCTTCGGTGACAGTTCTCCCAGCGATATAAGAAGTTATCCCTTCAAACCTAACAGACAGGAGCTGGAAAGGATAAGAAAGCAGATGATGGACTACGAGATGACCACCAACTACCCTGACATACTCAACCCCAGTACTATGAGGTATCACTGATGGAGATAGAGAAGATTCTCACTGACATGGGCTACGGAGGGTTTGCAGGTTTTGTGGTGGGCTTTGCCGTCAAGAAGGTTCTCAACGTCTTCCTTATGCTGATGGGACTTTACATCCTCTCCATCATGTGGCTGTCTCATATTGGTATACTGGACGTAAACTGGGGGCAGTTGTGGGTCCTCCTCAAGTCTTCTGTAAGTAGTTTTGATGCCTTTGTTAAGGGCCTTGTGAGAACCATCGCTTTCTCCGGGTCCTTTATGGTGGGTTTCACGCTGGGCTTTAAGACGGGATGATGCAGGAAGAGAGAGAACTTCTCAGAAGAGCCAGGGAGCTGTGGGAAGAAGGGAAGTTTTACGAGGCTCACGAAGTGTTGGAAGATATCTGGAGACTCTTTCCCAAGGAGGATAGGTTATCCCGCCAGTGTTATCAGGGACTGATAAGGCTTGCCATAGCTATAAACCACTACCAACAGGGGAGGAGAGAGAGCTCCCTGCGTGTTCTTAACATGTGCAGGGATCAGCTCTCCTCCTGTACACCCACCTTTAGGGATATAGATGTAGCCTGTCTGGTGAGTTGGATAGAGGAGGCGATAGAGACGTTACAGAGAGGGGGGAACATAGAGAGGTTTCCTAAGCTTTAAACTCTGATTTCCACACCCAAAGAACGCAGTGCTTCCCGCAGTTCAGGTGTGGGGACTACGCGTATCCGTGGATCCACCTCCAGTAAAGTGCGATAACGGGGTGTGATGATCTCTATGGTGATGGGAAGGCCATCTGGACCTGTGTAAGCGGTCAGTGTCCTGTGAACTTGCAGGAGTTTGTCCTCCTCCAGCTCACAGGTGAAGATTAGAGTGATGTAATGACCCTTTCTTTTGAGAAACTCCTCCACACCGTGTACAGCACGTGCTATTATACTGACTTCTTCCGTCTCCTCGTCCCTCTCCACTAAGCCCTCTATCACCACCACGCTGTCTTCTTTCAGTTTGTCCTTCTCCTCTTCGTACACAGAAGGTGGGATTATCAGGGGTACCATACCTGTTCTGTCGGTGAGGTGAGCTGTGGCCATAAGGGTGTTCTTTGTAGTCTTCTTCACCTTTATGTCAGTAAGAGATCCTGCAAACAGATACGGACCCCCCTCCAGTTCTTCCACTTCTTCCAGTTTCTTGCAGGTGTCTTCTAGAAAACCTTCCCACACGTCTATGGGGTGTCTGGTGAGGTAAAATCCCAAAACTTCCTTCTCGTAATGGAATATGTCTTCTTGACGGTCTTCGGTGCTTTGGGAGTTTTTCTCAAAGAGACTGACACCACCCAAAAGAGCGTTTTTACTTTCCAACGCTTTCAGTAATGCGGTTCTACTCTTTCCGGTAAAATCAAAGGCTCCTGCCTTTATGAGGGCTTCCAAAGCTTTCTTGTTGAGACCCGCCGCTCTGGCCACCTGAGAAGGCTGAGTCCAGGTGGTTTTACGAGCTTTCACTATCTGATAGGCTGTGTCTTCTCCTATACCCTTTATACGTGCTAAACCAAATCTTAGTGTTCTATCACCTTCTATAACAAAGTGGACGTGGCTTTTGTTGATATCAGGTGGTAGTATAGTGATGCGATGCTTCTTGGCATCGTTAACCAGTGCCAAAAACTTGGCGTCGTTCTTTTCGTAAGAGAGTTTCACCGCAAAGAACTCTTCTGTGTAGTGGGCTTTGAGGTAAGCGGTCCAGTAAGAGAGATAACCGTAAGCCACCGAGTGAGACTTGTTGAAGGAGTAACTGGCAAACTTCTCAAAGTCCTCCCACAGTTTGGTAATCTTCTCCTCCTTGTAGCCCCTCTCTACCGCTCCTCTTATAAACTTTTCCCTCAGAGAGGCCATAAGTTCTTTATCCTTCTTACCTATGGCCTTTCTGAGGGTGTCCGCCTCACCGGGAGTAAAGCCTGCCAGTATCTGACTGGCCTTCATTATCTGCTCCTGATACACCCATACACCGTAAGTTTCCTTCAAAACGGGCTCCAGTTCAGGGAAAGGATACTCCACTTCCTCCTTACCGTGCTTTCTCTTCACGTAAGAGTCCACAAGACCCGATTTGAGAGGTCCTGGTCTGTAAAGGGCTATGGCAGCCACAAGGTCTTCAAACCTATCGGGAGACAGCTTACTGAGGAGTCTCTGCATTCCCTTACTTTCCAACTGGAACACGCCGGAGGTGTTACCCTTCCTCAGGAGCTCAAAGGTTCTCTCGTCGTCCAAAGGTATCTTCAGAAAGTCTACGTCCGCCTTGTGCCTCTCCCTTATCAGGTTCCTCATGGCGTTAAGTTCCGTAAGAGTCTTCAAACCCAGAAAGTCCATCTTTACGAGACCCAGTTTTTCCAGCTGGCCCATGTCCAGCTGTGTGGCCACCTGACCGTCGTCGTAGTAAGTAGGTACTACCTCCTCCAAAGGTAAAGGAGATATCACTATACCTGCCGCGTGCAGTGAGGTATGTCTGACGAGCCCCTCCAGCTTAAGAGCTATCTCTACCACCCTTCTTATCTCCGCGTCCGTCTCCATAAGCTGTCTGAAGGTCTTTACGTTCTCCTCTATATCGGTTCTGTGATGGCCGTACTTCTCCAGAAGTTCTTCTAGAGGGGTGTGTACCATCTCCTCCAGGCTAAGCCACGAGCCCTGTACGTCGCCGGGAGGTACCAACTTGGCCAGCCTATCACCCACCGAATAGGGAAGCCCGAGAGCCCTTGCCGCATCGCGCAGTGCCTGTTTGGCCTTCATCACGTTGTAGGTGATGATCTGAGCCACCTTGTCCTCTCCGTACTTTTCTCTCACGTACTGAATCACCTTCTCCCTTCCCTCCATACAGAAGTCCACATCCACGTCCGGCATGGAGATGCGTTCCGGATTAAGGAATCTCTCAAAGAGAAGGCCGTGTTTTACCGGATCCACGTCCGTTATACCAAGAGCGTAGGCCAACAAAGATCCCGCTGCGGAACCTCTTCCGGGTCCTACAGGTACACCCTGGTTCTTAGCCCAGTTTATAAAATCCTGCACTATGAGGAAGTACCCTGCAAACCCCATCCTGCGTACTTGTTCTATTTCGTACTCCAGTCTGTCCCAGTACTCCTTACTGTCGGGACAGTGTCCAAGAGCCTGCCTTCTTCTGAGTCCCTCCCTTGCCAGATCCTCCAGAAGCTGACCCTCCTCCACACCTTCGTAGGCTTTAGGTAAGAGATAGTCTTTGTTTTCCAGCTGAGGAAAACTGTCGGCACACTTTTCGGCCACCTCCAAAGTGTTCTTCAGAGCGTCTTCCCATCCATCAAACTTTCCTCTGAACCGTTCCCACATCTCTTGGGGAGGGGCAAAATGAAGATCGCAGACCGAGTACTTAAGTCCTTCCTTCTGTATGTCCTGTAGTGTTTTTTTCATCTGAAGGGCCATGAGAACAGAGTGGGCGGTTTTGTCCTCCGGGTCCAGATAATGAGCGTCGGCGGTGGCCACCAACTTGACCCCAAACCTCTTGGCGATGTTTATGAGAACTCTGTTGGCAGTTTCCTGCTCCGGCAGACCGTTAGCCTGAAGTTCCAAATACAGATCATCTCCAAAAAGGTCCTTCAGCTTCTTTACCCACTCCTCCGCTTTTCTTTCCTCTCCCATGCTGGCGTAATAAGTGGGCACACCTTTCAGACAAGCCGTCACCGCTATCAGTCCCCTATGATACTTCTGAAGGAGCTCATAATCTATACGGGGCTTGTAGTAGAAACCTTCCCTGTAGGAAAGGGAGGAGAGTCTGAAGAGGTTTTTAAGTCCCTCCTGGTCCTTTGCTATGAGGATTATGTGATGGTTTATCCTGTCGGTGAGGTTGTCATCGCTTCCCTTACCTTTCCTGTCAAAACGGGAACCTGTGGTGAAGTAGGCTTCCATTCCCAGAAGGGGTTTTATACCCTTTTCCTTAAGGGTCTTGTAGAACTCCAAAAGTCCAAAGAGGTTACCGTGATCTGTTATGGCTACCGCTCTGTATCCATAAGCCTGTGCTCTTTCAGCAAGATCCTTTATCTTTATAGCACCGTCCAGGAGGGAGTACTGAGTGTGAAGATGAAGGTGGACAAAGTCCCTCATACCTTAAGGTAGTCGGTAATGGTCCTGCGTCATAAGATCAACACCCACCTGTAAGTTTTCCAACCAATTTAGGAACTTCTCCACCATCTGTTTGCCTTTAAAGATGGCACCGTGCTGAGGAACTATCATCTCTATGTCCAACTGACGGACCATGTTGACCCAGAAACGGAGCACCTTGTTGGAGGCCATGTACCTTTTGTGGAAGGGCTCCATGTACTTTACGTGTTCCTCAAAGTTCTCCACCACATAGTAGTCCTGCCCCAGAGATGCACCCAGATCACCGGAAAAGAGCATCTTGGCGCAAGGATCGTAGACGTGAAAGTTACCGGGAGAGTGGAGAAAGTGAGCAGGCAGAACCAACAGCTGACAGTCACCTCCGAGGGTCAAGGTGGTTCCACTGTCTTCTATGGGTATAACCCTATCCTCCAGCTGGGAGTCCAGTCCGAAGTGGGGGAGGAACCTCATCCAGAGCTTTGAGATGTAGGCGACGGCTTTTGTGGTCATGAGCCACCCGTTTATGCTGGCCACTATGTCCGGGTCCTGATGGGAGAGAAAGATGTACTTTATCTGGTTGGGGGGTATGAGTAGGGAGATATCGGAGAGAAGCTTGGAAAAAACTTTGTGACCTCCTGGATCCAGGAGCATGCCTTCCCCTTTGTGAACAATGAGCAGTTGATTTGCCTGTACTGCGGAGGCAGGTGTAAGTTCCTCAAAGAAGGCTATCTTATGATCTGGAGTGTTGTAGATGACCTTAGCTACCATGAGTAAAAGTTTAACATACCTTTTGATAGTTCTACTTTTTCTAAGTCTTTTTGTCTCGCTCCCGGTCTATCCTTCTCTTCTGTTACCTCTGATCTTTCTTCCCCCCTCCCGTTTCGGACTGATGAGCCTCTGGAGCTATGTAGCCTATGCAGGTATCTTCTTCCTCCCTTTCCTCGGTGGAGTTTCCTCCCTCAGTTACCTCTTTGGTGCCTTTGCTGAAGAGGTGTTTTTCAGAGCTTACCTTACACCCCAACTGGGTAACATACGTGCATCTTTCATCTTTGCCTTGGCCCATCTCAGTGTGAGGTTTAACCTTTTTTCCGCTCTCACCTTCTTTCCATCCTTGTTCTTGGGTTGGGTGTACATGAGGACAAGATCCTTACCTCTCAGCGTGTTACTTCATACCCTCTTCAACCTTCTCTGGTTTAACTACATAGCTCCCTTATTTTCTCCACAACACCCTGTATGATCCAGTCGGGTGTAGATGCTCCCGCAGTTACTCCCACACGTTTCACACCTTTAAACCAGTCTGGTTGTAGTTCATCAGGAAGCTCCACATGGTAAGTGCGGGGATTTAAAGAGAGGGATATTTGGTAAAGTCGGCGTGTGTTTCCACTGTTTCTACCACCCACCACTATCATAACATCCACTTCTGGTGCCAGCTGATAGACGTCCTCCTGTCTTTCAGAGGTGGCGTTGCATATGGTGTTTATCACTTTCAGTTCTTTTACCCACAAACAGAGCTCCCCAACCACCTCTTTAAAAAAGGCCTCGTTCTGTGTGGTCTGTGCTACAACACCTACCCTCTCTTTACCCAGTACCTCCCTAAGGTCCTCCTTTCTTTCCACCACTGCACCCTCTCCTCCTGCTTCCTCCAGATAACCGAGGGTACCTACCACCTCGGGATGATCTTTTTCCCCCACTATGACCACAAAGTAACCCTCCTTTGCCAGCTGGGTGACAGCTTCGTGAACCGCCTTCACGTAAGGGCACGTGGCGTCCATAATAGTTAAACCTTTTCTTCGAAGCTCCCTTTCCCTTTTTGGAGGAATGCCGTGAGATCTTACTATAACCACATCTCCTTCCCTCAAACCATCTGCCGAGGACAGAACCTCTACACCCTTCCCCCTTAACCTGTCCACCTCCTGAGGATTGTGGATAAGAGGTCCCATGGTGAAGACCCTTCTGCCCTCTTGCGTCAACAAGGAGGCTTTTTCCGCTATGTTTATAGCTCTTCTCACACCGAAACAGAAACCCGCATGTGGTGCTATAAGTATTTCCACCATGGCAATTAAAATATAATGTCCAACGGCTTTTCTATCATGATCTCCTTCATACTAACCTTGCAGGCGTAAGCCTGCAGCTGAAAACCCTTTTCTCTGTACCGCACAAGTGCACGGCAGAAGTCCGGGTCCGTATCCCAGTTAGGGGAGAAGTACAGAGCGTCCTCTCTTTGAACCACAAAGACTATAAGGGGTTCATAACCTTCTTCACCCAGTTTTATGAGTTCCTCCACGTGTTTTCTTCCCCTCAAGGTGGGAGCATCGGGGAAAAGGGCCACTTTATCTCTCACCAGATTGACAGATTTGGTTTCTATTATCTTTTTGTCCACCAAGAGATCAAACCTTACGTTGCCAAAGCGTGGCTCTCTCTTTCCTTTAACTCCTGTGTACTCCTCGTAGAGAAAAGGTGGGATGGTGGAGTCTACACACACCAAAGATGAACCTGCGTCTACCAAAAGGAGTTCTAAGGGATGTTTTCCTCCCTCCTTCTCCCGCACGTACACCTTTGTGCCTTCTTTTAGAAGTTCTCTCAGTCTTCCTGTGTTGCGAAGGTAAGCGGTATGCTGCCCATCTCGGTAAAGTACTCTGCATATAAACCTGTTGATACGTTCCAGGAAGATGGCCTCTCTAAGAGTTCCAAGGAGCATCTTTTAGAAAGGCCCCTCCTGGCGGAGGGGCAAACAAATTAGGGGAGGGAGGGGGAGGGAGTTTCTCACCCTTCCACATTAAAACATTATATTCCGGTTTCTGAGGATGTCAAGATATACTTTTTTTGTGCGTGCTGTAGTGACAGGGGGAAGTAGAGGGATAGGTAGAGCCATAGTGGAGGCCTTTCTGAAAGAGAACTACAGGGTGTGTACCTGCGCGCGCCACCAAGAGGGTCTTCTCGTACTAAAAAGAGAGCTGGGAGATCCGATAAATCTTTTTGCTATGCCCTGTGATGTGAAGGATAGGGACTCGGTGAAGAGTTTTGTAAACCACTGTGTCTCTTTTCTCGGAAAAGTGGATGTTTTGGTAAACAACGCAGGAGTGTTGGGTGTGAGGGAGAAGATAGAGGGTTATCCGGAAGATGTGTGGGAGGAGGTTCTACGAGTTAACCTTAACGGTATGTTTTTTGTAACCAAGTACTTCATACCCTATATGGAGAGAGGTGGTTTCATCATAAACATGTCCTCGGGAGTGGGGAAGCGCCCTGCACCAACGTGGGGTGCTTACGCTGTTTCCAAGTTCGGTACAGAAGGTTTCTCCCTCTTACTGGCAGAGGAGCTGAGAGAAAGAGACATAAGGGTATACGCCTTCAATCCAGGTGCCACCCGCACCACTATGAGAGCACAGGCTTACCCTCAGGAGGATCCCACGAGGCTAAAGTCTCCCGAGGAGGTGGCGCGAGCCGTGCTCCGTCTTATAAAGCTAAGACCTTCTTCAGTTTCCTTGGACTATGAGGACATACTCTGAGATCTTTTTGGCAGGTTTGGGTCTTTTGGTGTTCTTCTCCACCTTGGCGGTGAGGGATACCATTCACATAGATATGACCACCTTCGGCTATCTCACAGCGCTTCTGCGTATAACCGCCTTCTTCACTCTTCTCTTCTTCTCTCTAACGGTGCTGATACTGGGCAGGGGCTTGGTGTGTAGGAGGCTTTATCTCACGGGCCTCTTCATGATACCCGCCCTTATACCCAACGCTCTTCACATCTTGTCTTTTGTCTTCTTCCCCTCCTTCATCACACCTAACACCAGAGATAAAGTGGCTTATCTCTTTTCCTTATCCCACCTGTTTCTTCTGACAGCCCTTTACATAGGCTTCCTTCTGGGTAGGAGATGGAAAACTTCCACCACCAGAGTGGTCTTTCTTTTCAGCACCTTTCTTTCCTCTCTCTTCTCTGCTCTCGTGGTCCTTTACTACCCGTGGCTACCTCCCATGTGGCTGGAAGGGGAAGGGTTCCCATGGTACAGAGAAGTTTTCCAGGTAGCGTTGGCAGGAGCATCCCTCCTTCTGTGGAGAAGTATAGGTAGTGAAGGGTTTTTGCGCCTCTCTTTACTTTACCTGTCTCTGGGGTTTTTGCTGAGTTCTACCGCCGTTAGATTCACCGACTTAACCCTCGTGGTGTGTAGTGGTTTTCTCTTGGTCTCTTATCTATTTCTCGTGTGGTCTTTGTTGGTGGTAGGTCTACGCCACAGGGCACATCTTGTGGTGCAACTTAGTGGGAAAATTCTCTCAGTTCTCTCTTACCTTAAACCAGAGGTGAAGGATCATGTGGTTTACATGAAGCTGGAAGAGGCTTTTGCAAAGGGTCTTGTGAGGGAGGTGTGGGTTTACGATAAAAGAGACAACCAACTGAAGATACACGCTTACGCCTACGAACCTTCCAGTCCACCCTCCCAGTGGGAGAAGTTTTACACGGAGAAGAGCTGGAAAGGATTTCATGTGGAACTGTATCGGGGAAGGTACTGGGTCATAAGCCTTCTGGCAGGGAAGTTGGAAAATCCCATAGAGAGGTTGCACGTGCTAAACGTAGAGAACTTGATAGTTAGCTATGGTCTTTACACTTTAGAGCTTCACAAAGAACTCAGTAAAATGAAACTTCTGCTGGAAACGTCCCAGTACGTAGCAGAAGCCTACAACAACATAGAGACATTCTCCCGGCAAGTTCTCAACAAAATTGATCAGATCCTTCATCTAGACGGTAGTCTGTTCTTTATGTACAACAAAAATTCCGACACTACCGACAAGCTGACCTTTTCGTCCGGCTTTTTGGGAAAACTGGGTGATCTTCCAGTATCCGGTTATGTGAGCCGGGTATTGGAAAAGGATAGTTCTTACGGTGTGGAAGAAGGGTTCATATACGCTAAGGGGGAGTATGGGCATTTGGTGGTGGGTGTGTTAGCCTTCAGAAAAGGCGGAGTTTTTGACAGTGATCAGCTTATGTTCCTCCGGACAGTTTTCCACCAGCTTTTCCACGTAGTTAGATTGATGAAAGCGATAGAAGATCTCCAAAAGGCTCAGCTGAGTGTAAAGTTTCTCTCCCAGTACGATCCTTTAACCGCTCTTCTCAACAGGGTCAGTTTTGAAAAGGAGTTACAAAAGGCCACCAAGCATGACATCTTCTCCATCATACTGATAGACATAGACAACCTCAAAGTTATAAACGATACCTACGGTTTTTCTGCTGGGGATCTACTACTGAATGGTATGGCCAGCGTCCTACGAAGAAGCGTAAGGAGGTGGGACACGGTGGGTAGGGTGGGAGGAGACGAGTTTGCTATCCTTTTACCTAACACCCCTAAAAAGGTGGCGAAGATAGTGGCTGAAAGGATAAGGAAGGAGATAGAAGCATGGGGATGGGAGCCTCAGCCCGGTGTGGTGGCCAGGGTGAGTGTAAGTATGGTGATACTCACTTATCCGGAGGACGCGGATAAACCTGAGGAGATGATACACATTGGTGAGCTGGCCATGGGGAAGCTTAAAAGGGAGGGCAAAGGTGGAATCTGGGTGCTGGGAGAGGAGGAAAGGGAAAGGTTATATGTCTTTTACAGAATGGAACGTATCCTGATGCAAGCCTTAGAGAAAGATGCTGTTATACCTTACCTACAGCCCATAGTGGAGCTCAAAGATATGAAGGTGTTAGGTTACGAGGTTCTCATGCGCCTTGAGGTAGATGGCCAGATTCTAACGGCGGGGCAGTTTGTGGAGGTGGCAGAAAAACTGGGAGTAATGCCCCAACTGGACGTACTCCTTATAGAAAAGGTTCTGGAGGGGTACCATACGCTGGAAGGTGAACCTCTGTTGTTTATAAACTTAGAGCTCAGAAACGCTACACCTAAGTTCACAGAGCTTCTTACGTCCTTATGTGAAAAGTACAGAGTACCCACCCATAGGGTAGTTCTGGAGATAACAGAGAGGGAGGCGGTGGGAAATATGATAAGTGTAGTAGAGTTTGTAAACTCTCTGAGATCCAAAGGTTTTTCTTTTGCCATAGATGACTTTGGTTCTGGTTACTCCTCCTTCTACTATCTGAAGTTTATCCCAGTGGACTACATAAAGATAGATGGGGAGTTTGTGAAGAGTGCTGTTGTATCCCCTGTGGATAGGATCTTTGTGGAAGCTGTAGTAAATATGGCCAAGAGGTTGGGTATAAAGACGTTGGCAGAGTTTGTGGAAAACGAAGAGATACTACGCGTGATGTCACAGTTAGGTGTAGACTACGGACAGGGTTTCTATTTAGGAAAACCTACGCCACTAACGGGATTTTCTCAAAAGGAGACCCACCAGCAGGGAGACTGAGGACAGTATCAACATAAGGATTCCTGCCAGTAGGGTGGATACGAACCAAAATCTCATAGGATAAACCCTCAGTAGAGTATCTTGGTCAAAGAAACGCCACGAGTAAGGATCGAAAACTATATTGTGGAACTTCTCAAAGAGGGCATCGTAGTTCAGAAAGGACAAAAGAAGGGAGAGAAGGACCAACAGCAGACCTAAGAAACCACCTATTAGAAACACGCCCCCTATCCTCCTTTTATCTCTTAGACTTACCACCCCCACAACCCACAGAGGGAGTATCCCATAAAAGGCTTTGGTGAGGTAAGATAGTACTTTCTGGACATCTTTCATATGTTTTATCTCCCTCTCGTTGAAGAGTCCGGACTTTATAAACTCCTCCATTCCCTCTTCAGAGAGGACAGCCCTGAGACCCAGCAGAGCTATACGTAAGCGTGTGGCATCGTCCATGCCCCATCTGTCTGGTGGGAGATCTCCCACCGCGTACACCAACTTCACAAAACTCTCGGTAAAGGCAAGCTTCACCGTCCCCATCACCAGCAAGAAGGGGAGCAGAACACTAAGGAGCGCTACTGTAACCCCTCTTACTGGTAGGACCCGCATGACAGTTGATACAAGAGAGACCAAAGCTCTCCGCTATACGTTGGTGTTTGGCGTGAATGGACTCTAAGGGTACGAACTTCCTCATCTGGGGGATGCCTTCCCCTTGGTGACACTGGTAACAGGTTACCATAGCCTCTTTCCAAAGGGATACCGCTTTCTTTCTGTCCCTCTTCTCTATGGCCTCCGGAAGATCCTTGTAGAGGATACTGTTTCTCTTTTGGACCACACTCTTCACCTCATCGGACCAGGATGCCACCATGGGAGCTGCCAAAGACATGTTCTTACCACAGGCAGAGACGCCTTGAGGACTCTTTATGAGTCTTAGGGCGCTCTCCCACTCTCCTTTCTCCAAAAGACCTCTTAAAGTCACGAAGGAGAAGAAGGTTTTGTAAGCACCGGCCTTGAAGTTTAGGCGCACATCAGACAGGTACCTGGCTGCTTGTATCACCTCCTTTTCATTTCTACCACCTACTACCATTATCTTTTTACCGTCCTTATCCACCACCTTTATGGTGGGTCCGGAAAAGGTGATTCCCAAACTCTTTACCACATCATTGTTGGTACCAACCACTATTATGTTCTTCCAGGGGATTTCTCTGAGCTGCAGATCGCTCACCAAAAGGGGTGGTATCCGGGACTCTTTTACTTCCTCTACACCAAAGCCGATATCGTCGGTCCACTGTCCCAGATAGAAGGCTATCTTGCCTGCCTGGGCTACCACCTGAGGATCCTCCCTAACGCCATAGACGATGAGAAGGTTGGGGACAGCCACATCCTTCAGAGAGGCAGGAGTACCTTTCCACACCTCACTGTAGGTGATGTAGGGAAACACCCTATCGGCAAAGGGAGGATCTATTGCTACATTTTGTGCAAAAGCTACCGCCAGAGGTCCGATGAATATCACCAACTTCCTCATGCCATTAAATTATATGCTCATGATACGTCAAAGAGAACCGATAGTGGCTCTTGCGACCCCCTACGGTGAGAGTGCCATAGGTGTCCTACGCCTGTCTGGTAAAGGTGTGCTGGAAAAGATTAAACCCTTTCTAAAGCTGAAGGGTGCTGTAAAACCTAGGTATGCCCATCTGGTGACCCTTGTGGACGAAGAGGGTAGGGAGATAGACGAAGGTATACTGGTCTTCTATCCCTCTCCCAAAAGTTACACAGGAGAAGATATGATAGAACTTTCCCTACACGGTAATCCCCTTATTCTTCATAGAGCTTTGGAACTTTTCCTGTCGGCAGGTATAAGACTGGCGGAACCTGGTGAGTTTACCAGAAGGGCCTTCCTGAACGGAAAGATGGATCTACTACAAGCTGAGGCTGTGGCAGACCTTATAGGTGCCAGGACGGAGCTGGCTGTCCGGTGTGCCCTGCGTCAACTGAGAGGTGAGCTTTCGGATCGCATAGAGAGGATACGTTCCCAACTTTTAGAGCTTATCGCCTACGTGGAGGCAGACATAGAGTTCTCAGAACAGGACATTCCCACCCTCAGTAGGGAGGAGATACTGAAGCGCCTTGAAGATTTGATAAAGGATCTGGAAGATCTTTTGGCCACGGCACGTGTAGGTAACTTTCTTAGAAAAGGTCTAAACCTGGCCATAGTGGGCAAGCCCAACGTGGGAAAATCCTCTCTATTTAACGCCCTTCTAGGATCTCAGAGAGCTATAGTTACCGACATACCCGGTACCACCAGGGACTTTTTACAGGAGCAGTGGAACATCGGGGGAATTCCCATAAACTTGGTGGACACAGCGGGGATAAGGACCACTACAGATCCTGTAGAGCAGATGGGTGTGCAGAGGAGCATTGAGAAACTGGGTAGTGCCCACATAGTTCTGCTGGTGGTGGATGGTTCAAAACCTCTGGAGGAGGAGGATCTTTCCATATACAGTATGGTGAAAGATAAAGATCACATAGTGGTTTTAAACAAGAAGGATCTAGGGGTGTGCGAAGATACAGCCAAGGCTTTCCCTGAGTTTGTTATGGTAAGTGCCAAGACGGGGGATGGATTGGAGGATCTGAGGAAGGAGATCCTCAGAAGAGCTGGTTTTTACACGGCGGAGGGAGGAAGTATCTACGTATCTGCCAGGCACGCCAACCTCTTGCAAAACTCCCTTTCGGTGATAAAATTAGTTTATCAGCAACTGAGGGAGCAGGACATATCGCCGGAAATACTCATGCTTTATCTTAGAGAAGCCGTGCACTACCTTGAGGAGGTGATCGGTACTGTTACCACAGAGGATGTTTTGGATAGTATTTTCTCCAGTTTTTGCATAGGTAAATAAAGCGTGAGGGCGTCCAAATGCCGCCTGCCGGGTATGTGGGCGCTCCTCTGAGGCGGGGTATAAATAGCCCGGCACCTGGGTGTGAGGATAAAGGCCCAGGTATCAGGGTTCAGCATGCAGGAAGTTCAAGAGAAGAAAACTTACAGTTTTGAGGAACTCAAAAAAATGTCACTTGCAGAACTTCAGAAGATAGGGAGGGAATTTGAACTCAAAAGGGTTACAGGACTTCGCAAAGAGGAGCTTATAGAGAGTATACTGGCGGCACAGGCGAAGGAAGAGGGTCTTAACTTTGTGAAGGGGGTTTTGGAGATTCTCCCCGAAGGTTACGGTTTCATCAGGAGCCCGGAGAACAACTACATGCCCAGTAACACCGACGTATACGTAGCTCCCTCCCAGATAAAGAAGTTTGGCCTCAGAACAGGGGATACCATAGTGGGGTACGCACGCCCTCCTCAGGAGAGGGAAAAGTACCAGGCTCTCATAAGAATAGAGTCCGTTAGCGGACTTCCTCCTGATCCAGATGTTTTAAAATCTCGTCCCATCTTTGAAAAACTGACACCCTTCCATCCCACCGAACGGTTCCAACTGGAGACAACACCCGACGAACTGTCAACCCGTGTGGTGAGTCTTATAGCTCCCATAGGTAAAGGTCAGAGAGGCCTCATAGTGGCACCTCCGAAGGCCGGTAAAACGGTACTCCTTCAGAAGATAGCCAAAGCCCTCATCCAAAACCATCCTGAGGTTTATCTCATCATACTCCTCATAGACGAAAGGCCGGAAGAAGTTACCGAGATGCGTAGGATAGTGGGGGAAGGTGCGGAGGTGGTGGCATCCACTTTTGACGAACCTCCGGAAAGACACGTACAGGTGGCAGAGTTGGTGGTAGAGAAAGCCAAGAGAATGGTGGAACTACAGAAAGACGTGGTGATACTTTTGGACTCTATGACACGTTTCGGAAGGGCAGCCAACGCCATCACCCCACCCACAGGTCGTGTACTAACGGGTGGTATAGAGGCAACCGCTCTCCAGAGACCCAAGAAGTTCTTTGGTGCTGCCAGGAACATAGAAGAAGGTGGTTCCCTCACCATAATAGCCACAGCTTTGATAGAGACAGGTTCCCGTATGGACGATGTTATATACGAAGAGTTTAAAGGTACTGGAAATATGGAGATACACTTAGACAGGCGTTTGATGGAACGTAGAATATTCCCCGCCATCAACATAGAGAAATCGGGAACCAGAAAAGAGGAGCTGTTGCTGGAAGATTGGGAGCTTCAGAGAATATGGGTGCTCAGGAAGTTCCTCGCCACCATGGACAACATAGAGGCGATGGAGTTTCTGCTGGACAAACTTAAGAAGTTCAAAAACAACAGAGAGTTCCTTAAGGCTATGCATTCCTGATGGACATACTGGAGTATCAAAAAAACATAAGTATTGATAAAATAAAGCCCATAAACTTAGTGATAGGGGAGGAGGAGTATCTGGTTAAAACTTTCCTGGAAAAACTATCTCGGATAGCCTCCCTACGTGTTCTTTGGGGGGACGAGCTTACCCTGGAGGATTTTCTCAACCAGCTAGGTGAAACCAACCTCTTTGAAGGAAAGTCTCACGAGATAGTGGTGGTGAAGAACGGAGAGGAAGTTCTTAAGAAGCTTAAGGATCCCAAACTGGTTTTGAGGATAGCAAGAAATCTTAAGAAGAAGAAGGTGTTCTTCGTAGTAGGTAAAGTGGACAAAAGACAGTTGGAAAAACCTCCTTACCAAACCATAGGAGAGGTGGGGGACGTAATAGAAGCCAAGAAACTGAACTCTAAGAAGGTTAAAGACTTGGTGAAAAGACGTTTTGAGAAAGAAGGGATACAGATAGATGAAGATGCACTAAACTACCTTCTGGAGGCTTTCTCCTACAATCTTATGATGTTGAAAACAGAGGTAGATAAACTGACCCTCTACGGTAAGAGGATAACCCTTGAGGATGTAAGGAGAGTGTGTGTACCCAGTGGTGAAGGATCCATCTTCGATTTCTTGGAAGCCTTCTTCACGAGAAATGTGGAGAAGGCTCTCGTCAGTTTAGACACCCTTTACAGGTACGGTGTTCATCCTCTTTTGATACAGAAGTCTCTCGCTAACCTGGTTATCCTACTTTACACCGCTGTCAGGTTATCGGGTGGTAAAGATATGGATGAAACTCTCAGAAAGTTGGGTGTAAGGCATCCCTATCAGATAAAGCTCTACAAAGAGTACATATCCATCAACGGTGAGGAAAAACTTAGAAAACTCATAGATGGACTGTTTTGGTTGGACTTTGGGGAGAAGGTCTATTATAAAAAGCCAGAGGATACTCTGAGGCGTTTTGTGATAGAATACCTCTCCGATGCGGTGGTCAGAGTTCAAGAGGGAGACGAAGGAAACCAGGATATGGGCGAAGATCAATCTTGACGGTAGTGGCCAGTATCATATAGAGACGCCTGTGGGTTTTCTCACCCACATGTTAGAGACTTTGGCAAGACACTCAGGTTTTGATATACACCTTAAGGCAGAGGGAGACGTTCATGTTTCTCACCACCACACGGTAGAAGACGCAGGTATAGTTCTTGGTACAGCTTTCCTAAAGGCTTTAGGTGAAATGAAGGGCATAAATCGTTTCGGTTACGCCATAGTACCCATGGACGAAGCACTGGTGATGTGCAGTTTGGATATATGTGGTAGGCCTCTCTTTTTTTACGAAGATGGAGGCCTCAGAGGCAAAATAACGGATTTTGACTTTGAACTGATATGGGAGTTCTTCAAAGGTTTTGCTCTTGAGTCCAAGATAACCTTGCATATGAGGGTTCTCTCGGGGAGAATTCTGCATCACGTGGCAGAAGCCTGCTTCAAGGCCTTTGCTCTGTCTCTGAAACAAGCGGTCATATTAACCCACTCCCGCATACCCTCCACCAAGGAACATATACTGTGAGGTATCAGTCAACGATAAAACCGTAGACGTTGAGGTCCCTAAGCTTTCTAAGCTCTCTCTCTGCATCTTTTCTGTCTTCAAAGCTTCCGTAGAATATCCTGTAAACACCCCCTTGTTCCTCCACCGTTATATCCTTAAGGCCCAGCTCTCTCTCCAGTTTCTCCTTCCAGCTGTTGGCCTTCTCCTTCGAAGAGAAGGCACCCAGCTGTATGCGCCACCTCTTTACAGGCTTATGTTCCTGCTCCTTTACCGGTGGTGTGGAAGGTTGAGGTTTCTCAAGGGGAGGGGGTTTTCTCATCCCCAACTTAAGTTCCTGCTCCTTTACCAGCACCTTGGTGAGGAGATCCATAGCAGCAGATCTTGTAGGAGCATCTATCTGTCTATCCTCTAGCAGTTCCCTCAACAGACCCTTAGCTTTCTCTGTATCTCCCATGGCGTAGTAGACTCTCGCCATTCCCAGACGGACGCTGGGAGAATTAACACCGTTACTTTGAAGAGTTCTGTAAACGTCTAAAGCGGCATCGTACTCCCCCCTGCTTTCGTAAGCTTGAGCTAGTTCCATCTGTGCCTCCAAGAAGAGGGGGTAATAAGCCACAGCTTTCCTGAGATTCTCTAGATATCCTCTCTCGTTCCCTACAGCTTTTTCCACCCTTGCCAGGTAATAGAAGGCCATGTGTTTCTGGGGAAAACCTTCGTCAGATATAGCCTTAAGCAAATACTCCTTAGCCTTGTCATACTCACCCTTCCTAAAGTGAAGAATGCCTAGTTGTAGAGTAGCATCAGTGAAGTTCTTATCCACACTGAGCGCCTTTACAAAGGCTGATTCCGCTTTTTCGTATTCTCCCGCTTCCATGTAAGCTATACCCAAAGCGTTCCAGATCTTTGGGTCGTATGGGTTCTCACGAGAAGCCCTAAATAAGTTAGCTATAGCTTCCGAGTAGTTGCGGGATATGAGGGAAGACATACCCATGTCGTAGTAGTACCTTGCTGACTCCGCCCCTTTGTTTTCCTGTATCTGTGCACAGCTACTTACTATCAGCGAAAGGAGTAGCCATCTACGTATCATTTCACGAAAGCTCCCCCGAACTCTTTCCTCAGTTTCTGAAGGTGCTCATCTATGTTGTCGGTCTTTACCACCAGTAGGACCTTATAGAACCCGTCTTCCTTCTTTATATGACCTTTATATCCCATCTTTTGGGCTTTCTCTAAGGCTTTCTGAGCATTCTCTTGGTAGGTGAAGGCACCTACCTGTATCAGGTACTCCTTTTTCGGGCGAGGCTTGGGTTTTTCTTTAGGCTTCTCATGAGGTTTTTCATGAGCTTCGGTGGTGGTAGAAGGAGTAGGAGATACGTGCTTTTCTGTAGGAGTTGCAGCCTGTGTCTGTTGCGAAGATTCGGGAGGGGTTGTTGTTGAGG
Organism: Thermocrinis albus DSM 14484; assembly: GCF_000025605.1. Lineage (NCBI taxonomy): Bacteria > Pseudomonadati > Aquificota > Aquificia > Aquificales > Aquificaceae > Thermocrinis > Thermocrinis albus. The sequence continues at coordinate 301,411 of NC_013894.1, read as the reverse complement.
AAGGTGCGGATGTAGCTGGGGGTGGTGAAGGTGTGGGCTTTACCGGCATGATGGTAACAGGTGTTGAAGGTTGGTTCTTGCTGGAGAGCCACTGATTTAGTCCCACATAAAAGGACACCAGTGCCACCAGTAAGCCCACCAGTAGTATAAGTCTCTCCCTCTTCATTTTAACCTCCTCTCACATTCTTTCCGGAGCAGACACACCTATCAAGTTTAACGCAGTTTTTAAGGAGATCTCCACTGTTTTTAAGACGGCCAGTCTTGATAGCATAAGCTCTCTGTCTTCCACCATCACCCTGTGATGGTTGTAGTAATTGTGGAAGTCTTTGGCGGTTTCTATGAGCCACGAGGTTATTATATGGGGTGCCAGTTTGGATACGGCGTCCCACAGAGTATCCTTTAGAAAGATGCATTTCTTGCACAGTTTAACGCCTGCTTCGTCCCTTAGATTCTGTATATGTTCTCCAAGACCTGCGTTATCCGGGTCTATGCCGTACCGGGTCTTTACTTCTCTGAACACACCCCGTATACGGGCGTGAGCGTACTGTACGTAAAAAACTGGGTTTTCAGAACTCTTCTCAAGGGCCAGTTGTATATCAAAGTCAAGAGGTGTGTCGGATCTTCTTGTCAAAAAGATGAACCTAACAGCATCTTTCCCCACTTCCTCCATAAGCTCTTCTAAGGTAACAAACTCCCCAGCTCTCTTAGACATGCGTACCTCCTCTTCACCCTTGAAGAGTCTTACCATCTGCACCCACTCTACCCTTAACCACTGATCTGGTATACCGAGAGCTCTCAGAGCTCCCACAAGGCGCGGCAGATAACCGTGATGGTCTGCTCCCCACACGTTAACTACTTGCTGGTAACCTCTTTTGTACTTCTCATAGTGGTAGGCTATGTCGGTGGCAAAGTAGGTGTACTCTCCCGTAGACTTTCTGAGGACTCTGTCTTTGTCATCTCCAAAGAGGGTACTTTTGAACCATATGGCACCATCCTTCTCGTAAAGGTAGCCTTTCTCCTGTAGTACGGAAAGGACTTCCTCCACTCTGCCCTCTTCCACCAAACTTCTCTCACTGAACCAACTGTCTATAGAGACATCTAGTTTGCTGAGTGTCTGAGATATCTCCTCTAAGATCTTACGGATACCTAACTGAGAAAGGGTTCTTATAGTCTCTTCCCTATCTCCTTTAAAAAGTTCCTCCCCGTATGTCTGTAGGGCCTCCTTGGCGAGATCCATTACGTAGGTGCCTTTGTAGCCTTCCTCCTCAAAGGTGGGTCTTATATCCTCTGGATCCC